>CAZEIC010000063.1:0-15665 GCA_964512175.1 uncultured Oscillospiraceae bacterium | reverse complement strand
TCGTGCGCGACGTGGTGCGAAAGCATCGCGGCGTAGTCCATCTTATAGATGTGGTCGCCCGAGAGGATGAGCACATAATCGGGGTCGTACTGCGATATGAACGCCATGTTCTGGTATATGGCGTTCGCCGTACCTTTGTACCACTCGCCGACTTTCCCGCGCACATACGGCGGCAGCACGAACACGCCGCCGTTGGTGAGGTCCAGATCCCACGGGCTGCCAGAGCCGATGTAAGCGTTGAGCTCCAGCGGCAGGTACTGCGTGAGCACGCCGACGACGTCGATGCCGGAATTGGTGCAGTTGGACAGCGGAAAATCAATGATGCGGTATTTTCCGCCGAAGGGAATCGCGGGTTTCGCCGTGTTGCGCGTCAGCACGCCAAGGCGGCTTCCCTGTCCGCCCGCCAGCAGCATGGCGACGCACTGCTTTTTTCTGATCATCAAAACTCCTCCTTCTGTGCTTCCCGGTCATCGGAACGCGCTTGTGTTTCCTCGGTCAACGCCTTCTTGGGAGCGATTTCGTAGTCAAAGTATACCGTGGACAGCGGCGGCACGCAGATTTCAAGCGAACAGGGGAAATCGTTCCAGATGATTTCCTCGGTCGCAAGGGGCAGCGCGTTGTACTGATTGCTGCCGCCGAACTCCGCGCGGTCGGTATTCAAAATTTCGGTGATCGTGCCGCTCTCCGACAGCCCGATACGGTAGATCGGGTGGAAAACGGGCGTGAAGTTGGACACGCAGAGCATTTGCCGCCCGCGCATATCGGCGCGCAGGAAGGCGAGAACGCTGTTGTCGGCATCGTTGGCGGTGATCCACCGGAAGCCGCCCCAGCCGTCGTCCACTTCGTAGAGCGCGGGCGTGCTTTTGTACAGCGTATTGAGCGCGCGTACGCACCGCTTGACCTCGGGATGGCGCTCGTACAACAGCAAGAACCAGTCCAGCTGGTCGTCATACTTCCACTCGATAAAGTGCGCGAACTCCGAGCCCATGAACAAAAGCTTCTTGCCCGGGTGCGCCATGGTATAGCCGTACAGCGCGCGAAGCCCCGCGAACTTCTGCCAGAGGTCGCCGGGCTGCTTGTCGAGCATGGAATGTTTGCCGTGCACGACTTCATCGTGCGAGAACGGCAGGATATAGTTCTCGCTGAAGGCGTAGAACAGCGAAAACGTCATTTTATCGTGGTGATACTTGCGGTAAATCGGGTCGCGTTTGATATATGAAAGGATGTCGTTCATCCAGCCCATGTTCCACTTGAAGCCAAACCCCAGCCCACCCAGATAGGTGGGCTTTGTCACCATCGGGTAAGCGGTCGATTCTTCTGCAATCATCATCGCGCCCGGGAAATCGTGATAGATCGTTTCATTCAGACGGCGCAGGAAAGCGATCGCGTCTAGGTTTTCGCGCCCGCCGAAGCGGTTGGGCAGCATATCGCCCGGCTCGCGGCAGAAATCGTGGTACAGCATGGCGCTGACCGCGTCGCAGCGCAGACCGTCCGCGTGGTACATCTCCAGCCAGAAGCAAGCGTTGGACAGGAGGAAGCTGCACGCCTCGCCGCGCGCGAAGTCAAACAGCATCGTGCCCCATTGCGGCATCTCGGCGCGACGTGGGTCGGCGTGCTCGTAACAGGGCGTGCCGTCGAAGCGGCGCAGACCGATTTCGTCACGCGGGAAGTGCGCGGGCACCCAATCGAGGATCACCCCGATGCCCGCCTGATGCAGCGCGTCCACAAAACGCATGAAGTCCTCGGGCGCGCCGTGCCGCGCTGTCGGCGCGAAATAACCTGTGATCTGATAACCCCAGGACATGTCCAGCGGATGCTCCATGACGGGCAGCAGCTCGACGTGCGTGTATTGCATTTCCTGAAGGTAGGGGATGAGCAGCTCGGCGATCCGCGCGTAGGAGAGCATTTCGCCGTCCTCGCCGCGCCGCCACGAGCCAAGCTGCATTTCGTAGATATTGACGGGGCTGTGATACGCGTCCCACGTCGCGCGCGCATTCATCCACGCCTGATCGCCCCACGTATAGCCGTCGATTTCGCATAGGCGGCTGGCGCTGCCGGGGCGCAGCTCGGCGCGGAAAGCATATGGGTCGGCTTTCAGGTGGCACGCGCCGTCCGCGCCGACGACCGCATATTTATAGGAAGTCAGTTTTTCCGCTGCTTCTTCATAGGCGTACCTTGCGGGGTCACTCTCGGGCGTGAAGACCACCGCGGGCAGACGCAGCTCCCAAATGCCGTCGTATTGCTTTGCCATCGGATGCGCGCGCTCATCCCACGCGCAGAATTCACCCGTTACATACACAGCCTGCGCGTTGGGCGCCCACACGGCAAAGTGCCAAAACGCCTCGCCCCGGCAGTCCACCCGATGCGCGCCGAGCATTTGATAGGCGCGTCTGTCCGTACCGGCGTGGAATTCGCCGCGTTGCTTGGCGTCCGGAGGCTGATAGGGCATGCTGATTTCCTCCTTGGCAAATGCGAAACGCATCTCTGTGGTAATTATACCATAGCCAAAGAGAATATTCCAGTACATAATCCACAATACATTCCAGATATTTTGTGTTTTGCTCTGCTTTTTCGACCCGTTTTCACAAGCGCGCATGAAATCACAAATTCTTGGCAATCGGTATGGGCTTGGTATGCCAAGAAAACCGCGCAGGCATGCGACGGACGCACGCAGCGCTCCGCCGTCATTGCTTTCAGCGACATATCATACCAAAGTATAGTTTATTTAGACCAAAGTTCTTTGAAAGCAAACCGGAGTTCACTATATCGCATCTTTACAATTATCCATGTATTCGGTACAATACAACCGAGGTGAGAACATGCTTTTTCTGCGAGACATGACCATTGATGCGTGTCCGGGCGCGTATCCGTTCAACAGCCCCGCCGTGACGGCGCTTTCCGACATGCCGTTTTCTTCGCCCGTAACGCTGCTGGTTGGCGAAAACGGCTCGGGAAAGTCCACCCTGCTCGAAGCACTCGCGCGCAAGCTCGCGCTGCCTGCCATCGGCGCGCAGGACGCATCGCGCGACGTTACGCTCGCGGGCGTGGACGCGCTTGCGGACAGCATGCGCCTCAAATTCTCCATCAAACCGACGCGCGGGTTTTTCCTGCGCGCGGAGGATTTCTTTGGGTATACGCGGCGCATCGCCGCCATGCAGGCGGAGATGCGGGAGGAACTCGCGCGCGTGCGCGTGGAATACGCCGGGAAAAGCGCGTTTACGCGCGGACAGGCGATCGCGGCATATGCGGGATCGCTCGGCGCGCTCAATGAAACGCACGGCGAAAACCCAGACGCGCGCTCGCACGGCGAGAGCTTCATGCACCTGTTTTCCTCGCGCGTGCATCCGGGCGGGCTATACCTGCTCGACGAGCCCGAAGCGCCGCTGTCGCCCATCCGCCAGCTATCGCTCATCGCGCTGATGCTTGAACGCGAATCCGACAGTCAATTCATCATCGCCACGCATTCGCCGATGCTCATGGCGTACCCGGGCGCGGCCATCTGGAGCTTTGACGAAGCACCCGCCGCGCAGAAGCGCTATAACGAGCTGGAAAGCGTGGCGCTCATTCGCGATTTTTTACAAGCGCCGGGACGCTATATCGCGCGGTTACAGAACGGGTAACGCCGCCATCGCCGCGACGATGTTATCGCAATATGCGTCGAATTCCGGATCGGCGCGCTGGCTTTCTTTGTTCGCCAGCATATATTCGACGGACGCGCGCGCGCCTTGGTCAAAGCGCGTCCTGCAAACGAACCCCGGCACGAGCCGCTTGATTTTGCTGTTGTCAAAGATGACGGTGTTGGATTTATCGCCGAGCAAAGCGCCCTCAAAATCATAGCCCTTGCTCTTGGCAAGGTAGCTGCTGGGCACGTAGCAGGGAATGTACGGCACATTCAGGATGCCGGCGACGATCTGCATGATTTGATTCCATGTCAGGCTTTCGTCGGACGTGATGTGCACCGCCTCGCCCAGCGCATGCGCGTTGCCCATCAGCCCAATGAACCCGTCCGCGAAATTATCGGAAGTCGTCGTCGTCCAAAGCGAGCTGCCGTCACCCGGTACGAGCACGGGCTTGCCTTGCAGCATGCGCGCGACCACCTGCCACGGGCCGTTTTTGCCGTGAACGGGCACGGGCAAATGACGCTCGGAATAGGTATGGCTCGGGCGCACGATGGTAACGGGGAAGCCCGTCTCCCTGTATGCCGCCATCAAGACTTCCTCGCAGGCGATCTTATTGCGCGAATACTCCCAGTACGGGTTGGCAAGCGGCGTAGATTCTGTGATGAACGGGCTGGACAGCGGCTTTTGATACGCCGACGCCGAGCTGATGAAGATGAACTGCCGCGCGATGCCGGAAAACAGCGCGATATCGCGTTTCACCTGTTCCGGCACGAACGCGATAAAATCCGCGACCACGTCGAACGTTTCGCCCGCCAATTGCGCCGCGAGGTCGTTTTGCCCGTTGATATCCGCCCGAATATGCCGCGCGCCCGCAAGTTCCTCGCTCGCGCCGCCGCGGTGCACCAGCGTGACCTCCCAGCCGGCTTTCAACAGCTTTTTTGTGATGGACAGGCTGATATTGCCTGTGCCGCCGATAAACAATGCTTTCATTAATAATGCGCTCCCTTCAGGCATTCTCTTTCCGTCAGTATAGCATGCAAAAATAGGATTGGCAAGACGGTAAAAAAACTGTATAATAACCACATCAAATACGAAGCGGAGGTATTGTATGCTATACCCGCATCATCAGGATAAAGCGCTGTCTCCCGAGCTGTTTGGCAATCCCGGCAGCGAGTACCGCGGCGCGCCGTTCTGGGCGTGGAACTGCGACCTCAAAGAAGAGCAGCTGGTCAAGCAGCTTGACATCCTCAAGGAAATGGGCTTGGGCGGCGCGCATATGCACTGCCGTTCGGGCATGTCCACGCCGTACCTGACAGACGAATTCATGGCGCTCGTTAAGGCGTGCGTTGAAAAATGCCGCAAAGAGGGCATGCTCGCGTGGCTGTACGATGAAGACCGCTGGCCGTCTGGCGCGGCGGGCGGGTACGTCACGCGCGACAAAGCCTACCGCAGCCGATATTTGTTGCTGACAAAGACTCCTTATTCGGGCGATGTTCCGGAGAAGCCGGAGGACACGAGCCGTTCGGTCGGCGCGCGCAACGAAACGGGCGCGCTGCTGGCGCGCTATCAGGTGGATTTGAACCAAGACGGCTGCCTCGCCGGGTATCGCATGCTCGCGGAGGACGAAGCGTCGGACAATTGCTGGTACGCTTACCTTGAAATCTCGGGCGACAGCCCGTGGTACAACAATCAAGCATACCTCGACACGCTCAACCCCGCCGCCGTGCGGAAGTTCATCGAGATCACGCACGAACGGTATCTCGCGTGCGTCGGTAAGGATTTTGGCGGCGTAATTCCCGCAATCTTTACAGACGAACCGCAGTTCACGCACAAGGGCAGACTAGGCGTCGCGGGTTCGGCGCAGGACGTGTGCATTCCGTGGACGGACGATCTGGAAGAGAGCTTCCGCGATACATACGGAGAATCGCTGCTCGCAGGCTTGCCCGAGGTGTTCTGGGAATTGCCATGCGGCGCGGTTTCCGCGCTGCGCTACCGCTATCACGACCATATCGCCGAGCGCTTCGCGCAGGCGTTTGCAGACCAGTGCGGCGCGTGGTGCGAGCGTCACGGGTTGATGCTCACCGGGCACATGATGGACGAACCGACGCTGGAAAGCCAGACGGCGGCGCTTGGCGACGCCATGCGCTCCTATCGCTCCTTCCAGCTTCCCGGCATCGACATGCTCTGCGACTGGCGCGAATACACGACCGCCAAGCAAGCGCAGTCCGCCGCGCGGCAGTATAACCGCCCGGGCGTGCTGTCGGAGCTGTATGGCGTGACGGGCTGGGATTTCGACTTTCGCGGACATAAACTGCAAGGCGACTGGCAGGCGGCGCTGGGCGTGACGGTGCGCGTGCAGCACCTGTCGTGGGTGTCGATGGAGGGCGCGGCGAAGCGCGACTACCCGGCATCCATCAACTACCAATCGCCGTGGTACAAGGAATACAAGCAAATAGAAGACTATTTCGCGCGCGTAAACACGGCGTTCACGCGCGGCAAGGCGCGCGCGCGCGTCGCGGTCGTGCACCCGGTCGAAAGCTACTGGCTGCACTTTGGCCCGCTGGAGCAGACGGGCGCACTCTGCGCCGAGCTGGACGAACGGTTCGCCGCGCTGCCCAAGTGGCTGCTCAACGGGCTGATCGACTTTGACTACATCTCCGAATCGCTGCTGCCATCTTTGTGCTCGCTGGGCGGGAATCCGCTGCGCGTCGGCGAATGCGCGTATGAGGCGGTGCTCGTACCGGCATGCGAAACGCTCCGGCACACGACGCTCGACAGGCTGGAAGCGTTCCGGAACGCGGGCGGAACGCTTATCTTTGCCGGAGACGCGCCGAAATATGAGGACGCGATGCCCTCGGAGCGCGGGAAAGCGCTTGCCGAATGCTCGCAATGCGTGCCGTTCTCGCGGCATGCGCTCCTGCAGGCGCTCGCGCCCTTCCGGGATATCGACGTGCGCGACGAGCGCGGCATGCGTCCCGAAACGCTGGTATACCAGCTTCGGCAGGATGGCGACGCGCGGTTCTTGTTCCTGTGCAACGGCGGCAAACCCGCCAATCAAGACATCCTCCAACCCGAAACGCTGACGCTGCGCATCGAAGGGGAATGGAAGCCCACCCTGTACGACGCCATGACGGGCGATATCCGCGCGCTGCCGTTCACGCAGGAAAACGGGCGCACGGTCGTTCCGTTTACGTACAACGCGCATGACAGCTTGCTTTTACGCCTCGAACAGGGTCGGGTGCAGGGAACGACATTCTGTGCGCAATCGCCGCTGCGCGAAGTCATGCGTTTCCCCGGCGCGCACCCGGTCACGCTGTCGGAGCCCAACGTGCTGCTGCTGGACAGCGCGGAATACGCCGTGAACGACGGCGCATGGCAACAAAAGGCAGAATTGCTGCGCGTGGACGAAATCTTCCGTAAAACCGTCGGTCTTCCAGAGCGCGGCGGGCAGCTTCCACAGCCGTGGGTCATGCCGGAAGACAAGGAATACGCACACTTCCTGCGCCTGCGGTTCACGATCATCAGCCAAGTCGCGGTGGACGCGCCCAAACTGGCGCTCGAGCGCCCCGAGCTGGCAAAAATCACATGGAACGGTCAGCCCGTGCCAAGCAAACCGATTGGCTGGTTCGTAGATGAGTCCATCCGAACCGTCGCGCTTCCGCCCGTGCAGATTGGCAGGAATATTTTGGAAATCCAGTTGCCCATCGGTCAGCGCGTCGGCGTGGAATGGTGCTATCTGCTCGGCGATTTCGGCGTATCCGTGCTGGGCGACGAAGCGGAGCTGATCGCGCCCGTGCGCTCGCTGCATTTCGGAGACTGGACACGGCAGGGCTTACCGTTCTACGCGGGCAATGTGACGTATCACCTGCAGGCAGATCTCCCGAAAGACTGCTATCTTGAAGCGACGCATTTCCGCAATCCGCTGCTCGCGCTAGATATCGACGGCAAGCGAATCGGGACGATCGCGCTCGCGCCGTATCGCGTGCATGTGCAAAGGGAGCGCACAGGGGAATGCACGCTCGACCTGACGGCGTTTGGCAATCGCTTCAACGCTTTCGGCGCGCTGCACAACTGCAATTACACCCTGACGTGGCACGGCCCCGACGCTTGGCATTCGCGGAACGCAGCATGGGCGGGGGAATGGCAGCTCAAGCCTACGGGCGTGCTCGTCAGCCCCAAGATCATGGTGTGACAATACAGCAAAAATGAACCGACGACCCCTCGCGATTTTTCTGTCGCGGGGGGTTGATTTTTGCGTGCGCCTATGCTACAATAGCTTCGGTCAACGGGATGGGATTATAGCTCAGTTGGCTAGAGCGCCACGTTGACATCGTGGAGGTCATAGGTTCGAGCCCTACTAATCCCACCAAACGAAACGCCTTCCCGCAGGGAGGGTGTTTTCGTTTGGCTTGGGTTCAGGGCGAGAACTTATGACCGATAGGGGCGAAGCCGAAGCCGCCCGCAGTGCGGGCAAAGGCGAGGTGGAAGCCCAGTGAGCAACGAGCGGTAAGCGCGTTCATCGCGCGATGCCGGACGATTATGCCGAATTGTTGACATAGGTTCGAGCCCAACTAATCCCATCATACAAAATTTCCATTTTTCGTAGACAAAACACTCGTTTCCAATTATCATATTATTCGTTTCATATCATTATAGCATGGAGGACGTTATGCGGGATTTCATCGAACAATTGACAGAGGCATACAGGCTTCGCGACCGTGGAAGGATTGCGCGGCTAGTGGAATATGTGGAAGACGACTGCGTGATCATCGGCACGTCGCTGGGCGAATGGGCGCGCGGGAAAAGCGGGTTTACCGAGCTGCTGGAAAGCGATTTTAAGTACTGGGTGGACATTGAGATCGCCCAGGAATATGCGCGGGAAACCATTGGCGACTATAAGCTTTATACGCTGTCTGCAAACGCGCATTACCGATTTACCGTCAACGAAGCGTGTTACGCGCGGTATGTCGGCTATATGCGCGACATTCGCGACGAGGCGATTCCGGAATATGCCAAGGCGGTCAAGGTTCTCTGGGAACTCGACCACCTGATCGCTTCCAAGCCGGGCGTGCGGCACAGAGACGCAAAGCCCATTACCATCGAACTGCTGGCGCGTGCGGGCAAGCTGCAGGTCGTTTCCTTCGCACACAAGCGCGCGAAAAACCATATCGATTGTTTTGCGGGCATTCAAGAGGATATGGACGCAGATTTCGCGGAAGATCTCGCGTTCCTGCACGCAGATAAAGCGCTCACGGCAAACATCATGAATACCGTTCGGCTCGACGGGCTTCGGCTTCAGGATGCCGCGGTCGAAAAGCATGGCGATTGGTTTGTCGGCTGCGGCACGCTGTTCAACGATTCGTCTCTGGACGATGAAATCAAGCGCGATTTCGACGCGCTAGACGAAACGCAATCGCCGTACAAAACGTTGTATTCTCTCAGAAAACGTCTCGGTGAAACGCTGCGATTGTATTCCTATGGCGACAAGCAGGCAATCATGACGCGGTTTTACGGTGTGCTCAAGAACGGCGAGATCGCCGCCATCAGGCACACGTATCCTTTTTATTGGATATTAGAAGATTGACCGCATAATCATGCGCGCCTGCGCACACCCTATGCGAAAAGGGGTGAGCGCCGATGCGCAAGGAAGACGCCGCGTTGTTTACAATCGGCGCAGCCGGTTATACTGCGCTGGAACTGATTTGGCGCGGGCGCACGCATTGGACAATGGCGATCACAGGCGGTGCGTGCCTTGTAGGGATGGGGCGCGTCAACAGTCTGTTGCAAGAAAAACCGCTTGCCGTTCGCGCGCTGGCGAGCGCGGGACTGATATTGTCGAGCGAACTTGCGGTCGGGCTATTGGTAAATCGCCGATTGAAATGGAAGGTATGGGATTACTCGAAGCTGCGCGGCAATGTCTGTGGGCAGATTTGCCCGCAGTACGCCGCACTTTGGTATCTCATCAGCCTCGCGACGTTGCCCGTGCTGACCAAGGCGCAGGGAAACACGCATGACTGAAAAAATTCGCCGCCCGGCAGCATGCACGGGCGGCTATCTTTAGTGTAAACTTTGGTATGTTTTACATATACATTAGTCTAATGTTTTATACTTTGGTCTGTTACGCTTTCGCAACGCAATCATATGCCGGATTATACGCATAGAAATTCTTGCTGTCCAGATTATCCTGCACAATGCGAAGTGATTCGCCGAAGCGCTGGAAGTGTACGATTTCGCGCTGCCGGAGGAAGCGGATGGGATCGAGCACATCAGGGTCGTCGGTCAGGCGCAGGATGTTGTCGTACGTCGTCCGCGCCTTTTGCTCCGCCGCCATGTCCTCGTGCAAATCGGTGATGGGGTCGCCCTTGGACTGAAAGTACGCCGCCGTGAACGGATGCCCGCTCGCCGATTGCGGCCACAGCCCGAGCGTATGATCCACATAGTAGTCGTCAAAGCCCTGCCGCTTGATCTCCTCGGGAGAAAGATCGCGCGTGAGCTGGTGGATGATGGCGCTGACCATTTCCATATGCGCCAATTCTTCCGTGCCGATGTCTGTCAATGTCGCGATGACCTCGGAATAGGGCATCACGTAACGCTGCGACAAATAGCGCTGGGATGCCGCGAGCTCGCCGTCCGGACCGCCGAATTGCGACATGACCGCCTTGGCGAGTCTGGCATTCGTGCGCGCGATTTTCACGGGGTATTGCAGTTTCTTTTCATATGTCCACATAGGTCAAGCCTCCATTTGCCACGGCCAAGGGCGGGAAACCCAGTCGTACTGGTCGCGTTTCTCCACCGCCTCCAGCGTCAGTGAACCGTACCGCTTTTCGTATTCTTGTTTGGCGGCGCGCTCCAGCGCGATATAGCGTTTGAGGGCGCTGAACGCCTCCTGCGAATTCTTGTGCGTATTCATGAACAATCGAAGATCGTCCGTCATGAAGCCCAGCTGCTGCACGCGCTTGAGCATCGCCTGACGCGGACGGCAATCAAGCTGCGTCATTGTGCATTCCTCCTTGCGCAAAACGGCAGATCGAGCATCGGGAACGCCGTGCCGCGTTCGAGCGCGGTCTTTTCGTCATATATCGTCGTCCACGGCTGCCAGGGCACATAGCTCATCGCCAGCGACACCTCGCAGGGGAAATAGGTGTTGTCCATCGTTCTCTCACCTTCCTTGTGCTTGGGAGCAATCGCTCCACCATCAGGATATGCTAGGCGCAAGGAAGGCGTGCGGGCGCGCTTTACAGCAATCCCGGGAAATGCCGCTTGATAAACAGCGCGTATTCGCTTTCGGGCTGCCCGCGTAAGCCATGCTTCTCGATTTCCGCCAGCATCATTTCACGGATGGACGCAAGAAAGCGTTCGGGAAGCGTCGCGTACCGATGCACGATGAGCGCGCCCGCGCGTTCCATGCGCAGCGCTTCTTCATATAGATCCGGAATGAACCGACACGCGGCGACCGCTACCGGCTGCCCGCTGACATACACCCAAGGCATGTTCGGCATCGGGGACAGCGCCGCCTCGCAGCTGTATACATAGCCGCCGTGACCGCTGTAGATCGCATGCAGCGCATCTTCAAAATACTCGTCGTAATGCAGCTTGCCCGTGCTGTCAAAGCGATAGGTGAAAAACCCGTTCGGACGCGTCAGCGGATTGTGCGCGTATAAGACGGCGAGCGCTTCGTTATCAGTCAGATACACATACGGTTTTTCATGGTTCGATTGAAAAGGAACGAGCGTCTCGAGCGCCGCAATGTTGCTTCCGTGATACAGTGTCATGCCATTCCCTCCATATCAGGATGTCCTTATCGTACGCTGCCTACCGCCGAATTTCAAGAATTGATATATCACGCGGAGTGTGGTATACTATATATGGAAAATCCATGGAAATCACGCAAACGCCTTGCGGAATGCGCGATAAAGTGCGATAATGTATGCGTATGACGCAATATCATCACAGGAGGAACAGACGATGAGCGAGAAGAAAGTATTGGTGGAGACCTCCGCCCGTCACGTGCACGTGACGAAAGAAGACTTGGAAACGTTATTCGGCGCGGGATACGAACTGCATCCCAAGAAGTACCTGTCCCAGCCCGATCAATATGCCAGTGAGGAACGCGTGGACGTCGTCGGCGCGAAGAAAACGCTGTCCGGCGTGTCGATCCTCGGTCCTTGCCGCAACAAGACGCAAATCGAAATATCGCTGACCGACGCGCGCGGCATCGGCGTTTCCGCGCCCATCCGCGAATCGGGCGATTTGGCGGGCGCGGGGGAGTGCAAGCTGGTGGGTCCCAAAGGCGAAGTGACCGTTAAAGAAGGCGTGATTGCCGCCAAACGGCACATCCATATGACGAAAAAAGACGCGGCGGAATTCGGCGTTTCCGATAAGCAGGACGTCAGCGTGCGCGTATCGGGCACGGGGCGCGCGCTGGTGTTTGAGGATGTGGTCGTGCGCGTGAGCGACAGCTACGCGCTCGCCATGCACATCGACACCGACGAATCCAACGCCGCCTGCGCCGCACCCGGAACGATGGGCGAGATCATCAAATAAGGAGCGCTTCTGTACATGAAAATTCTGGTCGTGAACGCGGGTTCGTCCTCGCTGAAATACCAACTCATCGACATGGACACCAAAGAAACGCTTGCCAAGGGGCTGGCGGAGCGCATCGGCATCGACGGCAGCAAGCTCTCGCAGACGGCGGGCGACAAAAAGTACCAAATCGAAACGCCCATGCAGGACCATGTGGCGGCGTGCAAATACATGCTCGACGCGCTGACAAGCGCGGAATACGGCGTGATTCGCTCGATGGACGAAATCGGCGCGGTCGGACATCGCGTGCTGCACGGCGGCGAAAAGTTCACGGCATCCGTCGTGATCAACGAAGACGTGATCGCCGCCATCGAGGAGAACATCCCGCTGGGGCCGCTGCACAATCCCGCCAACCTCATGGGCATCCGCGCCTGCCAGCAGGTCATGCCGACCACGCCGATGGTCGCGGTGTTTGATACGGCGTTCCATCAGACGATGCCGCCCAAAGCGTTTTTGTACGGCGTGCCGATGGATTATTACCGCCGTCTGAAGGTGCGTCGGTACGGTTTCCACGGCACGAGCCACCGCTATGTCAGCGCCCGCGCCGCCGAGTTCCTCGGCAAGAAGGCGGAGGACATGCGCATCATCACCTGCCATCTGGGCAACGGTTCTTCCATGTGCGCGGTCGATCACGGCAAGTGCGTGGACACCAGCATGGGCATCGCGCCGCTGGAAGGCGTACTGATGGGCACGCGCAGCGGCAATGTGGACGCTACCGTGCTGCAGTTCATCATGAACAACGACCATATCGGTATCGACGAAATGCTGACGATCCTCAACAAAAAAAGCGGTCTACTGGGCGTGAGCGGCTTGAGCAGCGACATGCGCGACATCGACGCGGCGGCGGATTCGGGCAATGAAGACGCTATGGTCGCGCGCGATATGCTGATCGCGGGCATTCGCAAGTACATCGGCGCGTATGCGGCGGTCATGAACGGCGTGGACGCTATCGTATTTACGGCGGGCATCGGGGAGAACGGTATTGCGCTGCGCGAAAGCGTCATGCAGGGGTTGGAATTCCTCGGCGCGAAGCTTGATCCAGCGAAAAACAAGGTGCGCGGGCAGGAAGCGGATGTTTCGGCGGACGACAGCAAGGTAAAGGTGCTCGTCATTCCGACGAACGAGGAAATCGTCATCGCCAACGATACCTTGGAATTGGTTACAGCGTAACCATTCTATGACACCCGAATTCACCGGAAGGACACAAAGCGGCATGAACGGCATGGAATACCAGGCGCCAGCGCCACTCAAACGAATCGACGCATTCACGGACGGAGCGTGCTCCGGCAATCCCGGTCCGGGCGGCTGGGCGGTCATACTGCGGTACGGCACATACGAGCGCGAGATCAGCGGCAATATCCAGGCGACCACGAACAACCGCATGGAGATTTTTGCCGCCATCTCGGCGCTCGGCGCTATCAAGTTCCGCTGCAACGTGCATATTCATTCCGATTCGGCGTATCTGGTCAACGCCTTCGCGAAGGGCTGGATATACCATTGGCAGTCCAACGGCTGGAAAACGGCGGAGGGGAAACCCGTCGAGAACCAAGACCTTTGGAAGCTGCTGATGCTCGCCATGCGTAAGCACGAGGTGACGTACCACAAAGTCGAAGGGCATTCCGACCATCCCGAAAACAACCGCTGCGACGCGCTCGCCAAAGCGGAAATCAAGAAGTTTTTCGAGCTGAATCCCGATTATGTCGAGAACAAAAAGATGTCGCTCGAGGATGTCAAGCACGGCGAGTAATAGGGGATTGGCAAAAAGTCCTCCTTATGGAAATCGACAATACTATTCGTAAAAGGCTTCTTTTACGAATAGTATTGCTTTATAGAGCAGGGTTGTGGTATACTGGCGCTGGTTATTGGTAAAACAAGGCGCGGTAAGGCGCGAGTGGCATTGACGCGGCAAAGCATCATGAACGCTATCGCGCTGTGTCGTAAGAGTGGTTTCATCCTTCGCTTGAAAGGAAATGTCGATGAACAAATCCGGCGATTATCAAACGCAAGTCGCGCACGAGCGCATCGAGCGGCTTCGGCAGTTGCAGAAGGAGCTTCCGCCCGTCTGCTCCGATTTCTTTCGCTCGATTTCACAAACGACCAGCCCGTTGACGCGGCTGGTGTATGCTTATGATTTTCGCTTGTTTTTCCAATATCTGGAGAAAGAATCGCCGACGTTCGCCGACATTCCCCCGGAACGCATCACAAACGAGCATCTCAACGCCGTTACCAAGCGCGACATCGAAAACTTTCAGGATTATCTGGTGCTGTATCTCAAACAGCGCTCGGACGACGACGATCAACCCGGCGAGAGCGTGTATGTCGAAAACCACGAGCTCGGCATCATGCGCAAACTCTGTTCGCTGCGCGCGCTGTTTGAATACCTGTTCATCAGCGAGATCGTGCCGGGCAACGTCGCGGCGCTCGTGCCGCTGCCGAAGATTCACGACAAACCCATTTTGCGCCTCGAACAGGACGAAACGGAGAAGCTGCTGTCCATCGCGGAGACCGGCGAATCGCTCACCAAGGCGCAAGCGCGCTATCAGCGCTACACCAAAAAGCGCGACGTCGCCATGCTCATGCTCTTTCTGGGAACGGGCATCCGCGTCAGCGAATGCGTAGGCATCGACTTGGACGATTTGGATTTCGACCTCAACGCCTTCCTCGTCACCCGCAAGGGCGGCAGCCAGACGGTGTTGTATTTCCCGGAGCAGGTCGCAGACGCGCTGCGCGAGTACATACAAGAGCGAAGCGCCGTCACGCCGCTTCCCGGGCATGAAAACGCGCTGTTCCTGTCGCTGCAAAAGCGCAGGATCACGCAGCGCGCCGTGCAGAATCTCGTCAAGAAATACGCGCTGCTCGCAGCGCCTTTGAAGAAGCGCATGAGCCCGCACAAGCTCCGCAGCACGTTCGGCACGAATTTGTATAACGAAACGGGCGATATTTACCTCGTCGCCGACGTGCTCGGGCACGCCGACGTGAACACGACGCGCAAACATTACGCCGCCATGTCGGACGCGCGCAAGCGCGAGGCGGCGCGCAGGATCGCGCTGCCCAAGGTCGATGCGGGCGAACCGGATGACGCGGCAAAACCCGAATAATCTGCAAAATATACGAATAAATGTTTGATTTCCCTCTTGCCAAACGTGTATTTGCATGGTATTCTATAGTCAGCGGTACTGGAGAACAAGGAGGGATCGCACAATGCCAAAGCATGCTCGCGGCGATACGCAATCGCGTATCCTTGAATACATCATTCTGGAAAAAAAGAAGCGCGGCTATCCGCCCTCCGTCCGTGAAATCGGCGACGCGGTCGGGCTGAAATCCACCTCGACCGTGCACGGGCATCTGTGTCGGCTGGAAAAAAAGGGATTGATTCACCGCGATGCAATGAAGCCGCGCGCCATGGAAGTGCTCCTGCCGGACAGCGAAGCGGACGATGCGGGCGATTTTCGCTATATCCCC
>CAZEIC010000062.1:0-16035 GCA_964512175.1 uncultured Oscillospiraceae bacterium | reverse complement strand
AATTTGCGGATCAGCACGACCATCACGCCGCAGCCGACCGCGAACACGCACTGACCGCGCCTGAGCATGGGCGACGTGACATAGTCGGTCGCCATGAACACCGCGCCAAAGAGCACGCCGCCCGTCAGCACCGCCGTCAGCGGGTCGCCGCCGAGCAGCCATGTCATGAGCGCGACCGTGCCGACAAAGAACGTCGGGATGTGCCACTCGATGACGCGCGTGAACAGCAGGTATGCAAAGCCCAGCAGAATCGCCAGCTTGCAAACCTCGCCGATGCAGCCGGGGATGTTGCCGAGGAACAAGTCCATCAGTTCGTTCCCGCCCTTGACCAGCGGCGTCGCCGAGGTCACAGCGTCGCCAAGCTGCGCCGCGCTCGTCCCCAGCAGGCGCGAGGGCAGGTAGTACGCCGTCATGCGCACGGGCCACGAGGTCAGCAGCACGGCGCGCGCGAGCATCGCGGGGTTGACGAAGTTGTGCCCGATGCCGCCAAAGAGCTGCTTGACGATGATGATGGCAAACAGGCTGCCGATGGCGGGCACCCACAGCGGCACGGAGGACGGCATGTTCAGCCCCAGAATCAGCCCCGTGACGACCGCCGACAGGTCGCCCACGCGGACAGGCTGCTTCGCCAGCTTCTGCCAGACGTATTCGCCCAGCACCGCCGCCGCCACCGCGACCAGCAGCACCCACGCCGCGCGAACGCCGAACAGGTATACGCCCGCCGCCGTCGTGGGCGCGAGGGCGATGAGCACGTCGAGCATGATGGTGCGCGTCGATTCGCTCGCGTGCAGGTGCGGACCGGTTGAAAGACGTAATTTCATGCGTTTTTCCTGCCTTTCGCGGCGATCAGTTCTTTGGCGTTCTTAAAGGAGGCGGCAAGCCACCTACGCGACGGGCACACGTAGGAGCAGCTTCCGCACAGGATGCAGTCCTTCACGTGATCCTTTTCCGCGCTTTCCAAATCGCCCGAATCGCACAAATGCTTGAGATGGTAGGGGTTGAGCGCCGCCGGGCACACGCGCGCGCAGCGCCCGCAGCGAATGCACGCCGTTTCCTCGAGCGCCTCCGATTGCTTCTCTGTGAACACCACGATGCCGTTGGTCGCCTTTGTGACCGACACCGTGTCGTCCGGCGCGCAAATGCCCGTCATGCTGCCGCCCGCGACGATCTTGCCCGGGTCTTGCGCGAAGCCGCCGCACTCGCCGATGGCATCCAGAAAGATCGTGCCGACGCGCAGACGCAGGTTCTTGGGCTCGCGCACGCAGCCCGTCACCGTCGTGATGCGCTCGATCAAGGGCTTGCCGTCGATGACCGCGTCCGCGATGGCGGCGCATGTGCCGACGTTGACGACCACGCAGTGGATGTCCATCGGCAGACCGCCGGAGGGCACCTCGCGCCCGGTCACAGAACGGATGAGCTGTTTCTCGCCGCCCTGCGGGTACTTGGTGCGCAGGCTCATGACCGTCACGCCCTCGCGCCCGAACGCCGCTTTCTTCATGGCGGCGATAGCGTCTTTTTTGTTGTCCTCGATGGCGATCACGCCGCGAGAAACGTTCAGCGCGCGCATAACGGCGCGCAGCCCGTCCACGATGCGCATGGGCGATTCCAACATCAGCCGATGATCGCTCGTCAGGAAGGTTTCGCACTCCGCGCCGTTGACGATCACGGTGTCGATGGACTTGCCTTCGGGCATCGTCAGCTTGGCATGCGTCGGGAAGCACGCGCCGCCCATGCCGCAGATGCCCGCGTCCCGAATGGCGGGGATGATCTTGGCGGGGTCGGCGGTCTCGACGTTGCCAAGCCCGCGCAGCCCGTCCACCCACTCGTCCGCAAAGTCGTTCTGAATGGTGACGCACATGCTGGGCACGGCGTTGAGCTGCTGACGCTCCTTGACCTCGGTCACTTCGCCCGACACGCTCGCGTGCACGGGGATGCCGCGCGCGCCCCGCGCCTCGCCGATCACCTGCCCCATTTTCACATGGTCGCCCTTCTTGACGCACGGCGCGCTCGGCTCGCCCAGGTGCATGTCCATGGGGATGCACACCGTATCCGACACGAACGGGCGAATGGGGCTGCCGCTTGTCGCGCGCTTGCCCTCATGCTGCTCGCGCAGGGGGTGGATACCGCCCCGGAAGGTATGCTGTTTCAATGCTCATCCCACCTTATCATAGTATTCCATAAATTTCCAAATATTTACTGTTCATTGAGCTTTTCATACGCGCGGTTGATGGCGTTGACGACCGCTTCCGACGTGACCGTCGCGGCGGTCAGCGCGTCGATATCTTCCATGGCAAGCGGCGGGATCTTCCCGATGAACTGCGCCTGGAAGTCCTCGTCCGTCAGCGCGCGCGTGCCGTAGCCCTCGGATTCGGCGAAGTTGTCGTTGCCGATCGTCAGCGCGAGGATCTCGCCCTTTTCGCCGAACGTCACCGTCACGGCGACGGGACCGCCGTACCCCGGGCGCGACGCGGAAATCTCTTTGCCCTGCGCGGGCGCTTCGGTCGCGGCGGGCGCGGACGCGCCGGCTTCGAGCATCTTTTCATGCGCGCGGTTGATGGCGTTGACGACCGCTTCCGAGGTGACCGTCGCGGCGGTCAGCGCATCGATGTCAGTAATCGCAAGCGGCGGCACTTTGCCGATGAACTGCGCCTGGAAATCTTCGTCCGTCAGCGCGCGCGTGCCATAGCCCTCGGATTCGGCGAAGTTGTCGTTGCCGATCGTCAGCGCGAGGATCTCGCCGTTTGCGCCGAACGTCACCGTCACGGCGACGGGACCGCCGTATCCAGGACGCGACGCGGAGAAGACGTTGCCGCTTGCCGCGGGCACGGTCGTCGTCTCGGCGGAGGTCGGCGCGGACGCTTCCTTGATCTTCGTGTACGCGGCGTTGATTGCCTTGACGACCGCCTCGGAGGAGATCGTCGCGCCCGATACCACGTCGATATCGTCCATTTTTACCGGCAGCGTTTTGCCGATGAACTGGTTGACGAACCATTCGTCCTTGACCTGCGTGCCAATGCCCTCGGTCTCGGCGAAGTTCTCGTCGCCCACGGTCAGCGCGGCAATCGTGCCGTCCTCATTGACCGTCAGCGTGACCGCGACAGGACCGTGATAGCCCTGCTTTTCGGCAGTCGCCGTCAGCGCGGCGGAAGCCGCCGCCTGCTCCTTGATTTTGGTGAACGCGGCGTTGATCGCCTTGACGACCGCCTCGGAGGAGATCGTCGCGCCCGATACCACGTCGATATCGTCCATTTTCACGGGCGGCGTTTTGCCGAGGAACTGGTTGACGAACCACTCGTCCTTGACCTGCGTGCCGATGCCCTCGGTCTCGGCGAAGTTTTCGTCGCCCACGGTCAGCGCGACGATGACGTTGTTATCGTCCACCGTCAGCGTAACCGCGACCGGGCCGTGATAGCCCTGCTTATCGGCGGTCGCCGTGCGCCCGGCGACGGGCGCTTGGTCGCCCGTTTCTTCCTTGGGCGCAACGATGTTGCCAAGGTACGAGGCGATTTTGTTCACGCCCGACGTTACCGCGCTGGACGTGATCGTCGCCGCGGTGATCGCGTCGATCGTGGAATCGGAAGCGTTGCCACCCGCCTTGATGACGCGCAGCGGCGCTTGCTTCTGCGCGAACTGGTCGGTAAACTTCGGGTCTTTCGCCTTCGCGCCAAGCCCTGCGGTCTCCGAGAAATTCGCGCCGCCGACGCTCGCGCCGGTGATTTTGTTGTCCATACCCACGCCCGCGATGATTTCAATCGCGCCGCCGTAGCCGTTGACCGTCGCCTGCCCGACGTAGCCTACGATCTCCTCGCCGCGTTTGCCGATATAGGCGTTGTCCAGCCCGCTGCCCTCCTCGAGCGTCATTGGCTCGAAGGTTTCCGCGCTCGGCAGCACGCGCTGACGCGCCGCCTGCGCCGTCAGGATCACTTGCTCCTCGATGGGACCCTTTGTGATCTCGTTGGTCACGCCCAAGCACACCCCGGCGACGACCGTGATGATGCCAAGCGCGATCCAGGCAGCCAGTTTCCTTTTCATGTTCAAGCGCCTCCGATTCCATGATGTATTATGCGTCCGTCATGCGAAGACCGCGCGCGCTCCTGCCCAGCATGGTCTCCGCTTTCTCGATATCGCCCGCGCCAAGCGCCGCGCGGATGGCGGTGGAGGAGATCAGCTCCCCCGAGGGCAGCCGCACGGGCGGGATGATATCGCAGCCTATCCCGTGCTCGCGGCACAGCGCGCGCAGCGCGTCCGCGTCGGTGTCCCCCATGCTGCCGAACCGGTGATGAAACCCCGCGACGATATGCCGCGCGGACAACCGCGCAAGCAGGATGTCCTCGAAGAACCGCCTGCCCGGCATGCGCGCGAGCTCGTCTGTGAACGCGCTCACCGCCAGCACTTCGACGCCCAGCGCTTCCATTAGCGCCGCTTTCTCGGAAAGCGAGGTCAATTCGCGCTGCGCGCCGCCCGACAGCACCGCGGCGGGCGGGCGGTCAAACGTGTGCGCGCAGGCAATCAGCCCTTTCTCCCGCGCGCGCGCGACCGTCTTTGTCAACAGCGCCGCGTGCCCCAGATGCACGCCGTCGAAAAACCCGAGGCAGACGACCGTGCCGCCCGAAAGCCCGGGCGCGTCGGTATCAGCGCGGATAATCCGCATCGTTTGCGTTGCTCCCATCTTCCCCGCCGAGCAGCCCGAGCGCGCGCATGCGCTTTTTGACGGCGGGGTCGTTTCTGGCGATCGCGCCCGACGCGGAACGCGCCGCAACGCCGGTGATCACGCCCGTGACGACGGCGGCGATCAGCAGATACGGCGCTTGCGCCGCGCCCGCCCATGTGCCGAGCATCACGCGCGAAGCGAGGATCTGCCCCGCCATGTGCAAAACCGCGCCGCACACGCTCACGCCGACCATGCCCACGCCCTTGACGCGCGCCGTCAGCAACATGGCAAGCACGCTGAGCACGCCGCCCGCGAGGGCATACGGCAGCCCGGACGCGCCCGCGTACAAAAGCGTGCCGAGCAAGACCTTGAGCGCCATGAGCAGCCATGCGTCCTTCGCGCTCATGAGGCACACGGCGTACAGAAGCACGGTATTGGCAAGCCCGAGCCTGATGCCGGGGACGGTCGGAACGAGCACAAACTGACGCTCGATGAGCCCGAGCACCAGCATCAAGGCAGACAGCATCCCATACCGTGCCACAGCCTTCGCGTCCATTCCGTCCCCCATGCGCAATATCGTAACATTAACATGAAGAAAATGCAAGCGGAAAAATCAGCTTGTTTACGCCAACAGGTAGCACAGCGCCAGCAGCAGACCGACCGCCAGCAGCAACAGCCCGAACGACAGGCTGCGCGCCAATTGCCCGGCGCTCTGCAGCTCCTCCCACGTCGCCGCGAGCACGTACACAAAGCGCGTGGCGATCGGGCGGTTGCGGCGCACCGTCTTGTTCAGAAGTGCCACGCACGCGTCCATCACGCGCCCGACGGAGTACGTCAGCCGATTGCCGACAGGCACGGGCTCGCGCAGGCGGCGCGCCGAGAGCACGGTGTTGACCGCCAGATGCGATACGCCGTCCACCAGCCCGTCCGCGACGCGCCCGAGCAGGTTTCCGAGGGCATTCAGCGCGCGCATGGCGAAGTCCGGCAGCCTGTCCAGCGCGAGCGACACGCCGCCCAGCACAGACAGCAGCGCGGCAATCGCCGGACGGTACACGCCGTCCTCCAAATCGAGCCATTTGGGCCACCTGTCCACATACTCGCGAACGCCGTCGGCGTTTTTGCGCATGAGCAGCTTGCGCACCACGAAAAAGTACACCAGCGCGCCGATGCCGAGCGATTTGAACGAACCCATGAGGTTTTCATAGGTCAGGTAATGCACGGCGTGCGCGGGCTTGCTCGCGTGCAGGAAGCCCACCGAGAGGTCGGAAATCGCCGACATCAACGGCTCAGCAAAGAACCCAAGGATAGGCAGCAGCGCCGCCGACACGCACAGCGCGAAGCCCGACAGCCCGCACATATAGTGCGGCATGATGCTTGTTTTGAGCTTGCCCTTTGTTTTGCGGTGCGACACGCGCGGCTTTTCGTCAGGCTTGTCGATGAAGATCGCGACATAGAGCTTGGTCATGTACGCCGCCGTCACGCCGCCCGTGAACAGGAAGATGAGCTCGACGGCTTTATAGAGGAAGAAAGGCTCGCCGAGCGCCGAGAGGTGCGCGATGTATTCCAGCAAGCCCTCGTGCAAAAGCGACTTGCTCACAAACCCGTTCCACAGCGGCACGCCCGCGATGCCCAGCGCGCCCATCAGGAAGCAGAAGTGCAAAAGCGGCTTGCCCCTGCCGAACCCACGAATGGCGTTGAGCTCGAGCTTGTGCGTGTCCATGTAGATCACGCCCGCGACCATGAACAGCGTGAGCTTGATGAGCGAATGGTTGACCATGTGCAGTATCGTGCCCGACGCGTCGAGCGCGTCCTCGTGCCCGAGCAGCCCCTGCATGCCTACGCCGACCAGAATGAAACCGATTTGGCTCATCGACGAGCACGCCAGCGTCTTTTTGAGGTCGGTCGAAAACAGCGCGAGCACCGCGCCCAGCAGCATGGTGATCGTCCCCAGCGCGAGAATCAGATTCCCCCACGCCGCGTCGTGCAGGAACACGCAACCCGACAACACCAGGATGCCGAACACGCCCGTTTTCGTCAGCATGCCCGAGAGCAGCGCGCTCGCGGGCGCGGGCGCGACAGGGTGCGCCTTGGGCAGCCAGATGTGGAACGGGAACATGCCCGCCTTCGCGCCAAAGCCAATCAGCACGAGGATGCCCGGCAGATAGAGCGATTGCTTGCTTTCGAGCGCCGAAACGCGCGCGAGCATGCCCTCGAAGGACAGCGTGCCGAGCTGGTCGTAGAACATGAAAATGCCCATGAGCGCAGCCATGCCGCCGATGACCGCGACCGCGAGGTACGTCTCCGCCGCGCGCATGGCGGCGGGCTTTTCATCGTGCGCGACCCACGCGTAACTCGCCAGCGACATGATTTCAAAGAAGATGAATGCGGTGTACAAATCGTCCGACAAGAACAGCCCGACCGTCGCGCCCAGCGTGATGAGCGTGAACAGCGCGTACCGGCTGCGGTTGTGGTAATGCCGGAAATACTCGCGCGAGAAAATCGAGGTCATCAGCCACATCAGCCCCGCGACCGTCGCGTACAGCGCGCGGAAACCGTCCGCCTTGAAATGCAGCCCGAGCGCGCAGACGCCGCCGATATCGAAGGTGTAGAGATTGCCGCGAAACGCGCAGGCAAGCAGCCACGCCGCGCCGATGAATTCCACCGCCGTGATGCCGATGAGCATGTCAAAGCGCGCCTCTTTGTTGTGCCGTCCTGTGATATAGCACACAAAGGCGCTGATGATCGGGAACACCGCAAGGGCAGGCAAGAGCCAGCTCATATCATACCGCCTCCCCCGTCATAAGATGCCCGCCGCAACGTCGCGCAGATACGCGACCAGCGGCGAGGGATACAGGCTGCACGCCAGCATGGCGGCGCAAAATACGACGAAGGGCACGAGCATGCGCCAGCCCGGGTCGTAGCTCGCCTTGGGTAGCTCGGCGTTCTCCGGCAGCGGCATGAACCACGCCGTGACCGTCGGTACGACCAGATACCCCGCCGTCAAAAGCGCGGAAACAATCAGCGCGCACAGTCCGATGATCGGCAGCGCGCCGCCAGCCGTCAGCGCCGCCTCGGCGAGCGACCATTTGCTCAAAAACCCCGGCAACGGCGGCACGCCCGTCATCGCCAGCGCGCCCAGCGCGAACGCCGCCATCGTCAGCGGCATGCGCTTGGAAAGCCCGCGCAAATCGCTGACATAGCGCTTGCCCGTCTTTTCGAGCACCGTACCCGCGGCGGCAAACAGCGTGATTTTCATCAGCGCGTGAAAGACCATGTGAAGTAGCCCCGCCTGCATGCCGCCGGGCGTAAGCAACAGCGCGCCAAAGAGGATGTAGGACAGGTTGGACACCGTGGAATACGCCAGCCTGCGCTTGAGGTTGCGCTCCCTGACCGCCATCACGCAGCCGAAGACGATCGTGAAGATGGCAAGCGCAAGCGGGACATACTGCGCGAACGTGCCCGCCAGCAGCCCCGCGCCGAAGGTATAGTACGTCACGCGGATGATGGCGAACGCGCCCGCCTTGACGACCGCGACGGCGTGCAAAAGCGCCGTGACCGGCGTGGGCGCGACGGCGACGGACGGCAGCCAGCCGTGCAGCGGGAACACCGCCGCCTTCACGCCGAACCCGAGGAAGCATAGTACATACCCCGCGCGCAGCAGCGTTTCATTGCCCTGTACGGCGCTCGCGGGCAGCGAACCACCGAACGCGAACGCCGTGCTTCCCTGCCCGAAATACAGGATGAACACAAGCCCGATGAACGCCAGCGCCGCGCCGCCGAGCGAGTAGTACAGGTATTTGAGACCCGCGTCCACCGCCTCGTGGCGCATGCCGTGCATGACCAGCGGCAGCGTCGCGAACGTCAGAAGCTCGTAGAACACGTACAGCGAGAGCAGGTTGTCCGCCATGGCGACGCCCAGCGTCACGCCGAAGGAGATGGTGTAGAACGCGAAGAATGTATTTTGCCCGCTTGCCTTTTCCATGTACTCAAAGGCGTACAGCGAGGCAAACGGCCACAAAAACGCCACCAGCGCGGCAAACACCTTGCCAAGCCCGTCCAGCGAGAGCGTGACCGCCAGCGTATCGGAAAAATGGCAGAGCACGACGCTCTCCTGCGGAACAAGCAGGCAATACAAAAGACACAGCGAGGTCAGGCACGTGCATGCCAGCACATACGCCGCCCGCCTGCCGCCTTTTTCAAAGCGGAACAGCGGCAGCAGCGCGCCCGACAGAATCGGCAAAAGCACTGTGACGATCAGCAAGGGGACGCCTCCTACATGAACAACGTGTTACCGATGGACGTAAAGAAGGAAATGAGCGCGCCGGGGAACACGCCGCCGAGCACCGCGAGCGCCGTAAGGATGATCAACGGAACCGTCATCATGGCGTTTGGCTCGCATTTTTGCAGCTTGGCATAGTCGTAATCGTCGCCCGGGAAGAAGCCGTGGATGGTGACGGTCAGCAGGTATCCCGCCGTCAGCAGCGCGGACACCAGCAGCACGACGGGCCCCAGCCACGTAAAGATGCTCGCGCCGCTGCGCAGCGCGCCCTCGGCGAGGTTCCACTTGCTGATGAACCCGCCCGTCGGCGGAATGCCGATGAGCGCGATGGACGCGAGCGTGAAGCACCACATGACAATCGGCATTTCCTTGCCGATACCGCGCAGGTCGGCGACCGAGGTCTTGTGCGTCTTATAGATGATCGCGCCCGCCGACAGGAACAGCGCGTTCTTGATGACGGAATGATACACGACGTGCAGCATCGCGCCGTTGAACGCCGTTTTGTCCAGCAGGAACAGCCCGAACAGCACGTAGGACACCTGCGACACCGTGGAATACGCCAGCCGCTTCTTGATGTGGTCTTGCTTGAACGCCATCATCGAGCCCATGAACACCGTCACCAGCGCGAACGCCATCAGCGCGTACTGCGCCCATGTGCCGCGCAGGAAGTCCGTGCCGACCGTGAAGAAAATCACGCGAATGACGCAGAGCACGCCCGCCTTGGTGATCACGCCCGAGAGTACCGCGCTCGCGGGCGCGGGCGCGACGGGGTGCGCCGTCGGCAGCCAGCCGTGCATCGGGAACATGCCCGCCTTCGTGCAAAAGCCGACCAGCGCGACGAACACGATAATCAACAGCGACGCGGGCGCGAGCGTCATACTTTCCGCCGTCTTGAGCGAGCCGCCCGCCACGAACGTCATGCTCTCGGTGTTCGGCACGAGGAAGAAGATGCCCAACAAGCCCATCGACGCGCCCGCGACCGAATACAACAGGTACTTGATGCCCGCCGAAATCGCTTCCTTGGACAGCGAATGCAGCACCATGGCGATGGACAGCAGCGTCATCAGCTCGTAGAAGAAATACATCGTCACAAGCGTGCCCGCGTATGACAGCCCGCAGAGCACCGCCAGCGTCAGCAGGTAGAAGGTATAGTACCGACGCTCGTCCTTCTCGTGCTTCATGTACTCGAAGGAGAAAAAGCCCGAGATCGTCCACATGAGCGTCATGAGGCAGGAGAAAAACCGCGCGATGTCGTCGGTCTTGAGCATCAGCGGCATGCTGTCCGTCAGCCAAATCAGCGCGAACTCGCCGTCTGCAAACATCGCCGCCGCCGCGACGAGCAGGCACTGCGCGAGCAGCACCGCGCCGACAAACCAGACGCGCGTTTCGCGCTTGGCGTTCAGCCCGGGCACGAACGCCACCGCGAGACCGCCCAGCAGCGGCAGGAACACGGTCAGGGGGAGAAGCCAGGTGTTGTGCATGGTACAAACCTCCTACGGTATTCACTGGGAACGGAAGCGACGGGTCATCCGAACACCGACAGCCCCATTTCGATGGCGCGCACGATGGGCGGCGAAGCGACGCCGAGCGCCAGATTGAGCGCGACGAGCGCAAACAGCACGAAGGACGCGAGCCGCGAGGCGGGCACGCTCGGCGCGATATCGTTCTCGGGCTTACGGTAGACCGATACCACGGTATGCAGGAAATACGCGGCGTTGAGTAGCGTGCTTGCGGCAAGCACGGCGAGCGTCACGGCGCGCATCGCGCCGCCCGCTTCCATGCCCGCAAGGCACAGGTACACCTTAGAGATGAACCCGCCGAAGAACGGCACGCCCACCATGCTCAAAGCGCCCGCCGTGAACGCCACACCCGCCGGCGGGTTACGCCAGCCCGAGCCGCGCAGGTAGCGGAACTGCTTGCTGTCGCCCGACACGTCCGACAGCCCGGACGCCGATAAGAACAGCATGGACTTTGCGGCGGAATGCACGATCATCTGCAAGACCGCCGCCACCAGCCCCGCCGCCGTGCCAAGCCCGATGCCGACATAGATATAGCCGATCTGCGCGACCGAGGAAAACGCGATCATCCGCCGGATCTCGCGCTGCCGCAGCGCGCCGACCGAGCCGAGGATCACGCCCAGACACCCGAACGTGAACAGCACGTTGCCCACGCCGCACGCCGCGATGATGTCCATGCCAATGACGCGCACGTATATTTTGATGAGCAGAAAGATGTACGCTTTGGACACCACGCTGGACAGCACCGCGCTGGACGACGGCGTGGCATAGCCGTATGCGTCGGGCAGCCACGCATGGAACGGAAACAGCGCGCTCTTGATCGACAGCCCGACCGTCATCAGCGCGACGATCACGGTGATCGGCAGCGCGTATTGCCCGGAGGCATGCAACGCGGAAAGCGCGTCCTTGATATCCTCCATGAGCAAGTGCCCGGTCAGCGTATAGATCAGCGTGATGCCGATGAGGATCAGCCCCGAGCCCAGCAGGTTCATGATCATGTACCGCATGGCGGCGACGAGCGTGTGCCCGTTTTGCCGCGCCATCACCAGCGCGCACGCGGCGATCGTCATGATTTCGATGAACACATACCCGGTGAACAGGTCGTTGGTGTAGATGAGCGCCATCGTCGCCGCGAGCGTCAGCGCGATCATGATACAGTAGAGGTTCTGCTTGCCGCGCTCGATTTGCTCCTCCATTTTGCGCATGCCGCCCAGCAGCGACGTCAGCAGAATCAGCGACAGCGCCAGCGCCATCAGCGCCTCCAGCGCGCCCGCGCGCAGCTCGTTGCCCCATGGCGCGGGAAAATGCCCCATCCAATAGACATAGCTTTCGCCCGTCTGCACGCAAAACGCCAGCACGCACGCGTTCATCCCGGCGACGAGCGCGGCGAGCGCGACCGTCGCCGCGCGCGCGGCTTTCGCCGGAAGGATGGAGGAAAGGATTGCCGTCATCATGCAAAGGAGGATGCAGAAGAACGGAAAGTTCTGCACGAACGCCATCACATATCCTCCTTTCTGGCAAGCCGCGTGATTTCGTCGATGTCAAGCGTACCGTAGCGCCGGAACAGGCGCACCGTCAGCGCCAAAAGCAGCGCGGTCACGCTGACCGACACCACGATGCCCGTGAGCACCAGCCCCGACGGGATGGGGTTGATATAGCGCTCGATGGACTGCACGCCGTCCACCACGATCGGCGCGACGCGCCCGCTGATGTACCCCTGCGAGGCGAGGAACAGGTAGACCGCGGTGTCCATGATGTTCAGACCGATGATTTTCTTGATGAGGTTACGGTGCAACAGCAGCGTCGTAAACCCGATACCGAACAGCACGACGGCGACCGCCTGATCGAGGTTTTGCGTCAGCATTTCCAGCATGTCACAGCCCGCCTTTCCGGAACATCGCGTAGAACGAATACATCGTGCAGGTGACCACCAACCCCACGCAGACGTTCAGCGGCAAGATGAGCCCCGACGAGAGGATCGCGCCCGGCACGCCCAGCGGGATGCCGCTTTCCAAGTGGTTCGCGCCCGTAAAGAAGGAGTAGGACTTGGCGCAGGCGTAGAACATCAGCGAGCAGAACGACACCAGAGACATCGTTTTCTGCGTCAGGAAGCGCTCGGCGCGGCGGAAGCCGAAGGCGTTGAGGTAGAGAATCAGCCCCGCACCGATGATCGCGCCGCCCGAAAAGCCGCCGCCCGGCGACAGGTGGCCGTTGAGGATGACATACGCGCCAAAGAGCACGATGATGGGCGTGAGCAGGCGCGCGGCGGTTTGCAGGATCAAATCATTTTTAGGCTCATGGTGGCGGTCGTCGTTCTCGGCGGCAATCAATTCCTGCGTGGGGTTGCCGTCCTTGTCGCGGTCGATGCGCAAAAGAATGAGCACGCTGCACAGCGCGATGAACAGGACCGTCGATTCGCCGAGTGTATCAAACGCGCGGTAGTCCAGTATCATGCCCGCAACGATGTTCGTCGCGCCCGTTTCCTGAAGCCCGCGCTCGATGTACCGCGCGGAGACCTCGTTGTTGTCGGGGTTCGTCGCCTCGCCAAAGGGCGGGAGCTGGACGACCGTCGTCAGCAGGAAATAGATGATAGACCCGGCGATCAACAGCGCGAGCAGGCGATAGAGGTTGTCCACCAGCTTCGCGCCGCGCGTGGTCGCGTAGGCGTGCACGCGCTCGTGCGCTGCGCGCTCGCGTTCGATGTCCTCCTGATGACGGCGCGCGCGGCGCAGTTCGCGCAGGGCGTGCTCGTCCTGCTCGGTCGTCTGCGCGTCGTCCTTGGCAAGCGCGTCCTCCATGTGCCTGTCCAGCCCATCGCTAGGCGCGCCCGCAAGCCAGCGAAGGAAGCGCGCGGCGCGGCTTTGCTCGTAATCACGCCTGATCTTGCTCATGACGCTCCCCCTCCTTCTTGCGTTCCTTTCCGCCCTCGATGGCGTGGATCTTCTTGAGCGTGATGAAGAACAGCACGCTCGTCACGCCCGCGCCCACGGCTGCCTCCGTGATGGCGAGGTCGGGCGATTCCAGCAGCATCCACAGCACCGACATCAGCAGGCTGTAGGACATGAAAATGACGATGGAGGTCAGCAGGTTTTTCGTCACGCTCACCGATATCGCGCAGACGACCAGAAACCCGAGGATCACATACGACAGAACGCTCACTTGCGCATGACCTCCATTTCCCCGGCGATATCCTCCTCCGCCGTGACCACGAGCCGCGCGATCAGGTGGCTGTTGACCGGGCTGGTCGTCCACAGGAAACCGACGACCAGCGCCATTTTGACGACCGTATAGCCGTCGGGCGCGCAAAACGTCAGCGCGGCGAGCGAGAGCAGCAAGCCCAGCGTGTCGCCCATCGCGGCGGCGTGCATGCGGTTGAGCACGAACTTGAACTTATACACGCCCAGCACGCCGCTTGCCAGTATGAACAGCCCGGACGCAAGCAGCGCGGCGACCAGCGCGAATTTCAGCCATTCAAGCATCGCCGCCGTCCTCCTTTTCCCGCGCTTCCTCGCGCTTGAAATGCACGCCCATGTACACCTTGCACAGCACCACGACCGCGAGGAAGGAAATCATCGCGTAGATGAGCGCCACGTCCATCAGATACCCTTCGCGCAGCATGACGGCGAGGATGCCGATGATGACGATGACGAGCGTGGAAATCATGTTGACGGCGACAAGCCTGTCGGAAATCCTCGGTCCGCGCACGGCGCGCGCAAGGCAAAAGAGCACCAGCGCGCCCAGCACGCACAGCGCCGCGGTAAACAGCGCCTCATACGCGCTCGCAATCATGCCGCCGCCTTCCTTTCCAGCTTCTTGAGCCGTTCCTCGAACGCGCTGCCGACCAGCCCCGGCAGCATGCTCTTATCGAGGCAATGCACGGTCAGCGTTTGCTCCTCGCACAGCGCCGTGATCGTCCCGGGCGTGAGCGTGATGGAATCGGCGAGCACGGCGCGCGCCACATGGCTGCGGAGCGCCGTGTCAAACGTCACGAGCACGGGCTCGACCTCATACTTCTGCGTGTAGATGAGCTTGAGCACCGACAGGTTCGCGGCGAAAATTTCGGCGATCAGCAGCGCGAGATAACGAAGCACGTCCGGCAGCATGCGCGCAAGGCGCAAATCTTTGCGGATGCTGAAATCGCCAAATTTACACATACAGACGTAGACAAGCGCGGAAAGCGCCGCGCCGAACGCCGCGATCTCCCACGTCAGCCGTCCGCAGAACACCACGAACAGCACCACCATCAGGACAAACATGAAGCGCCTCCACGTTTTTACGTTCTTGGCGCGCGCGAGAAACTTTTTAGTAGGAAAAAAGTCATGCGCGCACCTTTGCGAATTCTACTCCGAAGCACGCGAATTGTCAACCATCTTGCCAAATCACGGCAGAATGCAGGCGGTACTTGCCGTTTGCTTGACATCCAGCCATGTTTTCCATATAATAAGGCGAAAAAAATAAGGCGGTACACAGGACATGAACGAGAATATCCCGCGCCCCGAATACCCGCGCCCGCAGTTCGTGCGCGAGGGCTGGCAAAACCTCAACGGCGTCTGGCAGTTTGAAATCGATCACGGCAACAGCGGCATCGCGCGCGGTCTTCTGCAAAAGAAAAAGCTGGACGGCGAAATTCTCGTGCCGTTCTGCCCGGAAAGCGCGCTGTCGGGCGTAGGCTATACCGATTTTATGCGCGCGGTATGGTACAAGCGCGCGTTCACGCTGCCCGGCGCGGCGCTGGGCAAGCGCGTGTTTTTGCACATCGGCGCGGCGGATTACCTCTGCGAGGCATATGTCAACGGGCAGTCCGTCGGGCGGCACGAGGGCGGATACAATTCCTTCTCATTTGAAATCACCAAAGCGCTGCAAAGCGGCGAGAACGCGCTGGTCATTCGCTGCGAGGACGACACGCAATCGCCATTGCAGCCCACGGGCAAGCAATCCAAGGAATACGCCTCGCGCGGCTGCTGCTACACGCGCACAACCGGCATCTGGCAGACGGTCTGGCTGGAATGGACGAACGAAAGCTTCATCCGCAGCGTCGCCTACACGCCCGACGCGGCGAGCCAGACGCTGCACATCAAAGCCGAGATCGACAGCGGCGCGGGCTGCGCGTTCAAGGCGGAAGCATCCTTCGCGGGCGAACCGTCGGGCGCGGGCGAGGCGCGCGTGCACACGCATCATGTCGAAATGACGCTGCCCATCTCGGGCGGGCATTTCTGGAACGTGGGCGAGCCGAATCTCTACGATATCAAATTGACGCTGACGAAAGACGGCGAAACGCTCGATACGCTGTCGAGCTATTTCGGTCTGCGCAGCGTGGGCTTTGACGGCATGCGCTTCCTCATCAACGGCAAGCCCGTGTTCCAGCGGCTGATCCTTGACCAAGGGTTCTACCCAGACGGCATCTATACCGCGCCCAGCGACGAGGCGCTCATACGCGACATTACGCTGTCCATGCAGATGGGCTTCAACGGCGCGCGGCTGCACCAGAAGGTGTTCGAGGCGCGCTACCTCTACCACGCCGACCGCATGGGCTACCTGTGCTGGGGCGAAATGGCGAACTGGGGGCTGGATTACGCCGCCGAGGGCGC
>CAZEIC010000061.1:0-16513 GCA_964512175.1 uncultured Oscillospiraceae bacterium | reverse complement strand
GCAATATCACGCTTCCGTGCTTAAGCCCGACGCTCTTTTTCCAGATCATCATCAACATCATCAACGCGTTCCAGTCCTTCACTTTGGTGAAGCTGCTGACGCAGGGAGGGCCGACGAACGCGACCAACACGATCGTCTACTCCATTTATCTGGACGCATTCCGCAATTTCCGCTTCGGTTCGGCGGCGGCGCGTTCGATTGTGCTGTTCATCGTCATCATGGTCGTCACGCTCATACAGTTTGGCTATGAAAAGAAGGGGGTCAACTACTGATGAGCAACATCGTGCTTTCCCGCCGCCGCCGCAAAGCCATCCGAAAGCTCGGCGCGATCTTGCTGAACCTGCCCTTCGTGTGCCTCATCATCGTGCCCCTGCTCTACACGCTCATGATGAGCGTCATGCCGGCGGATGAACTATACTCCCGCTTCCTGCCCACGCATATCGACCCGGAGAGCTACCTGCTCGTGTTCCAGAAGACCGCCATTCCGCGCAATATCCTCAACTCCTTCATTGTCGCGGGGTCTGTGACCGTGCTTCAGATGATCACCTGCTCGATGGCGGCTTTCTCCTTCTCGTTTCTGAAGTTTCGCGGGCAGAAGTTCGTGTTCATGTGCATCCTCGCCACCATGATGGTGCCGTGGGAGGCGACGATCATCGCCAACTACCTGACGGTTTCCTCCTGGGGCTGGCTGGACACCTACCGCGTGCTCATCCTGCCGTATGCCTGCTCCGCTATGGGCGTGTTCCTGATGCGGCAAAACTACCTCACCTTCGCCAAAGAGCTGCACGAGGCGGCGAAGCTCGACGGCTGCAACAACTGGCGTTTTCTGGCGACCATCGTCATCCCGCTGGCGCGTCCCGCGCTCGGCGCGCTCGGCGCGTATGTGTTCTTGCAGCAGTGGAACCAATACCTCTGGCCGCTGCTCGTCACCAATTCCGACAACGTGCGCACCGTGCAGATCGGCGTGTCGCAGATGTACGACATCGACTCGGAATCCATCGCGCTGATGATGTCGGCGGTGGTCATCGTGCTGATTCCCTCGCTGTCCATTTTCGTGTTCATGCAAAAGCAGCTCATCAACGGGCTGATGGCGGGCGCCGTCAAAGGCTGATATCGATCTGACCGCCTCCGAACCGAGGCGTTCAAGAATATTTTTCAAGGAGGAACTTCCCGTATGAAGAAACTTCTCGCGCTTCTGCTGTGCCTGACGATGGTGCTGTCTCTCGGCTCCGTCGCCCTGGCGGAAGAGAAAACGAACGTCGTGTTCTGGTATTCGCTCGAAGGCGCGAACGCCGAGGCGATCAAGACGATCGTTGACCTGTTCAACAACTCGCAGGACAAGATTTTCGTGGACGCTCAGTATCAGGGCGCGTATGACGACGCCATCAACAAGCTCAAGGCGGCCGGCATGGGTCAGCTACCGTGCGACATCGTGCACTCCTACGAGATCGGCACGCGCTTCATCATCGACAGCGGCTGGATCGTGCCCGTGCAGGAATACATCGACAAAGACGGCTGGGAAACCTCGGTCATCGAGCCGAACCTGCTGGCGTACTACACGGTGGACGGCAAAATCAACTCCATGCCGTTTAACTGCTCCACGCCGCTGATGTACTACAACAAGACCGCTTTTGACGAGGCGGGCATCACCGAGCTGCCCACCACGGTGGACGGCATCCTCGAGATCGCCGAGAAGCTGACGACCCACAACGAAGACGGCACGGTCGATCGCTACGGCTTCATGTTCTCCAACTACGGCTGGTTCTTCGAGCAGTGGATTGGAAAGATGGGCAAAGAGTATGTCAACAACGGCAACGGCCGCGTGAGCTACGCCACGCAGGTCATGTTCGGCGAGAACGGCGCTGCGCTGGATATCTTCAAAATGTGGAAGAAGATCGCCGAGTGCCCCTTCACCGCGTACATCGAGCGCGGCGGCACAAGCGCGGCGCGCGCCGCGTTCGTCGCGGGCGATACCGCCATCTTCCTCGCCTCCACCGCGAACCTCGCTGGCGTGCTCAAGAACGTGGGCGACGCGTTCGAGGTCGGCACGGCGTACTTCCCGTATGTCAACGCCGAGGATAAGGGCGGCGTTTCGACCGGCGGCGGCACGCTGTGGATGATCGACAGCAAGGACGAAGCGAAGAAGCAGGCGTCCTTCGAATTCATCAAGTTCTGCGTCAACCCCGAGAACCAGGCGTACTGGAACAGCATCACCGGGTACTTCCCCATCAACGTCAACGCGCAGCAGACCGACACCTTCAAGGCGAACATCGAGAAGTACCCGCAGTTCCAGACCGCGCTGGATCAGCTCCACGCGTCCGGACCGGAGTATGTCGGCTCGCTCCTGTCGGTGTTCCCCGAAGTGCGCCAGTATGTTGAGGACGTGACGGAGAAGGTCTTCCAGCAGGGTCTCGCGCCGGAAGATGCGGTCAACGAGCTCGTCACGCTTGCCAACGACGCCATCGAGATGTACAACCTCACCAACTATTGATCTTACTCACCGCAAAAATGGGGGAGCCGTCCGTCTGGACGGCTCCCCTCTTGTTGTACTGCCGGTGTTACTCCGCTTGATTCGGCGCGCGGAAAACGTGCGCTTCGCCCGCGACGATGGCGTCGCAAAGCGCCTTATAGCTTTCCATTTTATGGGAAAAGCCGACGTACCCCTGCGCGACGGTGGCAAGACCATGCGTATCAGAGCCCGCGACCATCGGAAGGCTGTGCGCCTCGGCGTAGGCAAGCGCCTTGTCGTCATAGACGCGGCTGGCATTGCCCGCGTTGAACACCTCGATTGCGTCCTGCATGCCGTCACGCACGATGCCGGGATGCTCGATGTACCCCGCCTCGCGGTAAGGATGCGCGCGAATCAGGATGCCGCCTGCCTTGTGCACGGCGTCGCGGTAACGCTCGATCTCCCAGTCGCCGCAGTCCTTGTTTTGCCAGAGGAAATCCTCGGAAAGCCCGAGGGTTAGGTAATCTTCGCCATTGCCGCGATAGGTGAACTCCCAGCCCAGAAACACGTCGACGCCCAAGGCGTCGCCCGCGGGCTTTGCCGCGCGGTAGCCTTTGAGGTACGCGTTCACCTTGTCATTCCAGTCCTCGCAATCGCGCGCGTAGGAGTAGCCGTTGACGAAGTGGTCGGTCACGACCAGCCCCGCGAACCCGCGCTCCCAATAGGCGCGTACCATATCGGCGGCGGGCGTTTTGCCGCACTTGCTTGTTTCCGACGTGTGCAGATGCAATTCGTATAAATACATGCTATTGCCTTACTTTCCCGCTACGGAGATTTCGCCCGCGTCGATGGACGGGCTGCCGTACCCGCTGCCGGGGAACAACAAATCGCTGCCGACGGCGCGGATGCTTTCCAGCAGCTTGTAGAAATTGCCCGCGACGGTGATCTGTTCGACCGGCTTGTCTTTCTTGCCGTCCTTGACGGTATACCCTTTTGCGAGCAGGGAGAAATCGCCGCTGACGGCGTTCGCGCCCGCGTGCAGTCCCGAAAGGTCGGTAATCACGATGCCGTCGCCCATGTCGCGCTGCAATTCCTCCAGCGTTTTTTCGCCCGGCTGGAAGAAAAAATTGCTCGGGGCGACTTGAATCGCGCCCGCGTACCCGCGCTTGCTGGCGTTGCCCGTCGTTTTCACGCCCGCCTTGCGCGCGGTCTTGAGGTTGTGCAGCAGCGTTTTGAGCACGCCGTTTTCAATGACGGGCTTGGTGCGCGTCGCCACGCCCTCCGCGTCGAAGGCGCGGCTGGATAGCCCGCCCGGGAGCAGCGGATCGTCCATCAGCGTCACGATGTCGGCGGCGATCCTTTCGCCTTCGCGCCCCGCCAGCAGCGACATACCCTGCTGCGCGTTGTCGGCGGAGAACACGCCGCCGAACACCTGCAAAAGATCGGGCATGGCAATGTTCTTGATGATGGCGCGGTATGCGCCGCTGGCGACGGGCTCGGCTTTGAGCATGAACAGCGCCTCGTCCGTCGCGTCCTTGATGATCTTCTGCGCGTCGAGCTTGCCAAAATCGCGGTCGAGCGCAAAGCCCGTGCCCGTCGATACCTTGTCGCCGTCCTTGGCGACGACCGACAGGAACGCGACCGCCATGTTATCGCGGTGCGCAAGGTCAAGCCCGTAGGTGTTCCGGATGCGCGATTCGGCGCTCTCGGTTTCCAGCATATTGTAGGAAACCGACGCGATGCGCGGATCTGCCGCCAGCGCGCCCTTTTCCACGGCAAGCAGAAAATCGAACTTTTCTTGCTCCGAAACCTTCTCCATGCCGGGGAAGTAGTTGTCCACATGCGCGTATTCCTTGTCGCCGGGGTAGATTTCCTGCACCGCGTCGTCCTCGATGAGCGCGGCGCTTTCCCGCACGCCCCGGACGAGCTGCGCTATGGCATTCTCGTCGAACGCCTCTGTGGCAGCGTAACCCATTTTCCCGCCGACCAGCCCGCGCAGCGAAAGCCCGCAGGTGGCGTTGACCGTGTAATTGGTGATTTCGCCCTTGGCGGTCATGGCGCGGAAGCTGTCGCCCGAGGCGAAATACACCTCCGCCGCCTCGATGCCCGCGTCCTTCGCGGCGGCGAGCAGGCTGTCGATAAACTTGCTGTAATCCATATCGTTTGTCCCCTTCCTTATCGTCCGCCGACCGTCAGGCTCGTCACGCGAATCATTGGCTGACCGACGTTCGTCGGCACAGAGCCCGAAAGCGAGCCGCACATGCCCTGCGCCATGCGCATGTCGCGCCCGACGCGGTCGATGCGCGGGAGGATCTCGCTGCCGCGGCCGATGAGCGACGCGCCGCGCACGGGATGCGCGATCTTGCCGTCCTTGACCAAGTACCCTTCCTCGACGGCGAAGTTGAACTCGCCCGTCGCGGGCTGCACCGAGCCGCCGCCCATGGTCTTGGCATACAGCCCGTCGCCCATCGTCGCGATGATTTCGGCTTCGTCGTCCGTGCCCGCTGCGATGTAGGTATTGCGCATGCGCGACGTGGGCGCGTAGGAATAGCCCTGCCGCCTGCCGCTGCCGGTGATGGGCATGTTCATGCGGCGGGCGTTGAGCTTGTCGATCATGTAGTTTTTGAGCACGCCGTTTTCAATGAGCACGAGCTTGTTTGTCGGCGTTCCTTCGTCGTCGATGTTCAGGCTGCCCCATTCGTTTGGCACCGTGCCGTCGTCGATCGCCGTCACGCGGTCGGACGCGACCTTCTGCCCAAGCTTGCCGCAGAACTCCGAATTGCCCACGGCGACGCTCGTCGCCTCCAGACTGTGCCCGCAGGCTTCGTGGAAAATCACGCCGCCAAAGCCGTTGTCGATGACCACGGGCATCACGCCCGCCGGGCACACCGGCGCGCGCAGCATCGTGATTGCGATGTTGGCGGCGGTTCTGGCGCACTTTTCCGGGTCGACGCGGGAATCAAAGACTTCAAACCCTTCCATCGCGCCGGGCGAGGCGTGCCCCGTCTGGTTCTCCGTTCCGTTGGAGGCGACGGCGTAGCACATGAACCGCGAATACACGCGCAAATCGCTGGTAAACAGCCCCTCGCTGTTGGCGATCCACACGCGCTGCTCGGAATCGTTGTAGCTGATCATCGCCTGTTTCACGTCGGGATATTCCTGCATGACGCTTTGCGCGGCGCGCATTTTTTCGATTTTGCGCGCGCCCGTGACGGCGCTCGGCATTTCCCTGACGACATGAGCGCTCGGCGTTAGCGAGAGGGCGAGCGTGCTTGCGATATGCTTTTCTTTGCCGCTGACGGCGGACGCGGCGCGCTTTGCGCACGCCAACAGCCCTTCGCGGCTGGTGTCGTTGGTGTAGACGTATACGCCCTGTAAGCCGTTAAACACGCGCACGCCCGCGCCGTGCAGCCTGCCCGAGAGCACGTTTTCCACCTTACCCGAGCGCATGGACAGGTTGTTGTTCAGCCTGTCCTCCAGAAAAATTTCGGCGAAATCGCCGCCCGTTTGCAAAGCGGCTTCGATGACTTCCTGCGCAATGTTCTTTGAAAGCATGCAATCACCATCCAATCCCAATATTTGTCAAATCATATCCCGCGCAATCAAATCGGCGAGGTCGATATCGGCGAGCGTTTCCGCCGCCATGGTCGCGCCCGGGTGATTGCGCGCGTAGCCCACGCCCAGCGCGCGCATGCCGCCCGCGAGCGCTGCGTCGATGCCCGCGTCCGCGTCCTCGACGACCAGACACGCATCCGGCGCAAGCCCCAGTAGTTTTGCCGCCAATAGAAACACCTCTGGGTCGGGCTTGGAGCGCGTGATGCCGTTGCCGTCCGCCACCGCGTCGAACGCCTTTGACAGCCCCACCTGCTTGAGGATCAGCGGCGTGTTCTTGCTCGACGAACCGATAGCGACCTTTACGTTCATTTGTTTGAGCGCATCGAGCGTGGAGAGCGCGCCCGGCAGCAGCGCTTCCTGCCCCAATTGCTGGATTTTCTCCACATAGAGGTCGTTCTTGCGCGTCGCCAGCACGATTTTTTCGCTCTCTGAATATTTCCGTTCGGCGCGCTCGAGCAGGATGTTCAGGCTGTCCATCCGGCTCACGCCGCGCAAACGCTCGTTGATCGTCCTGTCAAAGTATATGCCCTGCTCGTCCGCCATTTGCTTCCACGCCTCGTAATGGCAGTTATCGGTCGTCACAAGCACGCCGTCCAAATCGAAAATGACGGCCTTGGTCTTTGCCATACCGCACCTCCTCTTTCGTGTAACGCTACCTGTCATTATACCAGCAAACAAAGTGCTTGACAAGTCAAAATCCCCCGCATATAATGGATGCACCGCGATGATGGGATCAAGTAGGCGGATGTCCGAGCGCAAAGAGAGCTTTCGGTCGGTGCGAGAAAGCGGCAGGCATCCCTCCCGAATACCTCCCGGAGCGAGGCGTCGAAAGCGGGTCTTTGCCCGCCGCGTAGGTCGCCTTCGGTGCGCCGGATACAGCGCGAAACGAGGGCGCGGGGGAATGACCCGCGCCGAACGGAAGTGGTACAGCGGTGCTCTCAGCCGCCTTCCCCGGTATGGGGCGGGCGGTTTTTCTGTCTGGAAGAGGAGGAACACATGGACATCAACGAGCTGAAATACGCCAAACGTCTGGACGGCATCTCGGGCAGCGCCATCCGCGAGATCCTTAAGCTGACCGCCAAGCCCGGCATGATCTCGTTCGCGGGCGGCAACCCGGGCGCGTTCGCGCTGCCCGATGCGCAGGTGGGCGCGCTCTGCAAGGAATTGTTGAGCGAAAACGGCAAAGCGCTGCTGCAATACGGCATGACCGAGGGCTATCCGCCGCTGCGCGAGAGCCTGCCCGCCTACATCCGCGAGGAGTTCGCGGCGGAGGTGTCGCCTGACGAAATCTTGCCCGTCACGGGTTCTACGCAGGCGATGGACTTGCTCTGCCGCGCGCTGATCGACCCGGGCGACGTGATTCTGGTCGAAAGCCCGACGTTCCTTGGCAACATGCAGTGCATGCGGCTGGCGGGCGCAAAGCTCGTCGCCGTGCCATCGGACGACGACGGCATCGATACGGACGCGCTGGAAGCCGCCATCAAGCGGCATCATCCCAAGATGCTCTACGTCATCCCGACCTTCCAGAACCCGACCGGCGCGACGCTGTCGCTCGCGCGCAGGAAGCGCGTGGCGGAACTGGCGGAGCAGTACGGCGTGCTCGTTGCCGAGGACGACCCGTACCGCGCGCTGCGCTACGCGGGCGAGTCGCTGCCGTCCATCAAATCCTTTGATGCTTCCGGCTGGGTGACGCTGCTGGGCAGCTTTTCCAAGGTCATCTCGCCCGGTCTGCGCGTCGGCTTTCTGGCGGCGACGCCCGCGCTGCTGCGCAAATGCGTGATTTGCAAGCAATCCTCCGACGTGCACACGGCAAACCTCAACCAAGCCGTCGTGGATGCGTACCTGCGCCGGGGCTTGCTCGCGCCGCACGTCAAAAGCATCTGCCAGCGCTACGGCGAGCAGATGCGCGCCATGCTGCAGGGGCTTTCGGGCATCGGCGGCATCGCCAAGTATACCAAGCCCGAGGGCGGGCTGTTCATCTTCGCGAGCCTGCCCGAGGGCGAAAGCGCGCGCCCGCTGTTTGAGGCGTGCGTCGCGCGCGGCGTGGCGTTCGTGCCGGGGTCGCCGTTCTACCCGGACGGCGGGCACGAAAACACCTTCCGGCTGAACTTCTCCAATTCGGATATCCCGACCATCGAGCGCGGGCTGTCGCTGCTCGCGGAATGTATAAGGAGGCAATAGGACATGCACATTCTCGACACGCTCAAGGAACGCGGGTTCATCGCGCAAATCACCTTCGAGGAAGACCTCTACAAGCAGCTCGAGAAAGAGCCGACCACCTTTTACGTCGGCTTTGACCCGACGGCGACCAGCCTGCATTTCGGGCATTTCATCCCAATCATCGCCATGGCGCACATGCAAAAGGCGGGGCATATCCCGATCGCGCTCGTCGGCGGCGGCACGGCGATGATCGGCGATCCCAGCGGCAAGACCGAACTTCGCAAGATGCTCACGCGCGAGGACATCGAGCGCAATATCGCGGGCATCCGCAAGCAAATGGAGCGCTTTATCCAGTTCGGCGAGGGCAAGGCGCGCATCGTCAACAATGCTGATTGGCTATGCGACGTGGGCTACATGGAATTCATTCGCGATATCGGCGTGCATTTTTCCGTCAACCGCATGCTGACGGCGGAATGCTACAAGCAGCGCATGGAGCGCGGGCTGACGTTCTTGGAGTTCAACTACATGCTCATGCAGTCCTACGACTTCCTGCAATTGTTCAAGCGCTACGGCTGTCGGTTGCAGATGGGCGGCGACGATCAGTGGTCCAACATCCTCGCGGGCGCGGACCTCATCCGCCGCAAAGAGCGCGAAGACGCGTATGCCTGCACGTTCCAGCTGCTGCTCAACCACGAAGGCATCAAGATGGGCAAGACCGAGAAGGGCGCGCTCTGGCTCTCTGCTGAGAAGACCAGTCCGTACGACTTCTATCAGTACTGGCGCAACATCGACGACAAGGACGTCGAGAAGTGTCTGGGCCTGCTGACCTTCCTGCCGATGGACGAGGTGCGCAGGCTGGCGGCGCTCGAGGGCAGCCGCATCAACGAGGCAAAGACCGTGCTGGCGTACGAGTGCACCAAGCTCGTGCACGGCGAGGAAGAGGCGCAAAAAGCGCAGCAGGCGGCGGCGGCGCTGTTCTCGGGCGGCGCTGCGTCGGGCGACGTGCCGACGTATAAAATCACGCGCGAGCAGCTTGCGGAGGACAGCCGCGTGACGACCGTCCTGCACCTGTGCGGGCTGTGCCAGAGCCGCGGGGACGCGCGCAAGCAGGTGCAGCAGGGCGCGGTGCTCGTGGGAGAGGACAAGGTGAGCGACATCGACGCGACCATTACGGAGGACATGATCGGGACAGACGGGCTGCTGCTGCGCAAAGGCAAGAAGAACTATTGCCGACTGGTGCTCAAATAGTGCCGCCCATCTCCTACAAAACGGTTGCAAAAGCGGCGAATGACACCTATATCGTCAACAAGAGCCGCTTCATCGGTCACGCCTCCCCCGCGCAAAGCGAGGAGGAGGCGCTGACCTTTTTGAAATCCATCCGCGAGCATTACCGCGACGCTTCGCACAACTGCTACGCCTACATCATCGGGAAAAACGCGGGCATCATGCGCTATTCCGACGACGGCGAGCCGGGCGGCACGGCGGGCATGCCGATGATCGAGGTGCTTAAAAAGCGCGGCGTGGTCGACTGCTGCTGCGTGGTGACGCGTTACTTCGGCGGCGTGCTGCTGGGCGCGGGCGGGCTGGTGCGCGCGTATAGCCACAGCGCGTCCATCGCGCTCGCCGCCGCCGGGGTCGTCGTCATGCAAAGCAGCGCGCGGTATCTCGTCGAGGTCGCATACCCGCTGTATGACCGCGTGGAACACGCGCTGCGCACGCTCCCGGTATTGACGGAGGGCGTGGAATTCACCGCGTCCGTGCACATCACGCTGCTTTTGCGCGAAGTTGACGCAGAAAGCGTGCTCGAAAAACTGACCGCCCTCACGGACGGACAAATCGAATATCTGGAACTGGAGCGCATGTTCGCGGCGTGGCGCGAAGCGGGGGAAAGCGCTATATCCCAATGAGCTCCGCCGCGCGCTGAAAGCAGCTTTCCGGGATCTCGAGGAACGGAACGCCGGGGCGCGCCTCGTCCGAAACGGCGCGCGCCTTGATCAGCAGCTTTTTGACGACGTTCTCGCCGGTCGCAAGCTGCACCGCGACGGCGCGCGTCCACGCGCCCGTAACGTCCGTCATGCCGCTTTCCGCGAAATCGCGCACGGCGGCGGGAATGTCGTACACAATGTCGGCGTATTCTGGCAGCCACTCGTTGCCGTCCGATTGCAGGATCATGAACTGCGCTTGCGTCTGATGATTGCACGGCATGCCCACCGAACCGCCGTTGTACAGCCATACGCCCGCGTATTGGTAGGCGTAGCGCTGGTGCGTGTGTCCGCAGACGACATACGGGCAGGATAGCCCGCGCATGACGGTTCGCGCCTCGTCGGTGCAGGGCTTCATCTGCACGCGCGTGTCGTCGGGCGCGCCGTGACAAATGAGCAGCGGCGCGCAGCCCGGGTACGCGAGCGTTTCCCCGGTCGGCATTTCGGAAAACCAGTCGATATCCGCGTCCGTCAACCGCTCGAATGTATACAAAAGCGAACCCGAACGCGTCTCGCGCGTCCAGCGCTCGCTTTCCGGGTCGCGCCTGTGCGCGATCATGTATTCCTCACGGTTGCCGCGAATGAAGCGCGTCGGGTATGCACGCGCGCACGCCCGCAGCAGCGCAAGCGTGCGTTCCGGATAGGGACAGTCGGTCACGAAATCGCCCAGTATACACACAGCGTCCGGGCTGTACTTGGGGAGCGCGTCCAGACAAGCCGTCAATGCGCGGTGATTGCCGTGCACGTCCGCGAGGAACGCCAGCCTCACAGCGCCCACCCGCGAATGGCGGCGGCAACGCCGTCGTGTCGGTTGTCGGCGGTGACGATGCGCGCCGCCGCCTTGACTTTCTCGGTCGCGTTGCCCATCGCCACGCCGTACCCGGCGCAGGCGATCATCGGCAGGTCGTTCTCCTCGTCGCCCATCGTCATGACGTTTTCCATCGGGATGCCGTGCAGCGCCGCCAATTCGCGCACGCCCGAGCCCTTGTCCACGCCCAGCGGCATGATTTCGATGTTGCGCGGGCTGGATTGCGTGAGCGTCGCGCCGGATATCGCCGCGAGTCTGTCGCGCAGCGCGGGCAGCGTGCCGGCAAGCCCGGGCTCGTATACGAAAAATTTGTAACAGCCCGACGCGATGCCCGCGCGCACCGCGGACGCGCCGCTGTCGAACGTCACGTCCGCCTCGCGCTCGATGCGCTCCCCGAACTCACGCTGCGAGTGGTGGACAGCGCCCGGTTCACGCGTGGAAACGTGCCGCAAGCCGAACACGTAATACCCCGCTTGGCTTTCCTCGAGCGTGTCAAACACGCGCCACGCCACGCTTTCGTCCATCAGGTGCTGGGCGAGCACGCGCCCGCCGATGGGCGCGTCCATGATGAGCGCGCCGTTCACGCCGATGACCGGGCAGACAAAACCGTATTCCTTGAGCACCATGCCCGCGTTCTCCGGAAACCTGCCCGTGCAGATGGACACCAGTATGCCATGCGCCTGCGCCTCGCGCAGCGCCGCGAGCACGCCGGGCGTGATCCTGCTGTCCGCGTCGAGCAGCGTTCCGTCCATGTCCATGGCAATCAACCGAACATTCATCTCTGGCATGTGTGCGTTTGTACTCCTTGCGTTAAAATGGCGGATCGATCCGGAAACGTCTGCCGTCGGGAAGCGTGAGCGACACCGCGCACAACAGCAGCCGGGGGACATGCAGCGCCTTGTTGAGCGCGCGGTCGCCGTATAGGTCGTCGCCGAGCACGGTGTGCGACAAGTGCGCCATGTGCGCGCGAATCTGGTGTGTGCGCCCGGTCAACAGGTCGATGTGCAGCCGCGCGTTGCCGCGCTCGTCCACGGAAATCACGCGGTACGCCGTGCTGATGGGCTTCGCGCCCGGAAGCGGCTTGTCCGTCACGCGCACGACGGCGTGCAGCGCGTCCTTGATCAGATACGCGTCTCTGCGCGCTTCGGCGGGCGTTGGCACGCCGCGCACGACGCAGACGTATTCCTTTTTGACCGTGCGCGCGCGGAAAGCGTCCAGCATGGCGGTTTCCGTCTGCTCGTCTTTTGCAAACAGCAGCAGCCCGCTTGTCTGGTTATCCAACCGATGGCACAGGCGCGCGCCATCGCAATGCTCGCGCGCGAGCGAGAGCGCCGTCGCGCCGCCGCGCCCGTCGTCGTCCACGCTCATACCGGCGGGCTTGTTGACGATCAGCAGCGTATCGTCTTCGTAGACGATCTCCAGCGCGCGCGTGAACGGGGAATAAACCAGTACCTCCGCGCCGGGAACGACCATATCGTCCTTGCCCGCGCGCTTGCCGTTTACTTTTACATCCCGCGCAGTCAGCGCGTCGCGGATCGCCCATTCGGGGATGTCGGGCAGCGCGCGGCGCAGGAACGCCGCGAGCTTTGCGGGCGGCTGATTGTCCGGGACGGCGCAGCGGTATACGTTCATCAGTGCAGCACGGCGGCGGGCATGCCCGCCCAGCGCACGCTGGTGAGGTGTACCTGCGATAAAAGCGCGCGCATCGAGGGGGTCGGCATCTGGCACAGCGAGGCGGCGAGCACTTCTTCCATTTCGGCGATGGGCGCGCCTTGCTTGGCGAGGATGCGCAAATCGTCCACCACCTCGTCAGGCGCGAATTCCGGGCGCACAGCGTCCGTCAGCGCGCCAGCGAGCGCCTCGCACGCGGGGCGTTCTTCTGGCAGGATGCCCAGCATGCCGCCCTGCATCATGTCGGGCGTTACGCCGAGCACGCCCGACATTTCTTGGCTGCACAGCTTGTCGATCATGCGCTCTGGCTCGGCAAGCCCCGGATGCGTCAGCACCACGCCGCCTAAGTCGATGTAATCGAAGGAGGCGCGCAGATGCCGCGCGGCAAGCAGCGCGTCGTGCTCGCTTTTATCGGGCACGAGCGCGCAGAGCTTCTGCGCCGGAATGTCCGCGTGTAAAAACCCGGTCAAATACAGTAACGAATGCAGCATGCCGTCAAACCGGAAGATCAGCGCGCGCAGCGCGGCGTGTTCGTCGGTCGCCATCGCTTTGGACAGCGGCTTAAGCAGCGGCGCTTCCAGCCGCAGCAGCACGGAATCCTCGTTTTGCGACACCGCGCACCACAGCCGCGCGATCAGCGATTCCGACGCCGTGACCTCCTCTGGCGCGAGCAACTCCGTCTCCCCGTCGCCTATCAGCATGCGGCAGACCAAATCGTGCTCGCAGGCGGATAAAAAGCCCGCCTCGCGCGGCAGCCTCGCGAGCACCTTCGCGCGCGCTTCCTCGCGCGTCAGCCAAGCAGGGCTCTCCAGCGCGTCATACGAGCGCTGCCAGAGCGCGTAAAAGCCCGCGCCGCCCGCCTCGTCAGAAAAAATCCCCCGTTCGGGGTAGGAAACGAGACGGTCTTGACACGCCTCCAACTGCCTTTCGCGCATCAGGCTCATGGTCTTATCCCGCCACGGCTCGTGTGTGCCCACGCTGATCCTCTGCATATCGCTCTGTCACCACCTTTATACGCGCAAACGCGCGTGCTTTGGTATTATACTATACTTCCTATATGGGCTGTCAAGCGCCGCCGCCAGCTTTCCCCATGCCAAGTTTTTGTAAGAACGCTTCTTCCTCCATCAGCGGCACGCCCAGCGCCTTGGCTTTGTCGAGCTTGCTGCCCGCTTTTTCGCCATAAAGCACGAGGCTGGTTTTGCGGCTGACGCTGCCCGCAGCAACGCCGCCGTGCGCGGCGATAAGCGCTTCCGCCGCCTGCCGCGAGAGCGTCGGCAACGTGCCCGTGACGACGACGGTCATCCCCGAGAGCGCAAGCCCGGTTTGCTGATTTTGGTACGCGCGCGGCGATACCCCGGCGGCGAGCAGCCGCGCAAGCAGGCGCTGGTTTTCCGCGTCCGCGAAAAAGTCCGTGACGCTTTCCGCGACGATATCGCCCACGTCTTGAAGCACGGTCAGCGCGGCGGCATCGGCTTGCTGCAGCGCGTCCAGCGTGACAAACGCCTCCGCGAGCGTGCGCGCCGTGCGTCTGCCGACGTTGGGGATGCCTATGGCGAAGATGAACGCGTCCAAATCACATTGCTTGGAAGCTTCGAGCGCCGCCGTCAGGTTGCCCGCGCGCTTTTCCTGAAAGCCGTCGAGCGCGGAGAGCGCTTCCTCGGTCAGACCGTAGAGGTCGGCGGGGTCGCGCACGTCGAGTTTGTCAAAGAGCAGTTCGGCGGTCTTTTCGGAAAACCCTTCGATGTCCATAGCGTCGCGCGAGGCGTAATGCGCGATGCGCGCGACCGCCTGCGGGCGGCAGCCGAGCCGATTTTCACAGTACAGGTGCGCGCCGCGCTCGATGAGCGCGCTTCCGCACGCGGGGCAGACGTCCGGGCGCAAGATGGGCGCGCCGGGCGCGCCGTCGTCCACGCAGCCCATGATTTCGGGAATCACGTCGTTGGAGCGCCTGATCCACACTTCCTTGCCGAGCGCGAGCTTTTTTCGCTGGATATCGCCAAAATTGTTGAGCGTCGCGCGGCGCACCGTCACGCCCGCAAAATCGACCGGCGAAACGACGGCAAGCGGCGTGAGCTTGCCCGTGCGCCCTAGCTCCCAGAGCACACGCTCCAGCGTCGTGACGTTTTCTTCGGCGGCGAATTTATAGGCGACCGCCCAACGCGGGAATTTGTCTGTATACCCCAGCAGCGCGCGCGTCTTTTCGTCCAATATCTTGATCACCGCGCCGTCGATGAGGAAATCCAGCGTTTCGCGCGCCTGCTCGATTTCACGCACATGCGAGATCGCCCCGTCGATGTCCGCCGCTTTTTCAAAGTAGGGGCTGACAGGGAAGCCGTTCTCTTTGAGGAACGCGAACATGCCGATCTGGTCTTGGTACGGCGCGTTCTCGATCGTGCCGACCTGATAGAAAAACGCCGACAGCTTGCGCTTGGCGGTCACGCTCGGGTCGAGGTTGCGCAGCGCGCCCGCCGCCGCGTTGCGCGCGTTCTTCAGCGGTTCCTGCGCCGTTTTGTTATATTTTTCCAGCACGGACAGGCGCATGTAGCATTCGCCCTGCACCTCTAATAATCCCTTATAAGGGATGGCAAGCGGCACGTCGCGCACGGTCTTCGCCTGCGCGAGAATGCCCTCGCCCACGATGCCGTTGCCGCGCGTCGCAGCCTGCACGAGCGCGCCGTCTTGGTACGTCAGGTTGAGCGTCAGTCCGTCGAACTTATATTCCACGCCGAACGCGAGCGGCGGCAGGCTCGCGTCCTGCGCGCGCAAACGCTCGGCGCGGTCAGCCCACGCGCGCAGCGCGTCTTCCGACTTCGCCTTGTCCATGCTCCACAGGCGCGAAATATGCTGATGCTGCGTGAACGCCGACAGCGGCGCGCCGCCGACGCGCAGCGTGGGGGAATCGGGCAGCCGCACGCCCGTTTCTTTTTCCAGCGCGACCAGCTCGTCATAGAGTGCGTCCCAAGCCGCGTCGGAAATCATCGGCGCGTCCTGCTCGTAATACGCGCGCGCCGTTTCGTTCAGGCGCTCGACGAGCGCCCGCATGCGGTCGTTGTCTTGCACAGGCGGTCTGTCTCCCTATTCGATCTTTGCGATGGGCGCGATGGACAGCGCGAACTCTTTCACGCCGTAGGCGGTGAACGATATGCTGATGCGCGCGTCGCCGCCCTTGCCGCTGACGCTCTCCACCGTGCCCTCGCCGAACTTTCTGTGCAGCACGCGGTCGCCCGGGCAAAACAGCGTGCCCTGACTGGCGGGCGCGTCCGTGCGTGCCTTGGAGGGAATGAAGCCCTTTTGCACGCCCGCGATGCCCAGCGCGCCGCGCTGACCCATGCCGGGCGCGCCAAAGCTCACCACGCGGTGCTCCTCGCGCTCCCTACGCGTCGCGTACTCGTTGCGAACGGGCTGCTCCTGCCCGAAGTGCTGGCGCTGCACGGCGCTCCATGCGTCGCGAACCAGCCTTGGCGGGATTTCCTGTAAAAACCGAGAGGGGGGATTGTTGGCGATTTGATTGAAGATCACGCGCCTGCGCGCGTAGGACAAGAACAGGTTCTTGCGCGCGCGCGTCACGCCTACGTAACACAGCCTGCGCTCTTCCTCGAGCCTGCCGTCGTCCAGCATGGCGCGGTTGCTCGGGAACAGCCCGTCCTCCAGCCCCGCCATGAACACCGCGTCGTACTCCAGCCCCTTGGCGCTGTGCAGCGTCATCATCGTCACATAATCGGGGCGGTTTTCCTGCCCGTCGAGGTCTGTCACCAGCGCGACATTCTCAAGAAACGCGCCGAGCGTTTTGTCGTCGGACTTTTCCTCGAACTCGCGCACCGCGCCCTC
>CAZEIC010000060.1:0-16886 GCA_964512175.1 uncultured Oscillospiraceae bacterium | reverse complement strand
CCGGCGGCTTTCTCAAAGCCGGGAACACCACGCTTCTGGCGGGTGTGGAGGACGACCGTTACGAGGGCTGCATGTCCATCATCGAAAAGGTTTGCAAGAGCCGCAAGCAGATTGCAACATCGCCCGTCACGATGGGCGGCACCACGGGCATGTACGCGCCCTATCCCATCGAAGTCACGGTGGGCGGCGCGACGGTCTTCGTCATGACGGTCGATCATTTCGTGAAGTACTAATGCGGGGCGACCGGTTTTCCTGGATGGGCGGCGCGGTCTCGGGGCTTCTTTCGGAGTTCGCGGACGGCCGCCCGCCGCATGCCGTCCTGCTCGCGGGCGCGTTCGGTATCGGCAAGCGTACGCTCGCTTCGCATTTGGCGCAGACGGCGCTGTGCCGCGAGGAAAACGCGCCGTGCGGGGAATGCCGCGTGTGCCGTCAGGTTGCTCAGCGCAAGTATTCCGGGCTGCTCACGCCGCGCATGGACGACAAGGAAAAGACCATCAAGATCGACGCGGTGCGCGACATCCTGCGCCAGCTTTCGCGGCACGCGCTGGAAACGGGCAGGCGCGTCGTGCTCATCGAGGATGCCGAACGGCTCGTTCCGCAGGCGCAGAACTGCCTGCTCAAGGCGCTTGAAGAGCCGGATGCGCAGACGATCTTTCTGTTGACAGCCTCCGGCGAGCGCCGCTTGCTGCCGACCGTGCGCTCGCGCTGCCGCGTCGTGCGCATGCAGCCGTGGCCGGACGCGCGCGTGAAAGCGCTGCTCGTCGAGCGCGGGCTGTCCCAAGAGCGCGCGCAAACGCTGTCCGCGCTGTGCATGGGCAGCCCGGGGCTGGCGTTGAAGATGGACGGCGACGAGGGGTACTGGGCGCTGCGCAAGCTCGCCGAGCGCACGTTTTACGCCGTGCAAACGCACGAGGACATCCTGCGCGCGTCGGCGGCGCTGCGCGAGAGCAAAGACGACGCGGACGGTCTTCTGGATATTTTGGAGGGCGACCTGTCCAGACTGTTATCGTATGGCGCGGGCGTCGGCGATGCGCCCGAGCTGCCCGAACGCTTTTTATCGCTAGACAGCGCCGCCATTCGGCGGCTGCTGGAGCAGATTTTGGCGGCGCGCGCATATCGCGCGTCGTATGTCAATTGGCAGGCGGTGGCGGAAGGGCTGCTGCTTGCCTATGTGGAGGAAACTGACGCATGCAAACGGTAGTGGGCGTTCGCTTCAAGAACGCCGGGAAGCTGTATTATTTCGACCCGGGCACGTTCTGGCCGACGGCGGGCGACGCGGTGATCGTGCAGACGGCGCGCGGCATCGAGTACGCCGAGGTCGTGACGGGCGTGCGCGAAGTGGACGACGCGCTGATCGTGCCGCCGCTCAAGTCCGTCGTGCGCGTGGCAACGCCCGAGGACGCGCTGCGCCAGCGCGAGAACGAGCGCAAGGAAAAGGAAGCGTATGCCATCTGCCAGCGCAAAATTGCCGAGCATAAGCTCGAAATGAAGCTGGTGAGCGTGGAGTACACGTTCGACAACAGCAAAGCGCTGTTCTATTTCACCGCGAACGGGCGCGTCGATTTCCGCGCGCTGGTCAAGGATCTAGCGTCCATCTTCAAAACGCGCATCGAGCTCAAGCAAATCGGCGTGCGCGACGAGGCGAAGATGATGGGCGGGCTGGGCATCTGCGGGCGGCCGGTGTGCTGCGCGCAGTTTTTGGGCGATTTTCAGCCCGTGTCCATCAAAATGGCGAAGGAGCAGAGCCTTTCGCTCAACCCGACCAAAATTTCCGGCGTATGCGGCAGGCTGATGTGCTGCCTGAAATACGAGCAGGAGCATTACGAACAGACGCGCCGCGTCATGCCGCGCGTGGGCAAGGAAGTCGTCACGCCGGACGGGCGCGGGTTCGTGGTCGATATCAACGTCATCAAGGAAACGGTGCGCGTGCGCGTGCCCAAGGGCGACGGCACGGAGCTGAAAGATTACGCGCTTGCCGACGTGACGCGCGTTGCGCCGCGCGGCGCGCCCGTCAAGCCCGTGCTCGTGCAGCCGAGCATCGTGGACGGCGGCATCGTCCCGGCGAAGGTCGAGGAGGAAGCGGAGGACGTGACGCTGCCCGAGGAGGACGCGCCGCTGACCGAGGAATTCGCCGCGACGTTCGAGGATGTTATCGTCGACCCGTCCGAAATGGACGAATAGGGAGGCGCAAATCGCATGCCCTTTGATTTGGTCGTGAAGATCGGCTCGATGGCGCTCATCCGCCGCGAGGACAACGACATCGACTACAACATCTTTTCCCGGCTGGGCGCGCAGCTTACGCCGGGGATGATTCTGGTGTCCTCCGGCGCGACGGAGATCGGGCGCGTGGACTACATCAAGCGCACGGGGCGCGCGCTATCCGGCGACGCCGAGCACAACAAAACCGACTACGCCGCGCAGGGGCAGACGATCCTCATGGAGAATTACCGCCGCTTCGTGCGCCCGGAATACAGCGTGCGGCAGATTCTGGTCGAGCACGCGCATTTTAACGACCCGCAGAAGCGCAAGCACCTCTACGGGCTGCTTTGCCGCGCGCGCGAGCAGGGCGCGATTCCGATCATCAACTACAACGACGCCGTGAGCGACGAGGAAAACCGCAAGATGGAACTGGCGACGCTGGCGGCTTCGCGGCATGACGCGCCGATCGTCGAGTGCGTGGACAACGACGAGACGGCGGCGGTCGTCGCCGAGCTCGCGGGCGCGAAAACGCTCGTGCTGCTGACCTCGACCGAGGGTATCTACCGTGACGCAGGCGACCCGGGCACGCTGGTGCGCGAAGTCATAGCGCCCGACGCGCAGACGCTGACGGCGCGCGTCCGCGCGCTGCAAGGCTCGTGCGTGGGCGCATCGCGCGTCGGCGCGAACGGCGCGGGCGTGAAGCTCGATTACGCCCTGCGCGCGGCGATCGCCGGGGCGCGGGTCGTCATCGGCAGCGCGAAGTACCCGCTTGGCGATCTGCTTTCCGGGAAAGCGCCCGCCACGCGCATCGGCATCGGGGGCGCGCTGTGAAGAAATCGGGCTACCCGTGGCGCTTTTCGCTGTTCATGATGGCGTATTACGGCACGAACGCCGTGTTCCAAGGGTATATATCCAAATTTTACCAGCAAGCGGGGATGGACGGGCAGCGGCTTGTGCTGCTGATGACTGTCACGCCGCTGACGGCGATGTTTGCGCAGCCCATGTGGGGCATGCTGGGCGACCGCGCGAAAAGCCGCAACCGCGTGCTCCGCGTGATGGCGCTCATCGCGCTCGCGGCGGCGGTCTGCCTGTATATCGCCGCGCCGTCGTTCGGGTGGCTTCTCGCGTCGGCGGCGCTGTTCGCGGCGGCGTTCACGTCGCTCCAACCTATGGGCGATTCGGTGATTCTGGAATCGCTGCAAAAAACGCGCGACAAGTTCGGGCCGATTCGCCTGCTGGCGTGCTACGCGTTCGCGACGATCAACCTCATCGCCGGTCCGCTGCTGACCGACCGCTTTTCCTATGTGCCGCTGATAACGGCGTGCCTGCTGCTTACCATCTTCGCCGCGACCTATGCGCTGCCGGAAACGCCGGGGCACCAGCAGCGCGGCAAAGAGAAAGTACCGCTGCGGCGCGTGTTCGCCGTGCCGGGGCTGACGGCGCTGCTGCTGTTCACGATGGTTCTGCAGCTCGCGCTCGGGTATTTTTACAGCTACTACACGCTGTTTTTCACGCAGCTTCCGGGCGGCACGCCCGCACTGCTGGGGCTGGCGTATTTCCTGTCCGCGACAAGCGAAACGCCCTTCCTGCTCTTCTTCGACCGCCTATACGACAAGTTCGGCACGGGCAGGCTCATGCTCTTTTCAGCGCTGACGCTCGTTGTCCGCTTTGCCATTCTCGGGTTCTGCGAGAACGCGTATGTCGCGCTCGCAAGCCAGCTTTTGCACGGCGGCGGGTTCATCGTGATTACGGTGTGCATGGCGAAATTCATCAGCCTGCATGTGCCGGACGAGCTCAAGGCGAGCGGTCAGATGGTGCTGGCGATCGCGGGATTCGGCATATCGCGCGTATTCGGCATCCTCGGCGGCGGGCTGATTGCCGGCGCGCTGGGAAGCATCGCGTGGGGGTTCGTGTGCATGGCGGGGCTGTGTCTGGTCGCGCTTATCGTGTTCGCGCCCAGATACATCAGAGCAAAAGAATAGCGCTGGCGGAGGCGTTGACATGAACAAAGTCAAGGGTTTTGCCGTCGAGGCGGCGGGCTATCTGCGCTCGTTTGCCGAGTGGTTCGCGGCGGCGGTGCTGGTGGGCGCGGCGTGCGGGCTGGTAGGCGCGGGCTTTCATCTGGGCATTGGCTTTGCCGAAACCATGCGCAGCGCGCAGCCGTGGCTGCTGTATATGCTGCCGATCGCCGGGCTTGCCATCATCGGCGTGTACAGGGCGCTGCGCGTCGGCACGGACGTGGGGACGAGCCGGGTCATCGCGGCGATTCGCGGCAAGGACGGCGTGCCGCTGGCGCTCGCTCCGGCAATCGCCGCGGGCACGTTCCTGACGCACCTGTGCGGCGGCTCTGCGGGGCGCGAGGGCGCGGCGCTGCAATTGGGCGGCGGGCTTGGCTCGCTCGCCGCGCGGGTGATGCGCGCAGACGAAAAAAAGGCGCACATGCTGGTGATGTGCGGCATGGCGGGGCTGTTCTCCGCGCTGTTTGGCACGCCCGTCGCGGCGGCGCTGTTCGTGCTGGAAATCAGCTATGTGGGCGAAATGCTCTATTCCGCGCTCGTGCCGTGCCTCGTGTCGGCGATGAGCGCGTTCCTGCTTTCCACCGCGCTCGGCGTTGCGCCGGTGCGCTTCGCGCTCGCGGGCGCTGCCGATATCGGCGCTTCGTCGCTGCTGGCGGCGGTGGCGCTGGGCGCTGCGTGCGCGCTGGTGAGCATTGCGTTTTGCTTCTCGCTGTCGCACGCCGAACGGCTGCTCGAAAAGAAAATCAAGAACGAATACGCGCGCATCGCGCTGGGCGGCTTGGCGGTCGTCGCGCTGACGCTGCTGTTTGGCACGCGCGACTATAACGGCGCGGGCATGGACGTGATCACCCGCGCGCTGGCGGGCAACGCCGCGCCGTGGGCGTTCGCGCTCAAGCTGCTGTTGACCGTCGTGACGATCGCGGCGGGTTTTCGCGGCGGTGAAATCGTGCCGTCCTTCTTTGTCGGCGCGACGCTGGGCTGCACGCTCGCGCCGCTGCTCGGCATGGACGCGGGGCTTGGCGCCGCTATCTGCATGATCGCCATGTTCTGCGGCATGGTGAACTGCCCCGCCGCGTCGATGCTGCTGGCGGTCGAAGTCTTCGGCGCGCAAGCGCTGCCGCTGATGGCGATCGCCTGCGCGGTGAGCTTCATGCTCTCGGGCGACTGGGGGCTGTACAGCGCACAGAACCTGTTGTTTTCCAAAATCAACGCGGAATACGCTCGGCGGGGGACGAGGCAATAGGGGGACGGAAGGGAATAGGGAATAGGGGAAACAAGGGAGTAGGGGTTATGCGTTCTTATCTCCTCGCCGTCGTTCTCCTAATCCCTAATGCCTACTCCCTAATCCCTATTCCTTTTTCGCTCTCCGTCTTGCTCCCGCCAGCACAATCGCTTCCATGGCGCTCAAAAACGCCGTCACGCCGCCGAAAAAGCGCAGGCGCAGCATTTCGGGCGAACGAAGCTGCACCAGCCGCGCGCCGTCCTCGCGGTTTTGCCAGAAGGTCTTGGCGATTTCCGTCCATTCCACGGGCACGGCGGGCACCCACTCGGGGAACGTGTACACCGGGTCGATAAAGAACTCCAGCGCCTTCGCGCCGACGAAAATTAATGCCGCGAAACCCGCCGCGAACGCGAGAAGCAGCAGCGCCGCCTTGGGTACGAGCTTGCTCGCGTATACGTCGCGCAGACGCTCCTTCAGGCGCAGAAACGCGCGCTTGGCAAGCGCGAACAGCCGTTTTCCGAGCCGATAACACAGCAGCATGACGATGACGCACGCCAGCGCCCGCACAGGCAGCAGCGCGCGCGTCTTTTCTTTTTGCAGGCTGTACAGGTCGCCGCCCGGCTGCCAAGCGTCCATCGCCGCCTTGAACGCGGCGTTCGCGCCCGAGCCGCCGACAGGCAACGCAGACACCATCAGCGCCGATAGCTGCACCTTCGTCAGCGACAGCAGCGGCACGACCGCCTTGTTCTGCTCGCCGTCGCCCGCCCCGCGCGCGTCGCGCAGGATGCCGACGACGCGGTATTGCGTATTGTTGAAGGTTACTATCCGGTCAAGCGGGTCGCCGACGCGAAAGAGCGCGAGCGCGAGCTGTTCACCCAGCAGCATCACCGCGTCGCCGCGCGTCATTTCATCCGGATAGATGCGCCGCCCAGTAATCAGCGGCGCGTCCTGCGCGCCATGCGCGCCCGTCAGCCGCGCGGACGAACTCGCGCCCGAATCGGCGGTCAGCTGCGCGCCCGGGAGCACGCCGTATACCGTATACCGCGATATCGCGCTCTGCCAATCCTCCGCAAGCCCCTCCAGCTTTTCCAGCAGCTTCACAAGCTCGGGTTTCTCGGGGGGCTGCGTCTCTTCGCCGTCCTCGTCCTGCTGCTTCTCGGCGGGCGGCGCGGGCGCGGCGATCAGGTATTGCAGTTCGTCGCCCTCCTGACGCACGGAATACGCGCAAAAGGCGAGCGCCAGCGCGAGCGCGACCAGCAGCGCGAGCCGCGATTTACTGCACATAGTCCATCACCGCCAGCCCGTCCGAGAGCGTCCTGTCCTCGCGGTCGGCGATTTCCATGTACTGCATGTCCTCGGCGACGGCGACCATCGTATCGCTCTTTTCGAGCACCGTGACCGTCTGCTTTTTGACGGTGTAGCCGTTGCCCGACAGCAGCCCGCCCCACGAGCGCGACACGACATACACATAATAGCTGTTTTCGCCCTCCGAGCGCACGGCGCTTGCCGGGAGCAGCGTCGCCGACTTTTTCGCCTTATATTTAACCGTGATCTCGGTGTCCTCCGACAGCATTTTGTTTAGACCCCCGCACGCCTTGATAAAGCCCGTGTCCAGCGGGATCTCGGCGTATTTCTTGCCGTCCGAGCCGACCGTCGTTTGCTTGATCTCGCCCGTCGCATCGCCATCCGCCGCCTCGAGCTTGGTACCGTCGGCAAGCTCCTTGTCAACGTCCGTCACGTCGGCGCGCAGGATGGGCGCGGAGCCATCGGCACTGATTTTATATGCGGTCTTTTTGCCGTCGTAATCGTCGCCCGCCTTGACGGCAAGCTCCACGATATAGCCGTCGTGCGGCGCTTTGATGGTCAAAAGGCTGCCCGCGAGCATGTCCAGCGCGAGCATTTTCTCCTGCATGGCGGCAAGCTCGTCGCGCAAGCCGTCGCATTTCTTGATGTGCTCGAACGTCGAATCGCCGACGCGCCCGCCGCCGTCATTGTATACCTTGCGGTAGGTGTTTTGCGCCTCCTGCTGCGCGGCGATCGCGTCCACCGCGCGCTGAAGAATCTCGCTTTTGTTCTCCACGTTCGCCCAGTCGGCGTAGCTCTTGGGCAGCGCGGCGCCGCTTTGCTCCGCCTCGCGCAGCGCTTCGTATACCGCGCCGTACATGTCGTCCGTGGCGGCGATATAAGCGTTGTATTTGTTGTTATGCTCCGAGCCCTGCGCGTAGACGATACGCGAGGCGACCTCGCCCGCCAGTTCCTTCGCCTTTTTCTCGTAGTCCTCGACGAGTTTCTCTTTTTCCTCGTCATAGCTGGGCGCGAACGCCGTGAAAATGGTGTCCCCCGCCTTGACTTGGCTGCCCGCGCGGACGTGCAGCTTGTCCACCACGATGGCGAGCTTGCGCGCCTCGGACACGATCACGTCCTCCACGCCGTCAAAGTACACCTTGCCCGAAAGCTTGATGCGCTCCTCGAGCTTGCCTTTGCTGGCATTGATGCGCTGCACCTTCGCGGTGGTGATGGTCGCGATGGTGCGCGAAAAGAACATGCACAGCGCCACGACCGCGCAGAGAATCACAAAGCCCTTGACGGCGACCTTTTTCATCATCCAGACACCCCTTACTTGAGTTCGCTGAGCTGCACGCCCATGAGGATATCGTCCTGAAACATCCAGTACACCAGCAGCGCGGGCAGCAGGTACAGCGCCGCGCCCGCGAAGGCGACGTCGCCGTTCTCGGTGGAGATTTGGTTAAACAGCACCGACAGCGGTTGCTTCCCCGGCTGCGACGCGAGGTACAAAAGCGGCTGCTCGACCAGATTCCAGCTGTCGGCGAACGACAGCGCCGCCGACGCACACAGGATGGGACGGCACGCGGGCAGCGTGATATGCAGATAGCCGCGAAAGCTCCCCGCGCCGTCCATCATGCCGGCTTCCAATAGCTCGTTTGGCAAGCCCAGCATGAACTGGCGCACCAGAAAAATATAGAACGGCGAAAACCACATCGGCAGGATGACCGCCCAGACGGTGTTCATCAAGCCCAGCGCGCGCAATGTCATGACGCTGGGCGCCATCGTCACCTGAAACGGCAGCAGCATCAGCACCAGCACGCAGAAAAACAGCGCGTCGCGCCCGCGAAAGCGAAAGCGGCTGAGCGCGTATGCCGTCAGCGGCACGACGACCGCCTGCCCGGCGAGTATCGTAAAGGCGTAAAACGCCGAATTGACGAACAATTGCAGGTACTTGGGCTGCTCGATCATGATGGAGTAATACTGCCGGATCGACACGACCGACGGCGAATAGAGCACGTCCATCCACATGTCGTCGGCGTAGCGGTTGCGCGTTTTGAGGTACTCCGAAATCTCGCCCTTGGGGAAGAAGGAATACAGGAACGTCAGCAAGATCGGCGCGAGCGTGACCGCCGCGACGATGAACAAAAACAGAGAAGCCGCCGCGCGGCCGAGCCTGAACCCGCGTCTTGACAAGCGCATTTCGCGTTCCTTTCGAGGGATGATCACATGTCCGACACGCGCACCTTCTTGCTTGCGTACATCGCGCCGAAAAGCACGAGCACGATCAGCGCGAAGGAATACGCGGCGGTCGTCACGTCCTGATAGTCGAGCTTGGCGAACTTGTTGTTCATGTAGTTTTGCAGCGTGTACACCGCGTCGTGCGGGTACGCGCCGCCGATGAAGTAGACCTCTTTGAAGATTTTGAAGGCGTTGACGCACGCCAGCACGAGCACCAGAAAGGCGCTCGGCAAAATGAGCGGCAGCGTAATCTTCGTTTCGCGCTTGAACGCGCCCGCGCCCTCGAGCGCGGCATATTCATACAGCGGCTTGGGAACGGCTTGCAGCGCCGCCGAGAAAATGACGACGGAGAAGCCGACGTTCTTCCAGATGTAGAGCAGCACGATGGGCGCGCGAAGATACTCCGACTCCAGCCAGAGCACGCGCGCAACGCCGAGCTGCGCCAAAATCCGGTTGACGATGCCGCCGTAATCAAACAGCACAAGCCAAATCAGCAGCAACGCGGACGAGGGCATCAGGTACGGCAGCAGCAGCACGTTTCGCGCCGCCGCGCTCTTGTCGCCCAGCGCGCGCAGCATGACCGCCAGCACGAACGAGAACACGAAAATCACCGGCGCGCACAGCAGCGACAGCTCGATGGTGTTCTTCAGCCCCAGCCGGAACACCTCGTTTTGCCACACGCGCTGATAATTGGCAAAGCCCACGAACGCGTTGTCGATCGAACCGTCCGTCATGGAAAACCAAACGCCGCCGACAAAGGGCACGAGGTAGAACACCAGCAGCCCCAGCAATCCCGGCAGCAAGAACCAAAAGGCACGTTTTCTAAACATTTCCCGCGCTTTCCGCGCGGGACGAAAGCGGCGCGCGCCTCCGTCCCGCGCGAAGTTTCGTTATTTGTTTTCCAAGTGCATCAGCCGCAGCTTCGCCGAGCCTTCGCGGATGAACTGTTCCGCGTCGATTTGCCCGTCCATGTAGCGGTTGTACAGCGTGTAGAATTCCTCGCTGTTTTCGCCCTGCAATACGGTCGGGCGCGCGATGAAGGTGTACTGCATCAATTCGCGGTGCAATTCGATGCTCTTGGGCGACACCGAATAGCGGTAGTTCTCCTCGCTTTCGGCAAGGTTCTCCTCCACGCGCGCGATGTTCTCTTGAATTTCCTCGCGCTCGCCCGGTTCGCAGGTTTCGAGCGCCGCCTTCTGCTTTTCAACGAAATCCGTCAGGTTCTTGATGATATCCGCATAGTTCGGGTTCTCGATCGGCTCGTTCTTGTCCGGGCACATGGCGACGATCACGCGCTCGTCCAGCCCGCGCGCGTAAGCGGCGACATAGGCGATCGCAGCGTCCAGATGCTTGGAGCGCGGGTTGACGACCAGCACCGACACGCTCAGCGGCAGGTGGATTTCGGTATCCGCAGTCAGCGGCAGCGGCAGGGGGATGCCGTAATCACGGGCGTCGGGCAGCACGTAGGAATACCCCGTCGGCATGAGCGTGGTCCTGTTCCAGATTTGCTCGTACTGCGCTTCCGCGTCGGGCGATTCCCAGTCGATGTTCAGCTCCAGATCGCCCGGCTCCATCGCCTCGTATGCCGCGAGCAGCTCGCGGAACAGCGGCGTGTCGAGCGTCAAGTCGATGCCCTCGGCTTGGCAGTAATTGGAGTACTGGTCCATCAGCTCATAAAACAGCGAACTTTTGTAGCTCTCGTTCTCCATGGGCTGGTAGGTCGGATACTCCTCGATGTAGTCCTCCGCCCACGTCGTGATGAACTCGAAAAGCTCCAGATAATTCGTGGGGATCTCATCCTCCAGCCCGACTTCCGCCCACGTCTTTTCGGGCGCTTTGCACAGCCCCCACATGTCGATGCGCGTGGGGATCGCCATGAGCTTGCCATCCAGCTTCATCGCCTCGGCAATGTTGGGGTAGAGCGTATCGACGAACGCCATGATCTCCGCGTTGCCCGAGAGGTCGGCGCAGTAGCCCTTGCTCATGAGCTGCTGCACGTCCTGATACTGCAGATCCAGCGCCAGCACGTCGATATCGCTTTCGCCCGACACCATCGCCTGCGAAAGCTCCTGCATGTTGCTGTAGTAGGTTTCAGAGAACAGCACCGGGATGTTGCCGATTTCCGCCTGCGCTTTTTTGTGCGCGTTCTCATACCCGCCGCCGCCGTAAACCGTCAGGGTGAACTCCGGCTTATGCGCGGGGTCGAGGTTGCGGATGAACACGCCGTCGGAGGTGTTGAGCGCGAAATACCCGCCCGTCAGCATGGCGGACGCCGACTCCCTGCCGCTGGTGTAGGACACCGGCAGATAGCCCGCGATTTCCGCTTCGCCGCCGACCTGCGCCTTCATGACGCGGTTGGGCTGGAAGAAATAGTACGCGTCGGTCGCCGCGTCATACGTGATGGCGGTGGTGTTGTAGGATTGATTGCCCGATACGGTGAACGCCGGGGTCGTTTCCATCGTGGCGGGGTCGAGCAGCACGAATTCCATCGGGCGCTGCTGCTGCCGTTCCTCGTCCCAGCTGTTCTGCTCGTCGTATACGCCCAGCAGGAGCTTTCCGTCCTTGCCGCCCGCGAGGCGGTATGGGAACTCCGCTTCCAGCTTCTCCGCCTTGCCGCTTTCAACGTCCACGGCGTAGAAGCGCCAGCTTTCTTCATTATAGAGGTAGTCGTGCGCGAGCAGGTAGAGCTTGCCGTTTTGCAGCGCCAGCCCGTCCAGCTCACAGTTCTGCGTGTACTCGCCCTCCTGATAGGACATGAAGGAGGTGTCCAGCTCGCGGTCGTTGGCATAGGTGATCTTACCGTCCTGCCAGCCGATTTCAAAGAGCACGCCGGAAATCATGTTCAGCCCGTAGAGCTTGCCGCCGTCAAACAGCAGCTTGTCCAGACAGTAGCGCGTTTTCTGCGCGAATTCCGGGTCGTTCTCCGCGACCGACCAGCGCGTATTGATGTGAATCAGTCCTTCGCCGAGCGCCGTAGGCGTTTCGTCGCCCATCTTCCACTGGTAGAGCGTCTCGCCCGCCGCGATATAGAGGGTGTCGCCGTCCGCCGTCATGGCGTAGGGGCGCAGCTCGTAAGCGACATCATCGGGCTGGGCAAGCAGCGTGGTGTCGCCCGGGGCGGCAAGCGCCGTCGCGCAGAAGGACAAAAGCACCAGCGTCAGAATCAACAGTTTTTTCATGCGAACCTCCAATTTCGTGTTTGCGTGGGAGAGTGTCCATCATATAGACGCACCAGTATACCATATTCGTTCAAAAAAATGTTAATTTTTGCAGATATTTTACAAGACGATTACAGAGCAATGAAAAAACGGGGGCAAAACGCCCCCGCCAAGCCATTCCACGGCGTCAGTTCGTTTCCGGAAGCATCCGCCGCAGCATTTGCGTGCCCTCGCGGATGAACTGCTCCGCGTCGATTTGTCCGTCCATATACCGCTGGTTGAGTGCGGAAAATTCCACGCTGTTCTCGCCGTACAGCACGCTCGGGCGCGCGACGAAGGCGTATTGCATGAGCTGGCGGTGCAGCTGAATCGTTTCGGACGATACGTCGTAACGATCGTATGCTTCGGCGCTGGCAAGGCGCTCCTCGAGGTTCTCGGCAGTCTGGCCGTAGTTCGCGCTCTCGATCGGCGCGTTCTCGTCCGGACACATGGCGACGAGCATCCGCTGGTCGAGCGAGCGCGCGTACGCCGCGACATAGGCGATTGCCGCGTCCAGATGCTTGGAGCGCGGGTTGACGACCAGCACGCGCACGTTCAGCGGGATATGCGCGGCGGTATCGTCCGTCAGCGGCAGCGGCATGGGGGTGATGCGCATGTCGTCAAAATTGGGCAGCACGTAGGAATAGCCGTCGAGCATGAGCGCTTGACGGTTCCACATGCTCTCCCATTCGGCTTCGGCGTCGGGCGCTTCCCAGTCGATGTGCATGTTCAAATCGCCCGGCTGCATCGCCGCATACGCCGCGAGCAGCTCGCGAAGCAGCGGCGTGTCGAACGTCAATGCAGCGCCGGTCGCCTGACAATGGTCGGCGTACTGGCGCATCAGCCGCGAAAAGAGCACGGTGTTGTAGTTTTCGGCTGCGAGCGGCTGATAGCCCGGGCATTCCTCTAAGTATTCTTCCGCCCACAGCGTGACGAACGCCATCAATTCCACAAGCGTCTTGGGCTGTTTGCCCGTCAAGCCGACCTCCGCCCACACGTCGTCCGGCGCGGCATACAGCCCCGACGCGTCGATGCCGACAGGCACGGCGAAGCGCTTGCCGTCCAGCATCACAGCGTCTTGCAGCATGGGATAGAGCTTGTCGGTGAGCGCTTTGATGTCGGCGTTCCCCGACAAATCGGCACAGTAGCCCTTGCGCATCATTTCCTGCACGTCGAAGTACGCAAGGTCGAGCGCCATCACGTCGATCTCGCTTTCGCCCGAGGCCAGCGCCTGCGCCAGCTCCTCCACGGAGTTGTAGTAGGTTTCGGTGAACAGCACCGGGATGTTGCCGATCGCCGCCTGCGCCTTATTGTGCGCGTCCTCGTACCCGCCGCCGCCGTAGACCGTCAGCGTGAATTCGGGCCTGTAGGCGGGGTCGAGGTTGCGGACGAACACGCCCTCGTTGGTGTTGACGGCATAGATACCGCCCGCGAGCATGCACGCAGACGGCGCGTCCACGTAGGAAGCGGGCAGATACCCCGCGACCTCGGCTTCGCCGCCGACCGACGCTTTCATCACGCGGTTGGGCTGGAAGAAATAGAAAGCGTCCGCCTTCGCGTCATACGCGAAAGCGCTCGTGCTGTACGCGCTGTCGCCCGGCAGCGTGAAGGCGGGCGTTGTTTGCAGGGTCGCGGGGTCGAGCAGGAAGCATTCCATAGGACGGTTGGTTTGCGTTTCCTCGTCCCAAGCGTTGCTTTCGTCGTAACAGGCGACGAGCAAGCGCCCGTCCGCGCCCGCCGCGATGCGGTAGGGAGCGTCCATCGTCAGCTTCGCGCCCGCGCCGGTCGCCAAATCGAAGCTGTAAAAGCGCAGGCTGTTTTCGTCGTAGTTGTAATCGCGCGCGAGGATGAACAGCTTGCCGCCAGTCGCCGCGCAGCCCATCAGCTCGCACATTTGCGTCTGCTCGCCCTCCGTATAGGTCATAAAACTGAAATCCATGTCGAGCGCGTCGGAAAAGGCAAGCGCGCCCGCGTCCCACGCGATGCGGAACAGCACGCCGTCGCGCGCGTTCAGCCCGTAGAGCGCGTCCGTGTAAACGAGCCGGTCGAGGCAGTAACGCGTTTTTGCCGGATAGTCGGGGTCGCTTTGCTCCACGTTCCAGCGGTCATACGCGGTGATCAGCCCCGCGCCCAGCACCTCGGGCGCGACCATGCCGACGCGCCAACCATACAGCGTGTCGCCCGCCGCGATATAGAGCGTTTCGCCGTCCGTCGCCATCGCGTTTGGCTGCAATTCGTAGTCCTCGCCCGGGACGAGCAGGGTCGCGTCATTCGGCGCGGCAAGCGCCGTCGCGCACAGGCAAAGCAGAATGAGCGTGAGCAGCAGAAATTTCTTCATGATGACCTCCCGTTTTGTCGTTAGGCTCCGGTCATTTGACGTGTTGCGAGCAAAATTCATTTCCGAAAACAAAAATGTTACAATCAAAAAGGGAGCGCGTGACGCTCCCGAATGTTTGACGGGCGGAGCAGAGCCCCGCCCCTACGGATCATTCCGGCGTGTCCTCGCCGATCAGCCCCGTCTTCGTCAGTCCGAACAGCTCGGAGACCGTCACCATCTCAAACCCGCGCTCCTTGATGACGGGCAGGATTTCGCGCAGGGTATTGAGGTCGTGTCGGTTGGCGTGCAGCAGGATGACGCTGCCGTTCTTGACTTTCTTGAGGATGGTCTCGGAATCGTTATCGTCCATCGTCCAGTACATGACGTGCGCGTAGCCCGCCGCCTCGATGGCGCGCGCGAACGCGCCGCCGCTGCCTTTGCGGTGTCCGTCGCCGTAGGGCAGACGGCAGGTGTTCATCTCGTGCTTATAGCCGAGGCATTTTTCCAGCCGTTTTTCCATGTTCTGGAACTGCTTGATGATGGTGTCGCGCGTAGCGTCGCCCAGTTTCTTGTGGGTGTTGGAGTGGTTGCCCAGCTCGTGCCCGTCGTCGAGCACATTTTGCCACAGCTCCCTGTCCTCCGGCTCCAAAATAATGCCCACCGGGAAAAGCGTCAGGTGGCAATCGTACTCCGCCACAGCGTCCAGAAATTCCGGGATCAGCGCGGGCTCCCACCAGTCGTCGATCGTGATGGCGATGCGGTTCTTCTCCGGGTCGCCGCCGACGTGAAAGGTCGGGTTCGCCAGCGCCGTGACCGCCGGCAGACACAGCAGCAGCGCCAACGCCGCGCACAGAAGCCTTTTTGTCTTTCGCATATCGTCGCCCTCCGTTACGCGCTCATTATATGATGAAGCGCGAAGAATGTCAACCGCGCGGAAGCAGCGTTTACAAACGGATATGTTGACAGTTTTTCGCGCGAAGGCTATACTGGCGATAACAAGAAACGGGAGGCGCGCGCATGAGCAAGCAGGAAGCAATCAGAAGCGAAATGGACAAGCGCTGGCAATGGAAACTGACCGACATTTTTTCCGATATGGACGCCTTTGAACGGTGTTTTACCGAGGTCAAGGCGGCGGGCGAACGCCTTGCCGCGTGGCAGGGGCGCGTGGGAGAAGACCCGCGCGCGGTCATCCGGGAATACCACGATGGCATGCTGAAGCTGGAGTACCTCTTCGGCTATTCGCACATGAACCTCGACCAGGAAGCGTCCGACCCTGCGGCGCAAAAGCTGTCCGACCGCGTGCGCTCGCTGGCGGTGGCGGTGCAGAGCGCGTGCGCGTTCCTCGAGCCGGAGCTGCTGTCGCTGCCCGAGGGGACGCTCGAAGCGCTGGCTGCCGACCCGGCGTTTGCCGAGTACGACGCGTATATCCGCGAGCTGCTGCGCCAGAAGCCGCATGTGCTGCCCGCCGAACAGGAAACGCTGCTGGCGATGGCGGCGGGCGCGCTGCACGCCCCGCAGGAAATCTTTTCCATGCTGGACAACGTGGACATGCCGTTCCCCGAGATCACCGACGAGGACGGCTCGCCCGTGCGCATCAGCCACGCCAAGTACGCGCGGCTCATCCGCAGCCGCGACCGCGCGGTGCGCAAGGCGGCGTTCGAGGGCATGATGGGCGCGTTCAAGGCGTTCTCCTCGACGATCGCGGCGGCATACGCCGGCTCTGTCAAGGGCGACGTGTTCAAGGCGCGCGCGCGGAAGTTCGCAAGCTCGCTGGACATGGCGCTGTACCCGGACAGCATGCCGGTCGCGGTGTATGACAACCTGCTCGCCGCGGTGGACGGCGCGATCCCCGCGCTGACGCGCTACCTGAAGCTGCGCCAGAAGACGCTGGAGCTGCCGGATCTGCACCTGTACGACCTGTATGTGCCGATGATCGCCGATTACGACATGAACATGACGTATCCCGAGGCGTTCGCGCTGGTGAAAAAGGGGCTTGCGCCGCTGGGCGAGGAGTATCAGGGCTTGCTCGACCGCGCGTATCAGGACGGTTGGATCGACGTATACGAAAACAAATCCAAGCGCTCGGGTGCGTATTCCTCGGGCGTGTACGGCGTGCACCCGTACGTCCTGCTCAACCACAACGACGATCTGTCGGGCGCGATGACGCTGGCGCACGAATTGGGACACGCCATGCACTCCTATTTCAGCGATAAGAACCAGCCGTATGCCAAGGCGGGGTATTCGCTGTTCGTGGCGGAGGTCGCCTCCACCTGCAACGAAATGCTGCTGATCCTCTCGCTTCTGGACGAATACGCGGATGACCGCAAGGCCAGCGCGTTTTTGTGCAATCAATTGCTGGAGGAGTTCCGCGGCACGGTGTTCCGCCAGACGATGTTCGCCGCCTTCGA
>CAZEIC010000059.1:0-17794 GCA_964512175.1 uncultured Oscillospiraceae bacterium | reverse complement strand
CATATGAAAAAAGACAAAAGATTCTTTGCGTTCATTGGATCCGCCATCCGTTCCATCCGGCATGTTCACGTCAAAATCTGGCTGGCGGCAGCGGTGATGGGGCTGGTGTGTATTCTCGTTATCGCGCTTGGAGCGCAGGCGCTTTTCAACAACCTTGTGATGGAAAGCGCCACCGTTCGCATGTCCGGCGTTACCACAAGCGCCGGCAACGCCATGAGCGCAACGATCGACAATATTGTAAGCCGCTTTGTCAACATATGCGGAACGACCGAGTTTGAAACGCAATTCAATCAACTGCGCGACACCGGCAAAAGCGGTTATGCCGTGCTCAACAACACGCTGCAGGCGTTGCTCACCAACTTATCGGCGTGCCATCCGTATGTTCGCGCCGCCGTGTTTACCTCGCGGCAGGGCATGGCGTATCACCTGATCTCCCACAGTCTGGTAACGCTTGATTACACGATGGGCTATGATGAACGCCTCATCAAAAGCGTGACGCTGCTGCCTACTAGTGATAAACTGATCAAGGGCATGGGACGGTTGATGCCCTTGGTGATTCCATTGGGCGTCATCAAAGGCGGAAGCCTGCCCGTCGTTGCAGAAGACATCGCCTCCTCCGTCGTCGTTTTGTTCTTGTTTTTGGACGCAGAAGAAATGTACGATACGCTCACGCTCTACGATACGGAAAACACCAATCCCGTACCCAGCCTGCTCAACAACAACGGCATGATTCTCTACGAAACGCAGGACGTCGCATTCACACAAACGCAGTTGGAGAACTTGTGCGCCGCGGCGAATGCAACAGAAAACGAAGGCGATACGGCGGTGCTGGAATTTGGCAGCCAATACGCCTTTTGCGTCAAGGTGCACAAGCGCGACCTGTATCTGGTCAATTTGGTCGACCATGACGAACTGATCGCGCCGCTGCTCACATTGCAGCGCAACCTGTTGTTCGCGGCGGTATTCTCCGTGCTTCTGGCGGCGATCGCCACGTTGTTCTCGTCGTCTTACCTTCTGCGTCCACTGCACAGACTGACGGGCGCCGTCAAGGCGATTGGCGAAGGGCAATACTCATCCGAGCTTGTGCTCGCGCAGGCGGATGAGATCGGGCAATTGAGCGCGGCGGTCGATCAAATGTATCACACCATCCAACGCCAGATCACTCAGATCAGCGACGAACGGCAGGCAAAGTACAACGCTGAAATCCGCCTGATCGCAGAACAGATCAACCCGCATTTCCTGTATAACGCGCTCGAGTATATCAACCTTGAGGTCTATAACCGAAATAACGAGAACGCCTCGGGGATGATCCAGAGCCTCGGCGATTTCATGCGCATCGGATTGAGCTTTGGCAGCGAGTGTATACCGCTTGGTAAGGAACTGGAGTATGTCCGCGCGTATGTCGCTATCATGAATCACCGTTTTGCGCATGACATTAGTTTGATTTTTAGCGTGCCCGAATCGCTTCTGTCGCTGCAGATCCTAAAAATCATTCTCCAGCCATTGGTGGAGAACAGTATTCGTCACGGCTTTCAGTTGGAAGGCGGCGGCGCGTTCATCGAAACGTCGCGCATACAGATCAAAGCAATACTGGAGGACGACCGCCTGACGCTGTCGGTCATCGACAACGGTATCGGGTTTGACGTGGCGAAAACAGACGCTATTTTGCGCGGCGATACGCGCGAGCATATGGGGCTTCACAATGTCTTTCAACGCCTTCGTCTGTTTTACGGCGACGCGGCGGACATGGAATTGTCTTCCATTCCCTATTATAAGAACACCGTCGCCATCAAAATCAAGCTGCAGCAAGAGCAACAGGCGAATTGAACGACCCGGGCGAAGCGTAATTCATACCCCTTATCCCGCAGGATGATTCGGTTTGTTTTAACTACACTTTTCGCTACCTTTGCATCGAAAGAATAATACAATCAAAACCGAATGAAAAATGTCGAGCAGTATCGTGCCGGATGTGCTATAATCTGATTTGTGTGCAGTATACAGGTGCAGCGCAAAGGAATGTATCCAGTAGTATATTGCGCCATTATCGTGGGGAGGATTTCAGATGGCGTTTGATTTCAAGAAAGCGTATAAAGAGTATTACATGCCGTCCAACAAACCACAAATCGTGGAAGTGCCCAAGGCGAACTATATCGCGGTTCGCGGCATGGGGAATCCTAATGCGGAAGGCGGCGCGTATCAGCAAGCCGTCGGCGTGTTGTACGCGGTTGCCTATACGCTGAAGATGAGCTATAAAGGCGATTACAAGATCGAGGGATTCTATGACTATGTCGTCCCGCCGCTTGAGGGGTTCTGGTGGCAGGAGGATGTTGACGGCGTTGACTATGCGGATAAATCCGCCTTCCATTGGATCTCGCTCATCCGGCTTCCCGATTTTGTGACGGAGAAGGATTTCCGGTGGGCTGTCGATACGGCGTCCAAGAAGAAAGAAATCGACTGTTCTTTAGCGGAATACCTGTCCGTAACGGAAGGTCTGTGCGTTCAGATCATGCACACAGGCTCGTTTGACGACGAACCGGCGACGGTCGCAATGATGGACGCTTTCTTGGAAGCGAACGGCTATGAAAACGATATCAACTCCGAGCGGCTGCATCACGAAATCTATATGTCGGACGCGAGAAAAGTTGCGCCGGAAAAATGGAGAACCGTCATTCGGCATCCGATTAAAAGAAAGTGATCCGGTTATGACGACAAGGCGCTTGCAGTCATTTTTGGAGGTGGAATATGAGCCTTGGACGAAAATGTCAAAGAATCTGCAAGATTGGCGGGTAGGGGCGCCGTTTTGGGATTTTGGGGTGATGTATACAGATGTCCTGCTTACAGTGCGTGCCGTAAACACATATAACCTCAAACAAGCGGCAAGCCTATCCGCTTACTTGCCGCAAGTATGGTGATAAGCTTACCGCTTGTTCAGTACATCAACTCGCGCGAGAGCAGCTTAAAACTTCTTAAGTCGTTCTCTCATCGCACATATATTCCACAGAAACAGCCGACGCGATTTTATGGTCTTGTAAAGGTCAACAGCTCGTCAAAACCATAGGGCGAGGCGGTGACTTCCAGCCAGTCCAGCGTCATCGGTTCCCGCGCGAGCGTTTCAACATTGTTCTGCCCGTCGTGCGCCGCGCCCTTTGGAACGCGGAATTCGTACAGACAGCGGCCCGGTCCCGGGTCGGGCGACATGACCCAATCGTCATACGCGCAATCCGTGCCATTGACGCGCACCGTCATGCGCGGCGGTCGCCCGTCGATTTCACAAACGCCCAGCCGGACGACGGTTGGCTCGTCGCCGATACGTCCCAAATCCACGCGGAAATCACACAGCTCGCCCGCTTGCAGCCGGCGGGGCAGCATACTTGCAGCTGTTTGACCCGCCATATGCCCGTCGTTATAGCCGACGACATAACGGCGCAGCGTGCCATCCAGCGTGTCCAAGCAGCCGACTTCGCGGATGATCCTGCCCGTTTCGCGAAGCGAGGAATGCGCCGCGTGGTAGTTAAAGAGGTATACGCGGTCGACGCCCTTATACAGCATAGCGTCCGCCGCGCCGCGCACGGTTTCCAGCGACATGCGGTGAAAACGTCCGCCCGGGTAGGCGCGCATGCCCACGTCCATGCCGCCACACAGCGTCACGTCATCGCCCAACAGCTTGCGCCACAGGGCATAAGGCGCGGCGTTCATCGGGCAATCGTAATGGTTCATGGGCGTAATAAAATCGGTCAGTCCTTCCCGCGCCCACGCGACGACATCCAGTCCCCACGCAAGCGCCTGCTCCGGCTCTAGCGGCACGCGCACGCCGAGCCGAAGCGTATGCCCGCGCCGTTTCGCGCTCTCATCCAGCATGGCGCGAATTTCGCGAAGCATGCCCGTCATCAACGGCATGTCCGTCTCCTCGAAGCCCCGGCGGAAGTTTGCGTCGTTGCGCACAAAATCGAGCTCCAACCCGTCCATATCATAACGCTCCGCGCATTCCGAAGCGAGCGCGAGCAGCCGTGCGCGCACCTGCGGACGCGCGTAATCCAGCGTGCGGTCGTATAAATCGCCTGTGTCCTTGAAGCGATATTCGCCCGTGCGGTATTCCGGGTGCTCGCGCCAGAAACCGTCATGCAGACAGTGCCCCTCGTCCGTCACGCAGTGCATATCATTAACGCGCAGGCTGATCCACGGCGACATTCCGCACGCGCGCGCCTCGTCCACAAACACCAAATAGGGGTCAATGCCTCGCTCTTCAAGCATCTTCAGGTGACGAAGCCATTTCCGCTGTCCGACGCACTCGCAGGTAATCTCCCGCGAGGACGTGATGCAGCGCTCCGCATTTTCCGGGTCGAAACCGTCCGTCAAGCGGTCGATGGTTTTGCTGGGAAAGCTCGCGCACATACCGTTGACGTTTAAAATGAACTCGCGAATCTGCGTGCCGGCGTACTGCCGCACCCAGCGCCGCAGATGCGCTTCGTCCATGGCGTCGTCGCCGGCAAACACGAAATACTGCGCCCAGTCCTCGTTCCAAGCAATCCCTTGCGTCGTCTGCATATCAATACCCCATCGCGTCCAGCAGGTTGTGGATGGCGATGAAGCAGCGCGGCAGATGATACGGTCCTTTCGCCTCGTCGCCCTTGAGGTCCGTAATCGGCGTTCCGTCCGCGTGCAGGTAGCCGTACCATTCGCCCATTTCCCTGTCGGGGAAGCGCGCGAACACATACTCGTGCGCCGCGCGGTACCAGTCCAGATACTCCGGGTTATTAGTGCCCGCGTAGGCGTACATCAACGCGAGCAGCAGCTCAACCTCCACCCACCACCTGCGGATATCCCAGCCCTCCATGCGGTCGGGCTTGCCATAATAACTCTTGAACATCGGGATGCCGCCGTTTTTCCAGTCATAGCTGATGCGGAACAGCCCTTCCACCATCTTCGCCATGTGCGCGGTCAGCTTTTGATCCTTTGTATACAGCCCTTCCGCGAGCATGAACCAGAGCACCTCGCAGGTGTGTCCCGGCGGGTCGTACTCCAGCTCCACGATCATGTCGATCTCCGGATCGTAATAATACGTGAACACATCCTCGCACACCTGCCGCAAGAAATCCGTATATGTACGCTCGCGCTCCGGGTCGCAGCCACGCAGCGTCTGCACGCTGCAAAGCAGCATCATATACCACGCGAGCGGGCACTTCTCTTTTTCTTGCGACATAGCGCCCGTAGACAGATATTTGGGATTCTGGTAATAGAAAACGAGCGATTCGTCAAAGATACGGCGCACGCGGTCGAGCGCCTCGCGCCGCCCGGTCGCCTTATAGTATTCCGCGATTCCCATCAGCGCGAAGGTCTCGGAAAATAGGTTTGGCGAGATCGCGCCGCCGTTCCCGTCTGCGTCCAGCATGTAGTACATCTTACCGTGCGGGTCGCCGGGGACGTACAGATGCGCCGTCAGGAACGCATACAGGTTGTCGCATGCCTTCAACCATTGCTCGCGTTTGAGGATGTCGTTGTATCCCTTGGCGAACGAAAACAGCGCGCGCCCCTGAAACCAGCCGGGTTTTCTAGCGTCCCAGAGCGTGCCGTCGCGCTCCAAACAGGTCATCAGCCCGCCCTTTTCCCAGTCCACGCCGCGCTCGCACCAGTAATCGAGCGTTTCGATACATTCCTCACGCATGACCAGCTTGACGCTGCGCAGGTATGTTTCCGGCTCACGAATCATCGAAAATTCCTCCTTCGTTACCAACCGTACTTGGCGTAGGTGTCCAGAACGCTTGCGTTGAATTCAGGTCCGCCAGCGAAATTGCTGCTCTTGAGCACGCCGGGCGTTACGCCCATAGCGAGCAGCTCCTCCACAACGACCGCCGTGACAGACCACATGATCATCGCGGCGCTCAACCCGGACGCTGCGCCCAGTCTCGCCTCCAGCCCCTCGACGGGCATCATCGCCTCACCGACGGGCGCGCAGTTATCCAGCACGTAATCCGTGCATTCAAACAGCCGTTTCCCGCAGGGATGGTCGCTGCTGACTTGCTCAGAATACGCCACCGATGTGACGGCGACCGTGGTCAGTCCAAATTTCTTGGCTTCCACCGCCAAATCGACCACGTTCGCGGTTTTGCCCGACACCGAGCCGATGAACATCACGTCCCCGGGCAGCGCGCCCGATGCCTTGAGCGCATAGGCGGCAAGCCCGGTCATATCGGTGTTCACGGCGGAACGGTCGCGCTTGCGGACGGGGTTTTCCACTTGCAGGCTGTACTTGAACTGCTTATACAGGATGAGCCCGCCGCCGCGGAAGATGAGCTCGCTGTTGATGATGTGCCCGGAATCAAAGATGTGTACGCAGTGTCCGTTCGCTACGGCGCTCGCGACAGTCTTGCCCACCGTGATGATCGTCTCGCGCTGCGTCGCGCGAACCTTGGCGATGAGCGCGTCCAGCGTATCATTGTATGTGTCCAGAAGCATGCCGGTATCCCTCCTGATTCATTCGTAAAGGATTCTGTCGTGATAACGCGTCATCATGTCCTTGTTGTGCGCGTCGCCGCCGTCCAAGTTGGCGGACAGGAACACGGGCGGCTCGACGCCCGCCTGCGCGATGCGCTCGATGGCGCGCGCCGCCACGGCGTTGAGGATAGCGGCGCCTGCTACGGTGGACGTCGGCGCGGTCTTTTCGGGAACGCTGTCGATGGACAGACAGGAATCGCCAATCTCGCCGCAATTGTCCAACAGCACGTCGCACACGTCCATCAGCCGCAGCCCGGACGCGAGCCGGGAGGGCGCTGCGCTCGAATACGCGACATTCGTCAGCGCGATCACCGTCGCGCCCGCCGCGCGCGCCGCCTGCGCGAATTCGACCGATACGGCGTTGCGCCCGGACACGCTGTGCACGATCACCGCGTCGCCCGGCTTGAGCGCGAGGCTTCGCGCGATGGTCGCGCCATAACCGGGAATGCGTTCCATCTGGCTGCTCATGGAAAGCGGACGCACGTCCAGATGCAGACCGGGCGCGTGGACGCTGTTGACGACCGCCATGCCGCCGGTGCGGTAGCACAGTTCGTCCGCGAGCAGCCCCGCGTGGCTGCATCCAAAGGCGTACAGACGCCCGCCCGCCAAAAACGCGTCCGCGAGCGCGCTTGCCGCCCTTTCCATGGCGGCGCGCTGCGTACGCATGATCGTCTGCATGATATCCGTCAGCTTATGAAAATACGCGTCAAACACATCCATCTATCATCACCACTTCGTCAAGTATGCGTCGTAGCGCTCGCTCAAAAGTTCCTTGAGCTCTCGCGGGTTCTGCGCCACGCCGCCGCTGTACGCGTATTGCACCACGCCCGCCAGCACGCTGTCAAACAGCGGTTTTTGCACGACGGCGTCCGGATACGCCGCCACCATACGCTCCCGGTAGCGTAAAAACTGCGCCGGATGCGCCTTCCACGCGCCGCCGCAGCAGACGATGCGCCGGTCGCCCTTGGCGATGCCAGACTGCTCGATCAGACACGCCGTCTGCTTTGCCATTTCATCGCCCGCCTGCAGGAACAAATCAAGCGCGGCGGCGTCGCCTTCGCGCGCCGCTTCCGCAATCACGGGCAGCAGCAGCGCCATCGCGCGGTACGGCGCTTCACTGCGATAGATCGTTTGCAGGAGCGCGCCTTTGTCAAAGGCGTTCATGGCGCGCTCGATTTTCGCGACGACGGGCGTCGCGGGCAGCCAGCCCTCCAGCGCGCCTTCCACCAGCTCCATCGCCTTGCGCCCTATCCACGCGCCGCTTCCCCTGTCGCTGATGATGGGCCCCCAGCCGCCCACGCTCTGACCGATTTTGCCGTCCAGAACGGAGTATACGTTCGAGCCCGTGCCGGAAACGGCGATAATGCCGTCCGGACGCATCGTGCCCGCCAGCAGGCTCGCCACGCCCTCGTGCAGATAGGTATACGCCGCCACCTGCGCCCGCCGCTCCAGCTCATGCCGGAACAGCTCGACAGGGCCGATGAACGTGATGTATACGCGCGCGATAACGGGCGTGAGGATGCCGCTGAGAAGCTCGTCAAGACACGTTCGGATGTTGTGCAGGCAGTCCGCCTCGGTGGACGAATGCGTATTCACACCGCCGCTTTTCGCTTTGCTCATCAGGCGCGCCTGATCGTCAAAGAGAATGGCGTCCAGCTTCGTACCGCCCGCGTCAACCGCCATGTAATATGCCATGTGCGCCTCCAGAATTGAGAATGCGGCGCGCGCCGCCTTGGAACACGCGCCGGGAAAGGCGCGGAGCCTTTCCCGGCGCAATGGGAATTAGTGCTTGACGTTCGCGTTTAGATCATCTTCCACTTTCTGGTAGGCGGAAGCGTTGTCCTTGAGCCATGCGTTCCAAGCGTCCGGGATCTCCTCCGCCTTGAGCGTCATGACCATCTTGTGGATCTGGTTGGAAGCGTCGAGCGTGAACTGCTCGACGGCGGGAGAGGTATATCCGCTCAGCGCCACGTCGAATTTCCGGATGTACGGGTCGTCCTGCGCGCGCAGGTCGAACAGGTAGCCGATGCGCTCCTTGGCGTATTCGCTGACAAACGGGCTCTTGATGGCGATGGACATTTCGCCCACCAGCGCCTGACAGATCAACGCGGAGGAAACGCTCTTGAAGGAAACGCCGTCCTCTTTGTACAGGGGCGAAAGCGTGCCGTCTTCGTTGCGCGTGAAGTTGACGCCTTCCAGACCGTAGTACATGCGCTCGATGCCTTCGTCGCTCATGAGATAATCCAGCATCTTCAGGCAAGCGTCGAGCTTTTCGTCGCTGATGTAGGGGCTGAAAATGAACTCGGAGTTCTTGTTGCCGTTGTCAAAGTTCATGTATTTGCCCTGCGCATCCTTGAGGATGAGCACGTCCACGGCATCTGCGGGCGCTTCGGGGTTATTCTTGTAGAAGCTGGAAACGATGCTGCTAAAGAAGCTGGGGTTGGTGCCGTACCAGTAGCTAAAGAGGTTGCCGCCCAAGAACTGCGTGTTCGCCTCATAGCTCGCCCAATTGATGTAATCCTTGACGAGAATGCCCGAATCGTAGAACTTCTTCATCATCATGATGCCGTCCAGCGTGGTTTCCTCGGCGGGCGCGTAGACATACTTACCCTTTTCGGCGTTGAAGTAGAAGTTGCTCGCGGGCACGTTGTTCAGGTTGGGGCAGAACTGATACAGCCCCCACTGATACGTCTGCTCCGGCCACGGATGCGCCGCCAGATAGAAGTCCGGGTAGGTCTCCTTGACCTTCATGTAGAAGTCGTACAGCTCGTCGGGGGTGTAAGCGTCCTTGATCTCACAGCCCGCCGCAAGCGCCATGTCCTTGCGGTAGATGAGGGTGTAGGTGTAGTCGCCGTTGATGCCGTTGATGTCCATCGAACGCGGGATGGCGCAGTAGCTGCCGTCGGCGGTCAGGTAGGAATCGACGGCGGTGATGGAATCAAGGTTGCGCTGGATATTGGGGTACTTGGCAAGCTGCTCCTTGGTAAAGGTGCGCAGCATGCCCTGATTGGCATAGCCGACCAGCTCGCGCGGGGTCATCTGGTCGCAGCAGTACGACATGTCCGGCAAATCGCCCGTGCTCATCATGATGCGAATGCTCTCGTCCGCCGTGGCGAAATCCACGGGCACATACTTGAGCGTCAGGTCCAGCTCGGCGAGCAGATCGCCCCAGCGCGCGTCATAGGACGCGCTTTGCGGGTCGGTCAGATCATCGGTCGTGGAGATCGTGCCCGACCAAGGGTAGAGCAAGGTCACAACATGCTTGTTCTCCGCAACCGCGGCTGTGGCGACGGACAGGAGCAGGATGGCCGCCAGTAAAATGGTAACGAACCGTTTCATTGTGTGTTCCTCCTATGTTCTATGATATGGTTTCCGTGACGCTGCGCCGCGGTCTGTCAAGCGCTTCACCTCCCGTGCAAGACCATGCGGCGCGGTTGTTTATTCCTTTACCCCACCAAGGACGATGCCCTTGACGAAGTATTTCTGGAGGAAGGGATACACCAGCATGATGGGCAGCATCGTGACCATGACGGACGCCATCGTATAACTTTGCAGGTTGAGCATCGCGCGCTCCGCCGTGATGGTGTGCGAAGCGGTGGAGGAGGAGGCATTGATGATTTCCCGCAGGCAAAGCTGCAAAGGCTTGCGCTCGGGTGAACGGATGTAGAGCATGGCGCTGTACCATGTGTTCCAGCGGTCGACCATGCAAAACAGCGCGATGGTCGCCAATATCGGCATCGAAAGCGGGAGCACGATGCGCAGCAGGATGCGCCATTCGCCCGCGCCGTCGAGCATGGCGGCTTCTTTGAGGGATACGGGGATCGTCCCGAAGAAATTGCGCATGAGCAGCATGTAAAACACGCTCATGCCCGACGGCAGTATCAGCGACCAGAGCGTGTCCATCATGTTAAGCTCCTTGACGAGCAGGTACGAGGGAATCAGCCCGCCGCCAAAGAACAGCGTGATCAGGAAGAAGAACATCAGCACGTTTCTGCCGAGGAATTTCTCGCGCGAGAAGCCGTATGCACACGTCGTCGTGATGAACATGGCGTATGCCGTGCCCGCGACGGTGATGATGATGGAGTTTTTGTAGCCGGTGAACACCCAGCCCTCGCCGAAGATGATTTCATACGCCTGCAGCGTCACCCGCGTGGGCAGGAAGCCGCGGAACTCCGCGTATCCGCGCTGCGTCAGGAAAGACATCACGATGGAATTGTAAAACGGATAGGCGATGAGCAGGAACACGAGCGTCAGAAACGCGAGGTTCACATAGTCAAACGCTTTCAGCCGCTGGCGCGTGCGCGCCGCTTTGATGATCATGCGCTCGCCTCCTTTATTCCACATACAGTCCGCGCCCCGTGAAGCGGCGAACGAGGAAGTCCGCGCTCAGCAGGAAGATACAGTTCACAACGCCCTTGAACAGCCCGACAGCCGTGCTGAAGCCGAAGTTCGGCACTTGCTGGAAGGTGATTTTGTAGATATAGGTATCCAATATCTGCCCGGACGCCTCGGTGATGGCGTTCGTCATGTTGAACACCTGGTCAAAGCCTGCGTTCAGCACGTTGCCAAGCGCCATCATCAATTGCAGCAGGATGATCCCCGTCATGCTGGGCAGCGTGATATACAGCACGCGCTGGAAGCGGTTCGCGCCGTCCACGCTCGCGGCGTCGTAGAGCGCGGGGTCGATGCCGGTGATGGTCGCCATGTAGATGATGACCGACCAGCCCATTTCCTTCCAGACGTTGGTAATGTACAGCAGCGGCTTGAACCAATCCTCGCGGTTGAGGAACGGCACGGACTCAAAGCCCATCGCGACAATGAGGCGGTTGACAAAGCCGTCGTCGCGCAGGAAATTTTTGAGGATGCCCGCCACGATGACCCATGACAGAAAGTGCGGCAGCGTGTACACGGTTTGTAACAGTTTCTTAAAACGGCGCTGGCGCATTTCATTGAGCAAAAGCGCCATGACGATGGGAAAGGGAAACTCGAACACGATGCGGCCAAGGCTGATGACGAGCGTGTTGACGAGCACGCGCATGGTGTCCGGGTACTCAAACAGCCGCTGAAAATGCACGAAGTTCGCCCACGGGCTGCCCAGTATGCCAAGGCGCATATCGTAATTCTTAAAGGCAAGCGTAATCCCGTACATCGGCACATAGCAGAAAAGCACGGTGACGAGAAACGCTGGCAAAATCATCAGATAGCTGACCCTGCTGGCTTTCAACGCACGCAGGAGCGCCCGACGGTTTACCGTGCCCACACCCGGCGCGCGGGTCGTACCGTTCATGTCCTTTCGCCTCCCTCTTTTGTATCATCCGTAAAAAATCATCCCAACAGCGCACTCAATATACCATCGTTGCATGCTCCTTTCAATGTTACTTGCAATAAAAGAAATTTCTTTTTTATTGACAGCGCGCATCGACGCTTCTATAATCAAAGCCATCAGAACGCGACGCGCGGCAGGGAGAACGCCATGAAAACAAACATCCTTATGCAAATCAAGACGCAGTACAACAGCTTCACGCAAAGCGAGCAGCGCATCGCCGACATCGTCCTCGGCAGCAACAGCCGGCAGCTTTTATCCATGTCCATCTCGCAGCTTGCGTATATGACGCGCACGAGCGAGGCGGGCGTCTTTCGCTTCTGCCGCAAACTCGGGCTCAACGGCTTTCAAGAGTTTCGCAGCCGTATGCTGGATCAGGCGCTCCGCCAGCCGTCGCAGCACAGCCTATCCGCCGCCGCCGACCGTCCGCGCGACCCGTACAGCATCCGTGAAATCACGGATTACCTGTTCGCGCAGTATCACGAAACGCTCAGCTTGTCCAAGGACGCGCTCTCGGAAGAAAAGATATCCGCCGTGGCGGACATGATCAAAAACGCGCGCGGCGTGTACTTTTTCGGCGCGGGAGCAAGCCTTGGCAGCGCGCAGGAAGCCAAGTTGCTGTTCATGCGTCGGTTGCCTAACGTGCATGCGTATCCCAGCCTGTATTTGCAGGAGCAGAGCGCGGAACGCCTGACCCAGGAGGATTTGGCGATCATCTTCTCCGTATCGGGCGCAACGCTGTCCATACTGCGTATCGCGCAGAAGCTCAAAAAGAACGGCGTGCGCATCATATGCGTATCAAGCTACGAAAAAACAGCGCTGAGCGCGCTGTCGGATGTCGCCTTGTTGACCTGCCCCACGGGCGGCGCGGACGCTTATGTCACGCTGTCAAGCTGCATCGCGCAGATGATTGTGATATCGGTGCTGTATAACGCGCTTTGCCACAGGCAGCCGCCCGACAGGAGCAACGCCGCCAACTTTGACCGTCTTTTGGCGGACAGGATGTTGTAATCAGCTTGGATGCGCTATGTTGTACGCACAGGCGTAGAGCACGTCCAATAAGTAGATTTGTGCCACCTGCGTGGACAGCGCACTGTCCATCATCAGGTCGTCATACATACATGCCCGCAGGAAGATATCGCACTTCACGCCGAGCGAGGCGCTTTCCGAGCGCCCCATGCCAATCAGCGTCGCGCCGCGCTCCTTGACAAGCCCCGCCGTGTAGACGGCGCTCTTTTCTTCGCCCGAGCAGGCGACGCAAAGCGCCGCGTCTTCCGGCGACAGGATGGACGCGTCCATCATCTGCATGTGCTCGTCCATTGAAAAGTAGGTGTATTTGCGCAGCCGCGCGAAGCGCTCCTGCGCGGCCTGCGCTATCAGCGAGGACGGTCCGAAGCCGATGAAGTGCGCGTTGCGCGCTTGCAATAACGCCTCCGCCGCACGCCCGATCGCCTCGTGCCGAATCGCGCGGCATGTTTCGCCAAGCACGCCCACATGATACGCGTACAGCTTGCGCGACAGCTCTGCGGGTCCGTCCTGCGCGTTCAGCATTTGCACGGCATGCTCGGCGGGTCTTGCCGCGCCGCTTGCGGCGACGGACTGCATCAGGCGCGCGCGAAAGCCCTGATAGCCCGTTTCGCCGATGGAACGGCAGAACCGAAACACGCTCGTTTCACCGATACCGCATGTCTTCGCCAGCTCGCTGATCGTCATTTCCTGCGCGGTTTCAGGGTTTTGCAGCACATAATCCGCGATGAGCTTTTCCGCGCGCGTGAAATTGACATAACACATCCGGATCACGGTAAAAATATCCTTCAACCCATCGCCTCCCGCACGCTGGAGATTCTCCAACACCGATTCACTATATCACGTCTTGCTTCGAATGTCATCTGTTTATGTTTCAGATCAAGTGTATAATCGCTATAATCTTTGGATGTTTCGATTGCGATGTAAATCACTGTGCTGCTTGTCGCGCAAATTTTCGTGAAGCACTGTCACACCAAATAATCATCCGAGAAGCGTGTGTATGCGCTTCTTGTTGCTTTTGCAACAACAACACACACGGAGGGACTCCGCGCGAAAAAGGAGGATGTCCAATGAGAAAGTTCATGGTCATGATCGCAACAATGCTCTGCGGCATGCTGGTCGGCGCGAATGCCGTCAGCTTCGGCTATACGGGCAAAGCCTATGAACCGGTATCCGACGGCGCGCCTTTGGATGTACACATCGTCCATCAGAGTGACCCCAACCTTACGTGCTTCGGCGAGGACACCGAGGGTGACAACTGGTATCTAAAGGCGATCGAGGAGCAGCTGAACGTTGATATCATTTATGATCAGATGATTCCCAGCGCCAACTACTACGTTCCCCGAGAAATCCGTGGCATCCGACGCGAATATGCAGACCATGTGACGTTCCTCCATAGAAAACTCACCTCGCCATCCGCTACGCGAATGAATCAGCGATTCCCTAGGTCTTCGTTACGACGCACAGCGAGAGCGCCGGCACGCATTGACCATTTCTCGAAAGTGTCCGTAACATTGATTCAGAATACCGCATAATTTTTCTAATACAAATTTCAAGAATGTAACCTGTCTCAACATCGGTTATGGGATATACGTTTTGTCAGCACATCGACCGACGAATCACGCAAATCGATCTATGGATCGGATATGACTGCCAATTTCATAACGCGCGCTCTCCGTTCGTCTTCATCAATCGTTTGTTATGTATTCATTCCGATTGAGTCGCATCCGACTTTAACTTTCTTGCACATTCATTCAAATTCATACACTATTCAAGTGCATGTGTGTTCCTATCAACTCTCATTGAGCGTATGTAGAAAGAAGTGACCTCCTTGATAACGCAGAATACTGACCGAGCAGTTGTCAAGAGGGCAGCCAAGGCGAAACCGATGTTGTTGCGGCAAGCTAGTAACTCCCGCAATGATACTGCGGATTGTCCCACCGTGACTCACAAGCGCAACACGTCGAAGCTCCTTCCGAACAATTGAATGTAACAATGGCTCGCACCTTTCCCATACCATTTGTCCATTTTCCCCGTTCGGATACGGAATATCCTCTTCATGCTTGCTCCACAATGCAAACGTTTCAGGGAAATCACTCCACGACTGCAGTGTAAGCGCACCCATATCAATTTCGCGTAATGCGTCATGCTGTATCACGCTCGTATTTGTTTTTAATGACAAAGCTTCCGCTGTACTCACCGCGCGCGTCAGATCACTACAATAAATCGCGTCAAAGCATATTACCCTCATACGATTTGCCATCTGTTCAGCTTGTTGTACACCACGCTCGGTAAGCGGCGGATTCATCATTTTTTTCTGCTCGTCGAACCATTTTCTATGCGCTGGTTGACATTCGCCATGCCTAATCAAGTAAATCTCCACGTTGCGTTATCCCTCTTCCACGTTACCTTTGGTTCTTATCATCGCCAGTATACCATCATCCTGCGGCAAAGAAAAGCCCCGCATTACAACCGCCGCTAGTTCGGCGTGATCACGATTCGCGAAACACAGGTAGTTATTTCAAGCTCATCACATAGATTTGGCACGGATTCCGTTCGTCCCACAGCGTTGGGAACACCTCGAACTCTTGAAATCCCAAAGAAAGATAGAAACGGTTTGTTTGGTCATAGTCGTCATACAATCCCATTTTCACGGTCTTGACCTGCATAAACAAATATCCTTTTTCAACCGCGATTCGTTTGGCATGATGAAACAACGCTTTGCCGATCCCTCTCCGATGGTATTCCTTCAGAACGCCCATGACGGCAATCTCCACCGTATCTTTCCCGGTTTCTTTCAAATATAAGAAACCGACAGACTTATCATCAAACGCGCAAACAAACGGCTTTTCGTCGCTGCCGCGAACGTATTCCTCGATCGACGCCGGAACGCCAAACCAATCCGGCAAAGCTTCCAGAATGCCGCGTGTGATCTGTTTCTTCTGTTCAGTATCTTCAATCGTGGTGATCGTCATAAAAGCATTTCCTCCAATTCTGATGAACGATCGGTATCGTCAATCAATCTAAACACCATTTTGCAATATCTGCAATGAGTTTTGTAGGCAATGCCGTATGATAAGGGAAATAGATTGCGTTTTTCTTTGTGACAAATTCGCTTAACTCCGATGCAAATTCTTCAATAGCTTCAATTCCCACATAAAAACTGATATGCTCTTTGCAAGCAGAAAAGGAGACGGATTTTCCTTCTTTTGTATAATACGGCATACTCCATAGGATACGTTCATTTAAGCATGGAACACAGTTCCGCAGTGTAATCATCATTTCTGTTAAATGCAGATGTGTTTCCGATGGCTGCGCATTAATGTATTCCAGTACTGTTTCAGGCGCTTTTCCGCAGTAATGCCCCTGATTTGTTGCTTTGAACTCTTTTCCGCATTTGGGGCATATCCACACGGTTTGCTTCCTCCATAGTTACCGATTTATTGAACTCTTCTGTTCCATGGCTAGAATGGAGTTAATCTCTCGTTAGCTTTCGGTGGATTCTATGTGGCTGCGCAGCCTCCTCACCCAAGCGGCGAACCCTGTCTTTTTGATAGGCTTCGAAGTTGCCTTGGAACCAATACCAATTGCCGGGATGATCGTCGGTACCCTCCCATGCAAGGATGTGGGTCGCAATGCGGTCAAGGAAAAATCTGTCATGGCTGATGATGACCGAGCTTCCGGCAAAATTGAGCAAGGCCTCCTCAAGGCTTGACAGCGTCGCAATGTCCAGATCGTTCGTTGGCTCGTCGAGCAGGAGCAAATTACCACCCACTTTCAAGGTCAATGCCAGATTCAAGCGATTTCGCTCGCCGCCCGAAAGAACACCCGCTTTCTTCTGCTGATCCGCTCCCTTAAAGCCAAACCATGATAGATAGGCTCTGCTCGGAATGACAGTGTTTCCGATCTTGATCTGGTCCTCCCCTCCGGAAACCACTTCCCAAATCGTTTTCTCCGGATCAAGCCCTTCTCTTCTTTGATCGACATACGAAATCTGAACCGTTTCACCAATATCCAAGGTTCCGCCGGACAACGCCTCCAACCCAACGATCGCCTTGAACAAGGTCGTTTTGCCCACGCCGTTTGGACCAATGACGCCCACGATTCCTCCCTGCGGAAGAGAAAAGGACAGGTTGTTGATGAGGTTTCTGTCGCCGTAGGATTTGCTGATATTTTCAGCAACAATCACTTTGGTTCCCAGACGCGGCCCCACAACAATCCTGATATCCGAAAAATCCGTCTGTTTGACAGCGGAAGCTTCTGCTTCCATTTGCGCAAATCTCTCCAGACGTGCTTTGCTCTTTGTCTGACGCGCTTTGGCAGAGCTTCTGACCCATTCAAGTTCCGCCTGAATTCTTTTAACTAGCTTTGACTGTTGTTGTCCCTGCGCTTCAAGGCGGGCTGCCTTCGTCGCAAGGTACGTTGAATAATTCCCCTCGTAAGGATACAGCTGTCCGCGATCCACTTCACAGATCCACTCTGCAACATTATCAAGGAAATATCGATCATGCGTAACAGCCAGAACTGAACCGGGATATCTTTTCAGAAAGTGTTCAAGCCAAAGAACGGATTCCGCGTCGAGATGGTTGGTCGGTTCATCCAGCAAGAGCAGATCGGGGGCTTCGAGCAAAAGCTTGCACAGCGCAACGCGGCGTCTTTCGCCGCCGGAAAGGATGCGAACCGGCGTATTGGGGTCCGGGCATTGAAGCGCGTCCATGGCTTGAGACAGCTTGCTGTCAATGTCCCACCCGTCTGCCGCGTCGATTTCAGCCTGAAGATTGCCCATTTCCTCCATCAAGGCATCAAAATCAGCATCCAGCGCACCCAGTTCTTCACCGATAGCGTTAAATCTTTCCAATTTGTCCGTCAACGAACGAAAAGCCTGCCGTATGTTCTCGATGACAGTTTTGTCCTCCTCAAGCGGAGGCTCCTGCTCAAGAATCCCGACAGTAT
>CAZEIC010000058.1:0-18035 GCA_964512175.1 uncultured Oscillospiraceae bacterium | reverse complement strand
GGGCTTGTCGGTGATGATGAACATCTCGGTGTCCGGACCGCACGGCCCCGTCACGCCCGCAGGTCCCCACCAGTTGTTCTCCTTGGGCAGGTAGTACAGGTTCTTCTCGGAGACCCCCTGCGCGCGCCAGAGCGCGTAGGATTCCTCGTCACGCGGACAATCGTCGTCGCCCGCGAACACGGAAAACGCCAGTCTGTCCTTATCGATGCCCAGCCATTCCGGGCTGGTGAGGAACTCCCAGCTCCACGGGATCATGTCCTTCTTGAAGTAGTCGCCCAAGCTCCAGTTGCCGAGCATCTCAAAGAACGTCAGGTGGCTCGGGTCGCCGACCTCGTCGATATCGCCCGTGCGGATGCACTTTTGCACGTCGCAAAGGCGCGTTCCGGCGGGATGCGTCTGCCCGAGCAGATAAGGCACGAGCGGGTGCATGCCCGCCGTGGTAAAGAGCACCGTGGGGTCGTTCTCGGGAATGAGCGAGGCGGCGGGGATCACCGCGTGCCCCTTTTGCTCAAAGAATTTCAGAAACAGCGCGCGGAGCTCCGCCGCGGTCATGGCTTTCATATGCGTACTTTCCTCCAAGCAATAATCTGTTTAGATGATCTCTACGAACTGCAAGAGCAGCTTGAGCGCGCCTTCCATGTCCCGCATGTCGATGGTCTCGCACGCGGAATGCACGTAGCGGCACGGGATGGACAGCGTGCCCGTCGGGATGCCGCAGCGCGCGTGTTGAATCGCGCCGCCATCGGTGCCGCCGTAGGGCAGCACCTCGCGCTGCGCCGGTACGCCCGCCATCTCCGCCGCTTCCAGCATCTTTTCGCGGACGAAGGGCGTGGCGATCATGCTCCTGTCCATGAACTTCACGGCGGGGCCCGCGCCCAGCTTGATCGCGGGGATCTTGGTTTCCGGCGTGTCGCCCCACGCGGTCACGTCCAGCGCGACGCCGATATCGGGGTTCACGGAATACGCCGCGACCGTCGCGCCGCGCAGACCGACTTCCTCCTGCGTGGAGAACACGCCGACGATGGTGTTCTTGGGGTTGTCCACATAGAGCAGCAGCTCGCACAGCAGCGCGCAGGCGCAACGGTCGTCCATCGCGGGCGCGGTGACTTTGTGCTGCCCCATCGCGAAGAAATCGGGCGCGTACACGCATACGTCGCCGATATTGACCATGTTGAGCGCCTCGTCCTTGGATTCCGCGCCGATATCGACGAACAGGAACTTCGGGGCGGGCTTGTCGCCCTCGGGAACGGGCTGGCTGGTGACGACGCCCTCCACGCCGTTCTCAAACACGACGTGCCGAGGCGTGCGCACGTCCGCGCCCACGCCGCCCACGTTCGTCACGCGCAGGAAGCCTTCTTTTTCAACGTCGGTCACGACAAGCCCGATGTGATCCATGTGCGCCGAGAACATCACGCGCTTGCCGTTTTCCTCCGAGCCGAACTTCTCCACAATGAGGTTGCCGAGCGCGTCCTGCCGCACGCTGTCCACATGCCCCGCCAGCAGCGTCTTGACGGCTTCCGCCACGCCCTGCTCGTTGCCCGTCGCGCCCCAGGCGTTCACCAGTGTTTTGAGTGTATTCCGCAGCATATTCTCAACCTCCAATATTTGTCAAAAAGGCGTTTAGCAGCGCGTATTGCGCGTCCACGTCGGACAGCTTGCAGACCGACGCTGCGCCGTGGATGTACCGGCAGGGCACGGAGAGCACGCAGGTGCGCGCGCCGACCCCGGCGCGTTGATACGCGGCGGCGTCGTTCCCGCCCGTGACCCCGCGCTTGACCTGATAGGGAACTTCGCACTTCTGCGCGACCGCGAGCACGTCCTTGAAAAGCGCGCGGTTGGCAAGACTGCCGTTGTCCATAAAGCTGACGGCGACGCCCTGCCCTGCGCGGCAAATCTTGGAAACCTCGGGCACGTCGCCCATATCGTTCGCCGCCGTGCCCTCGCAGACCAGCGCGATATCGGGCTGCTCGGTGAAGCCCGCGCCCCGCGCCCCGCGAAGCCCGACTTCCTCCTGCGTGACGAACGCAAACGTCACGTCGCACGGATACTCATTTTGCAGCGCGCGCAGCAGCGTATAGCAGCCCACGCGGTCGTCCAGCGCCTTGGAACAGACAAAGCCGTCGCCAAACTCGGCGTATTCGCCGTCAAAATAGGCGTATGTGCCGGGCGGGCATTCGCGCTCCGCCTCGTCCTTGTCTTTCGCGCCGATGTCGATGTACAGGCTGTCGTACTTGAGCACGCGCCCGCGATCAGCCGCCGTTTGCAGGTGGATCGCCATCGCGCCGATCACGCCCGGCAGCCGCTTTTCGCCGACGACGACGTGCTTGGACACGACCACGCGCGGGTCGATGCCGCCGATCGGGCGGATGCGCAAAAGCCCGTCGTCCGTCGCCGAGCGCACGATGAAGCCCACTTCATCCATGTGCGCCGACACGAGCACGCGCGGCAGTCCGTCCTTCGTGCCCTTTTTATGGCAAATCACATTCCCGGCGCGGTCGATGCGCACGTCTTCGCAGAACCGCTTCGCTTCTTCGACAAGCGCCTTGCGCAGCGCGCGCTCGTCGCCCGAGGCGGCGTGGATCGCCGTCAATGCTTTCAGTTCCATAGCTCGTCCTCCCAGCTCTCGTCCACCGCCGCCAGATAATGCGCCAGCAGCCGCGCGCCTTCTTCCAGCGTGTGCATGTCGAAGGTTTCGACCGAGGTGTGCATATATTTGAGCGGCAGCTCCAACAGCACCGTCGGCACGCCTCCGCGCGTTTCGCCCAGCTCGTCCGCGTCGGTGCCGGTGTAATACTCGTCGACTCCCGTCTGCAAAGCGACGTTTTGCCGCTTGGCGACCTCGGCGAGCTTTTTGCGCAGCAAGGGGTTGATATACGGACCGACGGACGCGCACAGGCTGTCGAGCTTGAACGTGTCGTCCTGCGTCGCGCCCGGGGTGCTCGCGTGGCACACGTCGAGCGCCACGCCGTAATCGGGCGCGACGGCGTAGCCCGCCGTCAGCGCGCCGTAGCTGCCGACTTCCTCCTGACAGGTGGACACAAAGTAGATATCCGCCTTGTGCTTCATGCCGCAGAGCAGCTCCGCCGCCTTGAGCATGATGGCGACGCAGGCGCGGTCGTCCGCCGTTTTGGTGGCGAACCGCCCGTTGAGCAGCTTGGTGAACTTCGCTTCGAGCGCCACGCAATCGCCGACGTGCACCAATTCGCGCACCTTTTCGGGCGGCATGCCCACGTCGATATACAGCGATTTGCGGTCGTAGTTCTTTTCGCGCTCCTCGGCGGTCAATATGTGCGGCGATTTCGCGCCGATCACGCCCATGAGCTTTTCTTTGCCGTAGACCGTCACGCGCATGCCCGGGAGGATGCGCGAATCAACGCCGCCGACGCTGCCGATGCGCAACGCGCCGTCTTCCTCGATATCCGTCACCATCAGCCCGATTTCGTCCAGATGCGCCGCGCACATCACGACCGGGCGCTTGCCCTCGCCCGCGCCTTTCTTGAGCGCGATGACGCTGTGCATCAAGTCGATGCGCGTATCATCGCAATACGGGCGAAAGGCTTCCTGGATATAGTCCGCCACGACCCCCTCGTTGCCCGTCAGCCCGGGCAGCGCCGTCACCGTGCGCAGGAATTCTTCCATCTGCATACACACCCATCCTTTCTGTACGCATAGCAGTATACCATCGAAGCGGGCAAATCGCAAGAAAAAACGGACAGTTTTCCGCGCATTCCGCCGCCGCCTGCATAGGATAGATGGAAAACGCGAAGGAGGAAACGACATGAGCATGTATGGCGGGCGCGCAAATACCGGCGAGGAAACGTTTGGCATCGCGGCGTTCCGGTCGCGCCAGCAGGTATTGAAGTTCGAGGGCGTATTGCGGCGCGACGGCGTTCGCGCGCAGGTCATCACCACGCCGAGGGATGTGTCCGTCGGCTGCGGGCTATCGGTGCGCTTCGAGCTTACCGACACGCGGAGCGTGCTGCTTGCGTACCAGAAATCGCGCCCCAGCAACCTCATCGGCTTCTACAGCGTAACCCGGCATGGCTACGGTAGACCGACCGTTACGCCCATTACAATGTAACAATCGCGTAAAATAAGACCCCGCGGCATGCGGGGTCACACAGGTTACACGGGTTCGCAAGGTTGTGTAACCTTGTATACAATCCGTTCTGTTACATCAGCAGCTGCACGCCGACACCGACCAAGCCGGGACCCGTGTGCACGCCGAGCGCGGGGCTGACCTCGCACTCGATGAACATGGAACAGTCCGGCAGGCGCTTCTTGAGTTCCTCGAGCACGCGGCTCGCTTCCTCCACGGCGCTGCCGTGCGCGACGGCGATGGTGTATTCGACGTTTTCGCGGAGGTTGCCGATCGCGAGGTTGATGGTCTCCGCGAGCGCCTTGGCGCGCCCGCGCACCGTCGCGGCGATGCAGTACGCGCCCTCTTGGTTGCAGGTGATCACGGGCTTGATGTGCAAAATCGAGCCGAGAATCGCCGCGACCTTGCCGATGCGCCCGCCGCGCTTCAAATACTCGAGCGTGGACAGGCAGAAGTACACGCGCGAATGCTCGGCGCTGTCGCGCAGCTTCTTGACAATGACTTCAAACGGAAGCCCCTGCTTGATGAGCTTGCCAGCGTAAATCGCCTGAATGCCCGCGCCGATGCCGATAGAGCGCGTGTCCACCGCTTCTACGCGCAATTCCGGAAAGCGCTTCGCCGTTTCGCAGACCAGCGAGTACGTCCCCGACAGGCCGCTGGAAATCGACACGGCGATGACGCTTTCATAACCCTTCTCCCGGATATCCTCAAAAGCGTTCATCAAAATGCCCGCCGTGGGCGTAGCCGTCTTGGGCACTTCGTCCACAAGCCTGTCGTACACTTGCTGGGCGGAGATGTTCACGCGGTCCTCAAATTCATTGTCCCGGTACACGATCTTCATGGGAACCATAAAAATCTGATATTCGTCAATAAAGCTGTCGGGCACGTCCGTGCACGAATCCACCAGTATGGCGATCTTCTGATCGTTCATCGTACCACCGAAGCCTTTCCTCGCATTCCGCATTCAGTGTAGCGGCTTGCGCGGCAAATGTCAAGCAGCGCCATGATATTGACACGAACAAAGGGGCGGGAGACGCCCCTTTGTTCGGAACGCGATTTTCTCTCGGCTCCTGCGGGAGCCTCCCGGGCGAAAATCGCGCAAGGAAACAGGCTGTCGCCTGCGCCTCGAACCGGCAAAGCCGGTTCTGCGGAACTATATCGGTGGCTTCGCCCCCGATACCCCCGGAAAGTTAGTGAAAATCGCTGACCGCGATTTTTGCTTTTTCGCAAGCGATTGCCCTAGTTATTCGTAGCTCACGACCGTTTTTTCGGACGTGATCATGATGTACGTTTTGCCGCGCTGCAGCGCCAGCTCGTTGCCCTCCGCGTCGAAGAACACCGTGCGCTCCTCCAGCCCCGTGCGCGCCCAATAGCCCGCGATGTATCTGCCGCCCATGAAGATATCGGCGTTGCCCTCGCCGACCTCTGTCACCAGCGGGCGCGTGGACGTGCCGTAGTAGAAATCCACCTCGGTGCGCTGGATGATGACGTTCTGGAACGCGAGCTGCTCGTCCGGCGCGTCCAAATCGACGTGCGGCTGACCCGCCGTAAAGCGCTTGTAGGCGTTCGTTTCCGCGTCGTACGCGAAGCCCGAGCTGTAGCTTTCCTCGCCGGAATAGTTGATGTCGATTTTACTCGCCGCAGCGCCCGTTTCCGGCAGTTCGTCGGTAAACAGGAACGGACGCTCCTTGAATTCATACCCCGACGACGCGGCGAGCGCCGCCAGTTCGCCGATGTCCGCGCCCTTGTTATGCGGGGACGCGTGGTTCTTGGTGGCGGTGTAGAGCTTCTTCCAAGGCTTGTTTTGCCCGTCCGTGCCGTCGAACACGATGACTTGCCCGGAATACCGGCGCACGCCGTAATCGCGGAACGTCTGCTCCACGCTCGTGCCCTTCATGGTCTGCATGCCCCAGAAAACGAGCGCGCAATCCCACGATTCGCGCAGGTCCACGTGCAGGATGCGGATGGAGCGTACGGGACCGACCTGCTCGCCGTACTGGTCGGAATACAGCCCCATCAGCCGCGTCGCGGTGTTTCCCTGAATCGGCAGCTCATAGAGGATATCGGCATAACGAACGCCCCACTGCGGACGCGCGGCGGGGTTGTTGTCGATGCTGACGAGCGTCGGCCAGTAATTGCCGGAGAAAGGAAGCCCGGTCGTGGCGCTCTCGCCGGAGATCACGGGGTTTGTGTCAAAGCCGCCCTGCGCGTTCCTGCCAAGCGGCGTTATCCCGCGGTTTTCCATCGGGTTGATAACGTTCTTGTACGCATCCGCGAGCGCCTGCGCGCAGCAAAGCGCGAGCATCAGCGCAAGCGCCAGCGTCGTCCATCTTTTGTACATGCTTTTGCAGTCCTTTCAAGTGATTTCGCCTGAAAGGATACCACATTCTGCCAGCGCGCGCAAGCGGCGGAGCGCGTTTTTACACAGTCAAGCCCGCCGTCCAGACGATGGTGTCCAGCAGGCTTTGCAGCGTGTCGTAGTCGAGGTTGTACCCGGTGACGGCGAAGATGTACTCCAGCTCGCCCATGTACAGATCGTAATACACCTGTTGGACGGTCACAGCGCCCATCCCGGTCGGGATCTCGTATTGGATCGCCATTTCGAGCATGTCGCCCAGCGGTGTTTTGCGCACCACGCCCTCGTGCAGCATGCGCAGGTTCTGGTAGCCCGCCGCGTCATAGTCTTCCTGTATGAACGACAGATAATCGGGCGCTTTGGACAGTTCGACCTCGAAGCTCTCGTAGGTCGGCTCTTTGACCTGCGTTTCAAAGGACAGCGTGCCGTCGTTGGCGTCCCAATAGCGGATGTCGTAGATATCGTCGCCTTCCTCTTCCTGCTGCACGTTATCGAGCCATTCCTTGAGCTTGGTCTCCTCCATCGCGGCGAAGGAATCCGGGATGCTGAAGGCAAAGCCGTACACGCGGTTCTCGTAGCGCGTCCAAGTGAACGAAACCTGCCTGCGAAGCTGCTCCAGCTCGGTCATCTCCATAGACTCGCCCAGCGCGGCGACCGGCAGCAGCATCAGCACGAGCAATATCGCCATTGCTTTCTTCATGTGAATACATCCTCCTTGTTTGCCCATACAATACCACACGCGCGCAATTCTGTAAATCCTCGGCGCGGTAAATAAACTGTGAACTTTTTCCAGAACGTCCATCATTGTCGCCGCAATTCGGTTTTTTTCTAGTCGTTGACGCGCGGGCGCATATTCATGTATAATATACGCATCTCTTGACAAGGAGGACCGCTTTGTTGTTAAAACGATGGGGATGCCTGCTGCTGGCGCTTTGCCTCGTATCGGGTCTCGGGCTTGCGCAGGAAGGCAAAAGCTATGTCATGGCGGGCTTTGACGACGGTGCGACGTACCGCACATGGGATACCAATCTGTTTTTTGCGCGCATGCAGGAAAAAACGGGCGTTTCGTTCGTGTACCGCCAGTTTACCGAGGCTGACGCTTGGGCGCGCGAAAAGGCGGGCATGACGGCGGCGGGCGAGCTGCCCGACGTGCTGTTCAAGGCGGAACTGACGAGCGCGGACGGCATCGCCCTGCTGGACAGCGGCGTGCTCATTGACCTCGCGCCGCTGATTGACGAGCACTGCCCGAACCTGAGCGCGCTGCTGACGGAGCACCCCGAATGGCGCGACGCCATCACGCTGCCGGACGGGCGCATCGCGGCGCTGCCGTACATCGACCGTTCGCCCATGCAAAACATATTGTGGATCAACCAATCTTGGCTGACCGCGCTCAAGCTCGACATGCCGACTGATATCGCGTCGCTGACCGAGGTCATGCGCGCGTTTCAGACGGGCGACCCCAACCGCAACGGCAAAAAGGACGAGATCGCGTTGGCGTTTCTGGGACCATACGATTTGAAATACCTTGCGCACGGCTTCGGGCTGACCGCGAACGACTTCAACCTCTTCGCGCAAGGCGGCGAGGCGCGCTTCATGCCGCTGGAGGATGATTTCCGTTCGTTCATCGCATGGTGCAGGGACGCATACGCGGAGCGCTTGCTGGATAAGAACGGCTTCACGACCAACGATTCCCTGCGCCGCGTCACGGACGATTCCGCCGCCAAGGTATACGGCATGCTGTTTACGACGATGATTTCCAACGTGCTGCCCGTCGCGTGGTCGTCCGAGTACGTCGCCGTTCCCCCGCTGGTGTACAAGGGCGCGCGCGTGTACCGCAGCGTGACGGGACAGGTGCTGCGCGGCGCGTTCGCTGTCACCAGCGCGTGCGACGACCCGGCGCTGATGCTCTCCTGGGTCGATACGCTGTATTCCGAGGAAGGCTCGCGCCTCGCATCCGTCGGGCTCGAGGGCGTGGACTATGTGTTGAACGGCGACGGCACATGGCGCGTCAGCGACGCCGCCTCCGCCAACAACTACTTCACCGCCGAAACGTTGATCACCAGCGGCGGCACGGCGCCCGGCGTGTCGTGCGACGAATTCCAGCGGCAGTATACCGATTCGCAGGTCGGGCTGCTGTCCGACCAGATCAACGCCGTCAATCAGGTGGCGGCGCTCCCCTTCCCGCTGTGCGACCTGACGCACGAGCAGCTCGCCTACATCACGCCGCTGCAATCCGCCATCGGGAAGTATGTGGACGTGAGCATCGCGCAGTGGGTGCTGGGCGAGAGAGAGATTTCAGACGAAGAATTCAATACATTTGAAGAAACCCTGCGCGAACTTGGACTGGACGAGTTCATGCGCTTCTGGCAGGGGATATTGGACGCGGAGGGGACGAAATGAGCGATATTTACGCCGAGCTTTCCCGGCACTTGAAAACCGAATCGGCGCTCGAGCGCCTCGCCGCGCTCTACGGCTGCGGAAACGGCGAGCTGGTCTGCCAGCTATCGCGCTACACCATGCTCTGCAAGCGGCATGAGGAAGTGTACCGCGCCAAAGGTCCGCTGTACATGCTCTCCGCGCCCGGCAGAACCGAACTTATCGGCAACCACACCGACCACAACCGCGGGCGCGTGCTCGCCTCCGCGATCACGCTGGACATGGTGGCGTGCGTGTCGGCGCGCGACGACATGATCGCGCATGTGGACAGCGAAGGCTTCCCCGCGATATCGCTCGACCTTGGCGACCTTGCGCCCGTCAAGAGCGAGGAAGGCACGTCCGCCGCCGTCGTGCGCGGAACGGCGGCGCGCATGCGTGAACTGGGCTATAAAATCGGCGGTTTCGACGCTTGCGTGACCTCCAATGTCCTCGGCGGCAGCGGGCTGTCCTCGTCCGCCGCCTACGAGGTGCTCATGCTCGCGGTGCAGGACGCGCTGTACAACGGCTTTATCATGCAATCGACGGAGCGCGCGGAGATCGCGCAGTACGCCGAGAACCATTATTTCGGCAAGCCCTGCGGGCTGATGGATCAAATGGCGTCCTCGACGGGCGGTTTGGTGGGCATCGACTTCAAAAACGAGCCGATCATCGAGCCGCTTCCCTATTCCTTCAAGGACAAGGGCTATTCCATGATCGTCGTCAAAACGGGCGGCAGCCACGACGACCTGACCGCCGATTATGCCGCCATCCGCGAAGAAATGAGCGCCGTCGCCGAAGCGTTGGGTGAAAGCTGCCTGCGCCGCGTGCGCCCCGAGCAAATCACGCAAAACGTCGCGCGCCTCCGCGAGACGGTCGGCGACAGGGCGGTGCTCCGCGCCATGCACTTTTTCGAAGAAAACAAGCGCGTTAAGCAGGCGGTCAGCGCGCTGCGCGCGGACGATATCGAGCTGTTTTTCAAGCAAATTATCGCGTCGGGCGAAAGCAGCTGGATGTTGCTGCAAAACGTATACACCGACGCGCGCATGCAGCCGCTGTCGCTCGCGTTGGCGCTCGCCGCCTCTATGCTCGCGGGCAAGGGCGCATGGCGCGTGCACGGCGGCGGTTTCGCGGGCACGACGCTCAATTTCGTGCCTTGCGGCATGGTCAAGACATTCGTATCGCAGATGGAGAGCGCGTTCGGCGCAAACTGCTGCGCCGTGCTCGACGTGCGGAGCGAAGGCGCGGCGGCGGTCTTTAGAGTGTAGTAATTCGTTCTGAAAAGCGGGCAGCCGATACCAACGGTTGCCTGTTTTTTTGTCGCGCATGCGGGTAATAATGATGGCAAAAAGCGAGAGGAAGTGCCGGCATGCGCGGACGAAGGGACAGGCGGGAGGCGGAAAAGCGCAGCGCGCAGACGGAGCGCGAGAGCCTGCGGGAGCTTGCCATGCTGGACGGCAAGAAGCGCCACACCCTGCGCAAGCTGTCGTTCTGGGCGCTCGGACTGCTTGCCGCCGCGTGCATCGCCGCCTTTTTTGTGTTCGATATCGCCAACTGGCAGACGCTGGACATTGATAAGCTCACGCGCGTCAAGCAGACGGGCGCAATGTACGACAGCGCGGGCGAGCGTTTCACCGATATCAAATCGACAGAAAACCGCACGATGGTGGCGCTCGCGTCGCTGCCCGCGCACGTCAAGAACGCGTTCATCGCCGCAGAAGACCTGCGGTTTTACAGGCATCCGGGGTTTGACATCGTGCGCATTTTCGGCTCGGTCGTCAGCAACGTCAAAAGCGGCGAGTACGCCGAGGGCGCGAGCACGATCACGCAGCAATTGATCAAGCTGTCGCACTTGAGCGCTGAAAAGACGCTGGCGCGCAAGGCGGAGGAAGTCTACCTTGCGGTGTGCCTCGAGCAGGCGTTTACCAAGGACGAGATCCTTGAAATGTACATGAACTACATTTATTTCGGGCGCGGCGCGTACGGCGTGCAGACGGCGGCGCAAAGCTATTTCGGCGTGGACGCGGCGGCGCTCTCGCCCGCGCAGGCGGCGAGCCTCGCGGCGACCGTCAAAGCGCCGTCAGCATACGCGCCGCACCTCGCGCCCGACACCAATAAGTCAAGGCGCGCCTACATCCTCGCCACCATGCGCGACAACAACATGCTCGACGAAAGCGCGTATCAGGCGGCGATCGCCGAGGAAATCACGCCCGTTGCGCGCGAGGAGGATACCGCCGTATACGGCTGGTATTCGGACGCCGTGCTCGCCGAGGCGGAAACGCTGCTGGGCATCTCGGCGGAAGCGCTGCTGGGCGGCGGGTATCACATCTACACCGCGCTCTCGCGCGAGCATCAGGACGCGGCGGACGCGGAATACAAGGAACATTCGCTGTTTGCCGCGGACGCGTCTGACGGCGAGAAAGCGCAGAGCGCAATGGCGTGCGTGGACGTGCGTTCGGGCGCGGTGCGCGCGATCGTCGGCGGGCGGGAGTACACCGTCGCGCGCGGGCTCAACCGCGCCACGCAGATCCGCCGCCAGCCCGGTTCGTCGCTCAAGCCGCTGTGCGCCTACGCGCCCGCCATCGAGCGCGGATACACGACCGCCAGCGTGCTCAATGACACGCCGACCAAGTTCGGCAACTATTCGCCGCGCAACTCGGGCAACGCCTATTACGGCAACGTCACGTTCCGCACGGCGCTCAAATACTCGCTCAACGTCGCGGCGGTGTCGCTGCTGTCGCAAATCGGCGTGACCGCCGCACGCGATTACATGCAGAAGGTCGGGCTTGCGCCCGACGTGCGCGACGCGAACCTCTCCCTCGCGCTAGGCTCGATGACCTACGGCGTATCGCCCTTGCAGCTTGCCGCCGCCTACGCGCCGTTTGCCAACGGCGGAACATATTATGAACCGTACTTCATTGAGCGCATCGTGGACGCGCACGGGCAGACGCTCTATGAGCACCAGACGACAGGCGCGCGCGTGTGCAGCGCACAGACGGCGTACCTCATGACGAATCTATTGCAGTCCGTCACGGCTTCGGGCACGGGCGCGAAGCTCTCGGGCGCGGGTACGCCTGTCGCCGGGAAGACGGGCACGGTCAACATGCAGGGCGGCGGCAACCGCGATATCTGGATGGCGGCGTATAACCCGGACGTCGCCACCGCGTTCTGGATGGGCTTTGACAACCCCGACAGCGCGCACAGGCTGCAATCATGGGTGTCGGGCGGCGACTACACCGCCGCGCTTGCCACGCGCTTTTTCAAGACCGTCTACACAGGAAAAAACAAGCCCGATTTCCAGTCTCCCGGCGGGCTTGTCTGGCTCAAGATCGACACAAAATCCATCGAATGGGCGGGCGAACCCATGCTCGCTTCCTCGCTCACGCCCAAGGCGTATCAGTATTCCGAGGTGTTCCTTGCCAACAACCACCCGACCAAGGAATCGACCGTCTGGCGCGCGCCGCGCGCCGTCTCGGGCTTTTACGTGACGCACAACGACGCGGGCAACCCCGTGCTCGTCATCACGCCGTCGGATGCGGCGCTCTGCCGCGTGCAGCGCGACGCGGTCGGCGAGAGCTTCATCCTGACCGAGCGCTACGGCGGCGCGGGCGAGACCATCTACGTGACCGACACGAGCGCCAAGGTCGGCGTGGTGTACACCTACCGCATCATTCCGGTGCATCAAGAATTGCTCAACAACGGCGTGCTGCTGGAAGGCCCGCAGGTGTTCCAAATCGCGCAGGCAAGACCGCCGTCCGCCGGCTCGATCCTCGACCAAATCGGCAAATTGCTGTTCGAGCGCGAGCCGGCGGCGGAATAGCCGTCACAGCTTGGTTTTGTAAAGCTCCTTGTATTTGAGGCGCTTGCCGTAATGCAGCACCGACGCGGAATAAAGCTTGATGGACAGCAGCGATACCAGCACCGTGGCGACGATCAGCAGCGCAATGGAAATAAGCACTTCCTGCGTCGGCACAACGCCGTTGAGCAGCTTAAAGGGCATAGCGAACGGCGAAGAAAACGGCAGGTATATGGCGAGCTTTTCCAGCGCTCCGCCAGAGCCCGCGACCATCGCGAAATACGCCAGATAGAACCCGCCCAGCGCGACGAACATCGCGGGCATCATGGCGGAGTTCAGATCCTCGATCTTGGAGACCGTCGCGCCGCAAACGGCGTTCATCATGGCGTACAGCGCGTACCCGAGGATGAAATAAACCAGAATCAGCAGCGCGGAACGCGTGGTGAAAGCGTCGAGCGACAGCGGCATGCCAAAGAGCGTCGCGCCCTCGGGGACGAACAGGGTATAACATCCGAACGCCAGCAGCAGCATGCCCGCAAACTGCATCAGCCCCACCAAGCCCATAGCCAGGCACTTGCCCAGCAGGATACGCGAGGGTTTTGCCGACACCACCAGCGTTTCCATGACGCGCGAGGTCTTCTCATTGGCGACCGACATCGATACGCCATAGCCGTAGAAATAGACCGCGAAGAAGATCAGCATGATGAGCGCCAGCCCCAGCGCGTAGCCGCTGACGTTCATCGTCCCGGCGACGGACGCGCCGTAGGGAAGCTGCGCGCGCGCCAGCGCCAGCGCTTCCTCCGGCAGGTTGTACTGCGAGAGCGCGTCCGCCACATACAACCCGGACAGCGTTCGCGCCACGTTCTGCGCATTCAGCCCGGACATGAAATCCTTCGTTACGACCGACACGAACGGCATGTCGCCGCCCGGCACGACCTCGACCAGCGAGATATCGCTGTCTTCGGCGATTTCGGCGCGGTAGTCCTCGATGCTCGCCGTGTCGCCCGCGATAAAGCGCGTGTTGCCAAACGCTGCGGAGAGCGTTTCGACAGCGCCGGGAATCAACCCGTTTTGGTCGATGTAATACGCGGTGTATGGTCTGCTCTTTTCGATCTGCACGCTTTCCGCCGTGCCGATCTCGGGCGCGGCGCTGTTATCGGACGAATCCAGCAGCGCGGGCAGCGCGAACAGGATGATGATGAGCGCCGCCATGATGACGGTAGAAATGATGAACGCCTTTTTGCGGATGCCGTCCAGAAAGGTAAAGCGGAACACCGTCAATATCTGTTTCATTGCATCGCGCCCACCTTTTCGATGAAGATTTGGTGCAGCGAAGGCTCGCGAATCTCGAACTTCACAGGGTATTCCCCCGCCGCGACCAGCGCGCACAGGTACTTACTTGCCATGTCGTCGCCCGTGATGTGATACTCGCTCTCGTCCGCGCGCTTTTCAATCAGCGACAGCCCGCACTGCGTCGCCAGCTCCGCCGCGCGCGCGCCGCCGGAAACCACGAGGTTGGTGTGCCCGTAGCCGCGTTTGATCTCGCGCAGGCTGCCCGAAAGCACGGTCTTGCCGCGGTCGAGGATGACGAGGTCTTTGCAGTATTCCTCGACCGTCGCCATCTGGTGGCTGCTCATGACGATGATTTTGCCGTCCTTCACCAAATCGCGAATCAACGAGGACAGCATTTCGGCGTTGAGCGGGTCAAGCCCGCTGAACGGCTCGTCGAGGAAAATGAGCGTCGGGTCTTGAATGAGCGTCACGATGAGCTGTATCTTTTGTTGGTTGCCTTTGGACAGCTTCTGCGCCTGCATGTCCTTGTATTCCATGACGTCCAGACGCTCCATATAGGCGAGCGCCGCGCGCTTTGCGTCTGCGCGCGTCATGCCGCGCAGCGCGCCGAAGTACAGAAGCTGCTCGAGCACCTTGGATTTCATGTAGATGCCGCGCTCTTCGGGCATATACCCAAAGTTCAGCGTTTCGCGCGTGATCGGCTTGCCGTCGAACGTCGCGGCGCCGCTGTCGGGCGTCATGATGCCAAGAATCGTGCGGATGGTCGTCGTTTTGCCCGCGCCGTTGGTGCCGATCAACCCGAACACGCCGGGTTCGGACACCGAAAAGCTCAAATCGTCCACGGCGACCTTCGCGCCGAAGCTCTTTGTCAGGTGTGATACCGTCAGTTGCATGGGAATCCCCCCTTCACAGTCAAGCAGTATACAGGAAGCAAGCAGAAAACGCAAGCGCGCTACCGCCGCTCGAAGATCGCGCAGTCCACGCGCGAAAGGCTCTCGGGCGAACCGATGTCGCTTTCATCCATGACATAGCCAAGCGTCACGCGGTCGTTCCCGCGATATGCGTCAAGCTCGCCCGGGGACAGCAGCGCGTACTGATAGGCGACGAAGTTCGGGCGGCAAATGGCGCAGAGCAGGTTGTCCTTGAGGACGCGCAGGGGCTTGAGCCATTTGGGCGACAGCCCGCCCAGCAGCAGCCCGACGCACAGACCGGGCGCTTCCCCGCGTAGGCGGTTGAGCGCGAATGGATTGAAGGACTGCGCGGCGCATTCGCCCTCGTACCGCGCAAGCTCGCGCGCAACGTTCTTTTCAAAGCCATCGGGCACATGATACGCCTTGACCTCGACCAGCACCGGCACGCGTCCGCCGATGAACGCGAGCGCCTCGGCGAGCGTCGTCACGCGCGCGCCCGAGCGCAGCGTCAGCGTCTTCGCCTCGTGATGCAGCATGCGCGATATGCGCCCCTCGCGCCCAAACAGCCGCGCGAGCCTGTCGTCGTGCACGACCATCGGCACATTGTCGCGCGTCCTCTGCACGTCCAGCTCGATGGCGCGTCCTTCGGCGATCGCGCGTGCGAATGCCTCGAGCGTGTTCTCCTGCGCGCCCGCGCCGTGCAGCCCGCGATGCGCGAAAGCGCACCCGCGCATCCAGTCCGGACAGCGCCCGGAGCACAGCGCGAACCGCCGCGTGCCAAACGCCGCGAGCAGCAGCAGTATCCCTGCAATACCGTACAGCATGCCGCGCCTCCTTCTTCCCTGATTCGCCTTCATTATAGTTTCGTTGCCGCGCGTCCGTCAATACGCGCGCGCCATACACCGCGTTTTTTACGCTCATTTGACGAACTGGCAGTTTTCGGGTGACAACCGGGCGCATCTATGGTATACTGATGAACGGCAATGACACTTAAAGGCAGGGCGCATGGTAAAGATCAAGAAGAACACGCGCAAGACCATCCTCAACACGCTTTCCATCGTAGGACCGATCGCGCTGGTCGTCATTCTCGGCTCGCAGTCGGGCGATATCGGCTATGCGTGGGATGCCGTGCGTTCGGTGGATTGGCTTTGGGTGCTGGGCGCTTTCCTGTGCTGGTGCGGGCACGCCGCCAGCGAAGGGCTGATTTTGCATATATTTTTCTGCCAGCAGAAGGTCAAGGTCAACGTGTTTACCTCGCTGCTGGTCGGGCTCATCGGCATGTTCTATTCCTCCGTCACCCCGGCGGCGACCGGCGGTCAGCCCATGCAGGTGTTTTCGCTCAAAAAGCGCGGCGTGCCGACGGGCATTTCCTCCTCGGCGCTCGCCGTCAAGTTCTTCAACTTTCAATGCGCGCTGCTCATCATGACGGGCGTGATGTGGGCGCTCAACCCCGGCATCGTCGCCCAGTGCATCGACAAGGGGCGCTTCATCGTCATCCTCGGCTTCGTGCTCAACGGGCTGTCGGTCGTGGGCGTGCTGCTGCTTGCCATCAACCGCAACATCGTCAGCGCTATCATCGTGCTGGCGCTCCGGCTCGGCAGCAAGCTGCGCATCGTCAAGGACCTCGCCAAGTCCACCTCCAAGGCGGACGCGGCGCTCTACGACTTCCGCGCCAGCGTGGATATGCTCAAGCATCATCCCTTCCACATGCTCGTGCTGCTGCTCTCGTCCTTCCTGCAGGTCGCTGCGCTGATGAGCGCCGTCTACTTCCTGTACCGCGCGTTCGGGTTGGACGTATATTCATACTCTGAGATTCTGACGCTGCAGCTGTTGCTGTTCGTCGCCGCGTCGTTTACGCCGCTGCCCGGTTCGTCCGGCGCGCAGGAGGGCGGGTTCTACCTGTTCTTCCAGCAGGTGTTCCCGGCGGGCGTGCTGCTGGCGGCGCTGTTCATGTGGCGGTTTTTCACGTATTATCTCTCCATTCTCGGCGGCATGGCGGCTGTCATCATCGACAACGTACAGTCCATGCGCATGCACAAAGGCAAGGACTCTCAGGAGGCGGACCCATGAAACGGTTTCTGTGTTGGCTGTTTGCGGCGTTGCTGCTCGTGCCGTCCGCGCTGGGCGAAGCCGGGTATGCCGCGCTTTCCCTGCGCCCGGGCGACAGCATTGCCTGTCCGATTGCCGCGTCCGACGCGTGGACAAGCGACGCGCCCGAAGTCGCGACGGTGACGAATAGCGGCGTGATCACCGCGTATAACGAGGGGTTTGCCACCGTCAGCGCGTTGGACGCAAACGGCGATACCATCCAGTGCGACGTGACGGTCACGGAGGACGCGATGCCCGCGCTGATTCGCTCGGCGCTCGATATCGCGCTGACCGAATGGGAGCAAAACCTCGGCAACACGTTCACGCAAAACAACAAATACACCAAATGGTATTGCGGCGTGCCGTGCAAGTTTGGCTGGTGCGGCGGCTTTGTGACCTACTGCCTCGCGATGGCGGGCGTGCCTATGTTCGACGGCTACGAGGACTGCGTGCCGGTGTCGGGCGGCGCGCCGTATTCCGTGCGCGAGGCGGGCGTTGGCAAGATTTTGACAGGGTTTACCAAAATGGAGCGCATGACGCGCGTGCCCAAGCCCGGGTATCTAGTGGTCTACGGCGAGCGCGGACGCAACGGGCTGATGCACATTGCCATGATCACCGACGTTTCCGAATACGCGGATGGCGTGTACATGCTCAAGACCGTCGAGGGCAATCTGTCCAGCCGCATCAAGCGGTACTGCTACCTCTACGACATGAACGCCGACCCAGAGCGCAACATGAAAACGCTGCCCGAGAGCGAGCAGACGGACAGCGCGTTTCAATATAAGCTGCATCAGGACAACTGGTACGTCAACCAGTTCTGCATGACGTGGTAGGGGCTGTGGCGCTAACGCGCCTCAACCCCTTCGCTCGAAAGCGCGGGAGACGCGCTTTCGAGCGGCTGCACGGTCTGCCTAGGAATCGTGCCATTTTCTGCGGAAAATGACGCGATTCCCCGGGCGGCAGACCGCGTAAGGAAGCAGCCTGACGGCTGCTCCTCGAACCGGCAAAGCCGGTTCTGCGGAATGAGTCGAAGGCGCTAAACGCCCTTCGACGCATCCCGTCAAGTTACTGAAAATCGCT
>CAZEIC010000057.1:0-18576 GCA_964512175.1 uncultured Oscillospiraceae bacterium | reverse complement strand
ATGTCGGGGTTCTGCGCCGTGCCCGCCTGATGCGGATGCTCGGGGTTGAGCGCGCGGGCGCGGAACGCGGCGATCTTGTCCCAATCGACGATCTTGGCGATGTCGTCATAGTCGATCGCGTCGATCTTCTGGATCTCATGGCTCGTGCGGAAGCCGTCGAAGAAATGCAGGAAGGGCACGGACGCTTCCAGCGCCGACAGGTGCGCAACCAGCGCCATGTCCATCGCTTCCTGCACGCTGCCCGAAGCCAGCATCGCAAACCCCGTCTGGCGGCACGCCATCACGTCCTGATGGTCGCCGAAGATGGAGAGCGCATGCGCCGCCAGCGCGCGCGCCGAAACGTGGAACACGCCCGGGAGCAGCTCGCCGGAAATCTTGTACATATTGGGGATCATCAGCAAAAGCCCCTGCGACGCGGTATAGGTCGTCGTCAGCGCGCCCGCCGCGAGCGAACCGTGCACAGCGCCCGCAGCGCCCGCTTCGGACTGCATCTCGGCGACGTGCACCGTTTGCCCAAAGAGGTTTTTGCGCCCCTGCGCCGCCCATTCGTCCACATACTCCGCCATGGTTGAGGAAGGCGTGATGGGGTAGATCGCCGCCACGTCGCTGAACGCGTACGCGATATGGCTGACCGCCCCGTTGCCGTCGATGGTCATCTTCTGAGCCATGAGGAAACCTCCTTAAAAATAGTGCTATCCAAACAACTATTATAGCCGCGTCATAGCGCGTTTGTCAAGGTTTTGGGCTTGCGAGTTCAAAAACGCTCGGAAATATATGTGGGTGCGCAACTTGACACTGGTACACAATATGTTGTATGATGATACATGCTGTGCACGCAAGCGCGAACGACGGGATACAAAAGGGGGCGCATTGCCGATGGCTTCGAGTGGCACGAGTCGCAAGCTTGAGCCGCTTTCCTTTAGTCAACGCAATGTGTTTGACCAGGAGGCGGCGTATCCCGGGCTGCCCATCAACAACATATGCTCCACGCTGCACGTCAAAGGGCGCGTCGACGCCGAGCTGCTTCGGCGCGGGGCGCTCGCGCTGATTGCGCAGACCCCGGCGCTCCGCGTCCGCGTGACGGTCGCGGGCGGCGAGCCCCTGCAATACATATCCGACGAAACGCCCCTGTCCGTGCCGCTGCTGGATTTCACGAAGACCGGCGAGGAAGGGCTGGAAAGCTGGGCTGCGGGCGTCGCGCGCGAGCATATGCCGCTGTGCGACGCGCCGCTTTTTTCTGCGGCGGCGTTCATCGTCTCGCCCGGGCACGGCGGGCTGCTGCTCAAAACGCATCACATCATCTCCGACGCGTGGTCGCAGGCGCTGCTGGCGGACAGGTTTTCCAGCGCATACCAGAGCCTGTTGGACGGGCAAACGCCCGAATTGCCCGCGCTTGCCGACTATGCGCCGCATGTGCAAAGCGAGCAAGAATATCTGGAAAGCGCGCAGTACGCCGCCGACATGGCGTACTGGCGCGACAAATGCGCCGCGCTGCCAAAGGCGCGCGCGGGCGGCGCAAACCCGGTCGGCAGGCGGTATTCCATGCCGGTGTCCGAGCGCGTGAGCCGCATGATCACGGGCTATTGCCAGCAAAAGCGGCTGTCGCCGTTCGCGGTGTTTTTCATGGCGCTGCAGGTCTACCTCGCGCGCGTGCTCGGGCAGGAAAGCCCGTGCGTGGGCGTGCCGGTCGTCGGCAGGCGCACGTTCGCGGAGAAAAACTGCGTAGGCATGTTCGTCGGCACGCTGCCGTTTTCGTGCGATATCCCGCTCGCGGCGAGCGCGGATGCGTTTCAGGAGGCGCTTTTGTCCGAGTGGTACGCGCTGCTCAAGCATCAGCGCGCGCCGTACCAGCGCATCGCGGCGCTCGCGCGCGACATGGGCGCGCACGGGCAGCTTTTTTCCGTCGCGCTGTCCTACCAGAACGCGCGCATTCGCGAGAGCGCCGACGCGCGCGTGCGCTTCGAAGGGCGCTGGCAGTACGCGGGGTATCAGGCGCAGCCGCTGTGCGTGCACGTCTCCGACCGCGAGCGCGAGGGGCGCTTTCTGGTGGATTACGACTACCTCACGCAGGTGTACCAGCAAAGCGACGTCGAGCGCCTGCATCAATACCTCATGACCATCCTGCGCGGCGCGCTCGAGCGCCCCGATTTGCCGCTTGCGCGCGTGCCGCTGCTCTCGCACGAGGAAGAGGAGCGCGTGCTCTACAGCGTCAACGACACGCGCGTGATCTACCCCGACGAGGGCAGCGTCGGCAAGTGGCTGCGGAAAACCTGCGCGCGGCACGAGCGCCGCGCCGCCGTCATCTCGGGCGGCAGGCGCACGACCTATAAGGCGCTGCTGCAAAAGGCGGAGCCTGTCGCGCGCGGTATCTGCGCGCTGACCGGGGCGGCGGGCGACGTGACGGCGCTGGCGCTTTCGCGCGACGAGGATCTGTTTTGCGCGCTCTTGAGCGTGATGCTCGCGGGGCGCGCGTTTTTGCTGCTGGACAACGGTTTGCCGGACGAGCGCGCGCGCGCGGCGCTTTCGCAGGCGGGCGCGAAGCTGGTGATCGTCCGCGAGGGCGACGACCGCGAGCTGGGCGTGCCGAAATGCACGCTCGCGCGGCTATCCGCCCTGCCAGGCGACTGCGCAAATGACGCGGACGCGAAAACGCTGGCGTACGTCGCGTGCACGTCGGGCACGACGGGCGCGCCCAAGGCGGTCGCGGTGTCGCAGGGCAGCCTGATGAACTTTGCGCACGCCATGCGCGCGCTGTACGCCCCCGGCGCGGTGCTGTCGGCGTGCGGCGTGGGGTTCGACGCGTTCCTGATCGAGAGCGCGTGCGCGCTGCTCAACGCGCAGACGGTCGTGCTCGCGTCGGAGCGCGAGATGAACGACCCGGGCGCGCTGGCGGCGCTCATCACGGGCTACGCCTGCGGCTTTCTGTCGCTCACGCCCTCGCGCTGGCAGGCGTACCTGCAAAACGCGGCGTTCGGCGCGGCGCTTGCGCGGCTGGAGGTCGCGCTGTGCGGCGGCGAGCGCTTCCCCGAGGCGCTGGAAAAGCGGCTGCGCGCGCGCACGGAAGCGCGGATCTACAACCAATACGGCCCGACGGAAACGTGCGTGGGCGTGGCATACAAGCTGCTTGCGGGCGATGGGCGGATCACCGTCGGCAAGCCCATGCCCAACTGCCGCGCCTATGTGCTGGACGCGGCGGGCGCGCCCGTGCCCGTCGGCGCGCCGGGAGCGCTGTTCATCGGCGGCGCGTGCGTGGCAGAGGGGTATCTGGGCGACGAGGCGGAAACGGCGGCGAAGTTCCTGCCCGACCCGTTCGAGCACGGCGGGCGCATGTACGACACCGGCGACGCGGCGCGATGGACGGAGGACGGCGAGCTTACCATCCTCGGGCGCGCGGACAGGCAGCTCAAGATTCGCGGGCTGCGCGTCGAGCCGGGGGAAATCGAGGCGCGGCTGTGCGCGCATCCGGAGGTCACGGCGTGCGCGGCGGCGCTGCGCGGCGGCGCGCTGCAGGCGTGGTACGTCGGCGGCATCGAGCCGCAAGAGGCGCTCGCCTTCCTGCGCGCGGGCTTGCCCGAATACATGACCCCGGCGCGCGCGATGCGCGTTCCTTCGCTGCCGCTGTCGACAAACGGCAAAATCTTATACGACCAACTGCCCGATATTATATTGGAAGAAACGCATGCGGAAGACGCGTTGACCGACACGGAGACGCGGCTGCTCGCCATCTTCCGCAAGCACCTTGGCAATGACGCGCTGCCCGTGACGGCGGACTTTTTCGCGGCGGGCGGAGACTCGCTCTCGGCGCTGGCGATGCTACAGGAGGCGGGCGAAGCGCTGTCGCGCTGGATCGACCCGCATGTTTTGCGCGAGCACGGCAGCGCGCGGGCGCTTGCGCTGCTGCTCTCGGGCGCGGACGCGGCGGAACTGAAGCCGCGCTATCCGCGCGCGCCCGACGCGGACGATTACCCGCTCACGCCCCAGCAGGAAAGCTTCCTCGCCGGGTATCTGACCGACCCGGATTCCCTCGCCTACAACATGCCGGGGGCGTACGAGGCGACGGGCGACATCGACGACGCGCGGCTGGAAAACGCGCTCAAGGCGCTCATCGCGCTCGACGAAACGCTGCGCACGCGGTTTACGATGACCCCGCGCGGCGCGCGCATGCGCATCCTCGCCGAAGCGCCGTTCTCGCTGGAGCATATCGAAGCGGACGATCTGCCGTCCGCTATGCGCGCGTTCACGCGCCCGTTCGACCTTGCCAAGCCGCCGCTTTTGCGCGCGGCGCGCTGGCGAAGCGCGCTGCTGCTGGACATGCACCACATCGTGTCCGACGGGCTGTCGGGCGCGCTGCTGATGCAAAGGGTCGCCGCGCTGTACGCCGGACAGACCGTGCGCATGCCGTCCGTGCGCTACCGCGATATCGCGGCGGCGCGGCAGGGCGCGGACTTGACCAAGGCGCGCGCATACTGGAAAGCGCAGCTTGCGGACGCGCCCGACTTCGTCGATCTGCCGTGCGATTTCCCGCGCCCCGCGGCATTCGACGCGCGCGGCGGCACGGTGCGCGCGCCGCTTGCCGACAATACGCGCGAATCGCTGCGCGCGCTGTGCGAGCAGGTGGGCGTCACGCCATTCATGGCGCTGTTTGCGGTGTTCGCGGCGACGGTCTACCGGCTGTCGGGGCAGGAGGACATGGTGATCGGCACGCCGGTGTCGCTGCGCGACGACGCAGCCGTCGCCGAGGTCACGGGGCTGATGATATCGCCAGCGCCGCTGCGCGTGAAAGCGCGCGGCGACATGCCGTTCTGCGAATTGCTTTCGCAGGTGCGCGAGACGGTGCTCTCCATGCTGGAACACCGCGCGCTGCCGTTGTCGGAGATCATCGGGCTGTCCGGCGCGCAGCGCTCGCCCGACCGCAACGCCCTGTACAACCTCATGTTTTCCTACCTGCCCGTGGACGGGAGCGCGTTCTCGCTGGGCGAGGCGACGCTCGCGGCGAGCGCGTGGGACCCGGGCATTTCCAAGCTCGACATGACGCTGGAGGTTTCGCCGCGCGCGGGCGGGCTGTCGCTGCGGCTGGAATACGCCAAGGCGCTGTATGCGGACGACACCGCGCGCATGCTCGCGCGCTGCTTCGCGGAGGCGCTGTCGCACGCGCTTTCCGCGCCGGACACCGCGCTGCGGGCGCTCCATGTCACGGCGGCTTTCGACCGCGTGCGGCTCGTCGACCGCCCGCGCAGGCTGCGCACGCCCTATGAATGCGCGACGCTCGACAGCTTCATCGACCGCGCGGCGCTGCTGTCGCCGGACGATATCGCGGTCACATACGGCGACGACGGGCGCGTGACGTTCGCGGAGCTGAAGCGCATGACCGACGCGCTCGCGGCGCGGCTGATACGCGCGGGCGCGCAGGTCGGCGAGCGCGTGGGCGTGCTCGCGCGGCGCACGGCGGACATGCCGGTCGCCATGGTCGCGTGCATGAAGGCGGGCTGCGCGTATGTCCCGCTTGACCCGGCGTACCCGGAGGAGCGCATGCGCTACATGCTCGCGGAGGCGGGCGCGCGCCTCGCGCTGGTGTCGGAAGGCATGAAACTGCCCGAGGGGCTCGCCCAGCCCGTGCCCATCGCGGGCGCGGAGGACGCGCCGTTTGCGCCGCCCGAGGGCAGGAGCGCGGACGACGAGCTCTACGTGCTCTACACGTCCGGCTCGACCGGAAGACCCAAGGGCGTGATCATCACGCACAAGAGCGCCGCAAACCTGCTGTGCGACGTGGACGGGCTGCTGGGCTACGAGGACGCGCGCGTGCTCGCGTGCGCTAACGTCATTTTCGACATCTTCGCGACCGAGAGCGTGCTCTCGCTGGCGCTTGGCAAGCGCGTATGCATGGCGGACGAGGAGGAGATGCTGCTGCCGTGGAAAATGGCGGCGCGCATGGAAAAGGCGGGGGTCAACGCCCTCCAGCTCACGCCCTCGCGCATGCGCATGTGCCTGCAGGACGCGGCGTTCCGAAAGGCGCTCAAAGGCATGCGCGTGGTGATGCTCGCGGGCGAGCCGTTTACCGCGGGGCTACTGTGCGACGTGCGCGGCGCGACGGACGCGCGCGTCATCAACATCTACGGGCCGACCGAGACGACGGTCTTTTCGGGGTATGCCGACCTCACGAAAGCGGAGACCGTGTACATCGGTTCGCCCGTCGCCAACACGCGCTTTTACGTGCGCGCGCCCGAGGGCGACTGGCTGCCGCCGCTTGCGCGCGGAGAGCTGTACATCGCGGGCGCGTGCGTCGCAAACGGTTATGCCGGGCAGGACGCGCTCACGCGCGAGCGTTTCCTGCCAGACCCGTTCTTCGCGGGCGAAAGGATGTATAAATCGGGCGACATCGTGCGCCAGCGCGCCGACGGCTTCTATGAATACTGCGGGCGCGCCGACCGGCAGCTCAAGCTCGACGGGCATCGCATCGAGCCGGAGGAGATCGCCGCGCAGCTCATGGCTTCCGGGCTGTGCGCCGAGGCGGTCGTCGTGCCCGTTCGGCTGGACGGCGAAACGCGCGCGCTGCGGGCGTACTGCGTGCCGCAAAGCGGCTTTTCGGAGGATGCTGCGCTTGATTTCCTCGCGCCGAGGCTGCCGGCGTTCATGTTGCCCGCGCGCGTGACGGCGCTGCCCGCGCTCCCGCGTACGGCAAGCGGCAAGACCGACCGCAAGGCGCTGGAGGACATGGCGGCGGAGGACGCGCCGCGCGCGCAAAGCGACGAGGGCGGCGAAAGCGCGCTGCTGAAGGTCTGGCGCGACGCGCTCGGGCGCGCGCCCGACGAGGACGCTTCGTTCTTTACGCAGGGCGGCACGTCGCTGGGCGCGCTGACGGTGCTCAGCGGCTATTACAAGCTCGGGCTGACGTTCTCGCTTGCCGATTTTTACCGCCACCCCACGCTGCGCGAGCAGGCGCGGCTGCTTTCGGGCGAGCCGCCGAAAACGTCGCCTGAAAGCGCGGGCGTCGTCCGCGAGTCAATCCCCGAGCCGCTTCCGCTGCAAGACCGCCCGGGCTGCGCGCTGCTGACCGGGGCTTCGGGCTTTCTGGGCGCGCACCTTCTCCGGGCGCTGCGGCAGCGCGGCGCGCGCGTGATTTGCCTGACGCACAGCGCCGATATCGCCGCGCCGTGCGAGGTGGTGCGCGGCGACATCACCAAGGAGCGCCTCGGGCTTACCGAGGACGTTTACCAGTCGCTGCTGTCGCGCGTGACGCGTGTGTGGCACTGCGCCGCCGACGTGCGCCATTACGTCGCCGACGAGGGCGCGCTGCGCGCCGTCAACACGCTCGGCACGCAAAACCTGCTCGCCTTCGCGCGCGCGGCGGGCGCGGATTTCCACTACATCTCCACCGCGAGCGTCGCGGGCGACGCGGCGAATTTCACCGAGCGCGACCTGTTCATCGGGCAGGACCTCGCCGGCAACGCCTACCTGCAAAGTAAGCTCGACGCGGAGCGCGCCGTGTGCCAAGCCATGCGCGAGGGCCTGCCCGCGCGCATCTACCGCGTCGGGCGGCTGTGCGCCAGAGCGTCGGACGGCGTTTTCCAGAATTTCCCTGAAAGCAACGCCTTCTACCGCGTCATGCGCGGGCTGCTGACGCTTGCCGCCGTGCCCGAGTCGCTGCGCGCGCTGCCCATCGAAATGACGAGCGTCGATCTGTGCGCCAAGGCGTGCGTGCTGCTCTCGGGCGCGCAGGGCGCGTGCTTCCATGTGCTCAACCCGCGCTGCGTGCCGCTGTGCGACGCGCTTTCCGCCGTGCGCCCCATGCGCGTGCTCGAGGACGGCGCGTTCGCCGCGCTGCTGCGCGCGCGCGCGGACGATTCGCCGAATATCCGCGCGGTCGCCGAGATGTACTTTGGCGGCGGCACGCCGCGCGCGCCCGCGCCCGACTGCGAGGAAACGCTCGCGCGGCTCGCGGAGCTGGCGTTCACATGGCAAACGCCCGACGCGCGGCTGCTGCTCTCCAGCTTTACAGACGAAGGGGTGGTTTCGTGATCTCCGACACGATGGCGTACTGCATGCTGGTCATCGTGCTGTGCATGGCGTCGTTCGCGCTGCACAGCCTGATCACCGGCAAACGCAAGCTCATCCACAGGCTGTACGTCGGCATTTCCAGCCTGCTGATATTGTGGCTGCTGGGGCTGCTGGGCATGAAGCTCGTCGGGCTGGACGACAAAGGCGCGCTGTTCGTGCTGGACGCGATCACCAACGTCGCAGCGTCGCTGCTCTCGGCGACGCTGCTGGTCATGGCGCTGGTCTTTTCGCGCAACCTGCACGCGCTCCCCAAGAAATACGGGCTGTTCTACCTGATTCCGCTGTACACGACGGTCATGGTCTTCACCAACCCCTGGCACCATCTCCATTATACAAATTTTTCCATCCTCGCCTCCGAGGTGCGCTTCGGGCCGTCGATGTATGTGTCGAGCCTGCTGTCCTACGCCTGCATCATCGGCTCTTTGGGCGTGTTCCTGTATTCGGGCTTTCGCTCGGGGCGGCGCGCGCGGCGCAATCAGGCGCTCATCTTTTCGCTGGGCACGCTCGTGCCGATGGTCGTCAACCTCGTGGCGACGCTGCAGATCGTCAACCTTTCGATCGCCGCCACGCCGCTGGCGTTCGCGTTCACGGTCTGCTGCCACGCCGTCGCCATCTACTACCTCGGCTTTCTGGATTTGAAGCCGCTTGCCACGCAGCGCGTGCTCGACAGCATATCCGACCGCTACATCGTGCTGTCGGACGACTGCACGGTCGTGAGCTTCAACAAGCCGTTCTTCGAGGTGCTGGGCAAGCCGTCCGGCATCCGGCAGGGGCGGCAGCTCCGCGAGTTTCTGACGCAAGCGGACAACCAGAACCGTTCCTTCCTATATAATTTGATCACCGCCGCCGAAAGCTGCGGGCGCGAGCGCACGGGCATCTCCTACGAACAGGCGCTGCTGCGCGACGGCGCGACGATGTACTTTGTCGCCGAGGTCACGCCGCTGTTCCTCACCAGCGGCGAGCCGGGCGGGTACGTCGCGATCTTCAAGGACATCACCCGCCTGCGCGAAAGCCTGCAAAACGAGCAGCGCGATCTGGCGCGCACGATGGAGCGCGAGCGCCTCGCCTCGCTGGGGCAGATGATCGGAGGCATATCGCACAACCTCAAAACGCCGATCATGTCGGTGTCCGGCTCGGTCAACATGCTCTACAAGCTCACCGAGGAATACAGGCGGTCGGCGGGCGATCAAGAGGTCACGCCGGAAGATCACCTGGAAATCGCCGACGAAATGGAGAGCTGGCTCAAGAAGATCGAGGACTGCTGCGCGTACATGTCCGATATCATCACGACCGTCAAAGGGCTGGCGACCAACCTCAACACCTCGGACGAGGGCGAGTTCACGGTGGACGAGCTGTTCAAGCGCGTGCTGCTGCTCATGAAGCACGATCTGGTGCGCGGCAAGTGCGCGCTCAACGAGCAAAACGAGCTGCCGCCGGGGTCGTCGATCTCGGGCGATATCAACAGCCTCGTGCAGGTGCTCAACAACCTCGTCGCCAACGCCGTGGACGCCATGCCAGACGGCGGCGATATCGACATGCGCGCCGAGCGCCGGGAAAACGCGCTCGTGCTCTCGGTCGCCGACCGCGGCGCGGGGCTGCCCGCGGACGTACGAAACAAGCTGTTCCGCGAAATGGTGACGAGCAAGGGCGCGCTGGGCACGGGGCTGGGGCTGTACATTTCGGCGGAGATCATTCGCGGCAGGTTCGGCGGGCAGTTATCGTTTACAGACAGAGACGGCGGCGGCACGGTTTTTGAGATCACGCTGCCTTTAGAATAGGAAGGAGCTACCATGCGCAAGAACAGGCTCTCCAGTACGCAAAACGGCTTCACCATGATGACGCTGGACGACGACGCCACCATGACCGCCGCGCTCAAGGCATATTTCGAGGCGTCGGGCTTCGAGGTGGACGACGAGAACGACCCGCTGCGCGCGCTGGACAGGCTCAAGCAGAAAAAGTACGACATCCTGCTGCTCGACTTTCTGATGTCGCCGATATCGGGCGAGGAGGTCGTCTCCCGCCTGCGCAAGTTCGATCAGGACGTGTTCATCATCCTGCTCACCGGGCACAAGGAGCTTGCGCCGCCGCTCAACACCATCCGTGCGCTCGACATCCAAGGGTATTACGAAAAGAGCGAGCGCTTTGACCAGCTCGAACTGCTCGTAGAGTCCTGCATGAAGGCGATTCGCCAGATGCGCGTCATCCGCGCGTACCGCGACGGGCTGCAGAACGTACTCGACGCGTCGCAGGCGATCACGCGGCTGGGCGCGATGGAGGACATGCTCTCGCGCGTGCTCTCGCATGCGCTGCCGCTGGCGGAGGCGGAGGACGGGTTCATAACGCTTTCGCGCGCGGGCGAGCCGCAGCATTTTCTGGGCGCGGGGGCGCTTGCCTCGCGCGACGCGGGCGAGCAGCTCGCGCCGGGCGGCGAGCGCGCGCTGCAGGAAAACAAGGCGGTGCAGGAGAGCGCGATGGTCTTTCTGCCGATGCGCGGCGCGGAGGGGCAGGCGCTGGGCGTGATCGTCCTGCGCCCGGGACGGCCGCTTTCGCAGGACGCGCTGCGGCTGCTGACGCTGTACGGCAAGCAGGCGGCGGCGGCGTGCGAAAACGCGCTTTTGCACGGCGAACTGTCCAGCGCCTACGACCGCTTAAACGAGGGCTATCTCAACATCATCAGCGCGCTGCGGCAGGCGGTCGACGCAAAAGACCTCTACACGCGCGGGCATTCGGACAGAACGTCCTATTATTCCGAGCTGCTCGCCAAGGAGATGGGCTGCGACGACGCCGCCGTCGAGCGCGTGCGCGTGGCGGGGCTGTTCCACGACGTGGGCAAGCTCGCCGTCAAGGACGAGATCCTCACCAAGAACGGCGGGCTGTCCGCCACGGAATACGAGGAAATCAAGGCGCACCCCGAGCGCGGCGCGCGCATCCTGTCCTCGCTGACGATGTTCTCCGGGCTGGAAAACGTCGTGCGCGCGCACCACGAGCGCTGGGACGGCAAGGGCTATCCCGACGGGCTGGCGGGCGAAAACATCCCGCTGGAGGCGCGCATCATCACCATCTGCGACGCATACGACGCGATGACCTCGCGCCGCGCCTACGCCGCGCTCTTTTCGCCCGACGAGGCGCTCGCCGAGCTGGAAAGCGGGCGCGGCTCGCAGTTTGACGCGCGGCTGGTGAACGTGTTCGTGAAGCTCGTCCGCGAGCGCGGCGAAGCGCTCCGCGAAGCCCTCGCCTCGACCTTCGGAGAGGAGTCATGAGCGTGCGCAATCAGCAGTATCCCCTGTATCCGTACCTGCCGTATCAGACGTTTTCCGAGTGTCTGATCGGCATGCGCGAGCGCTTTCCCGAGCGCGTGGTGCTCACCTGCTATTCCGCCTCCGGCGAGAAGCGCGAGACGACCGCAAAGCAGCTTTACGAGCAGGTGCTCGCATTCTCGGCGGTCATGCTCTCGCGCGAGATCGACGGGCGGCGCGTCGCCATCGCGGCGGCGAGCGACGAACGCTATATCGCCGTGCTGTTCGCCATCTGCGTGCTGGGTGGCGTCGCCATCCCGATCGACACCGAGCAGCCCGAGGACGTGATGCTCTCGATGCTGCGCCGCGCCGACGCCGAGACCGTCATTTTTTCGCCCGAGCACACGGCGCTGTTCGCGGGCAAGTGGCCCTATTGCCTGTGCCTGTGGCACGCGGACGAGCCGGGCGCGTTCTATTACGACGACATCCTTCGCGAAGGGCGCGCGCTGATCGCCTCGGGCGCGCGCACGTTCCGCGACGTGAAGACTGCGCCCGACCAGCCCGCCATGCTGGTGTATACCTCCGGCACGACCTCGATCGCCAAGCCCGTGCTGCTCTCGCAGCGGAACATCATCACCAACGCCTGCCGCGCCAACGCTATGGTCGACTTGGGCGAGCGCACGTTCACCTCGCTGCCGCTGTACCACACCTACGGCCTGACCTGCGGCGTGATCGGGCACATGAGCCACGGCAAGAACGTCTGCGTCAACGGCAACCTCAAAACCACCATGCGCGACGTGAAGCTCTTCGGGCCCGACAGCATGACGGTTGTTCCCCTGATTGCCGAAGCGGTGCACGCCATGATCATGACGGCGCTGCGCAAGCGCGGCAAGCTCTGGGCGTTCGAGCGCTACCTTCGGGGTTATCACGCGCTCGCGCGCGTCGGCGTGCACCTCAAAAGCCCGTTTGCCAAGGCGGTGCGCGAGGCGATGGGCGGGCGGCTGTCGATGATGGTCTGCGGCGGCGCGCACATACAGGAGCGCGTGGCGTTCGAGCTTTCGGCGCTCGGCATCCACGTCATGCAGGGTTACGGCATCACCGAATGCAGCCCGCTGGTCAGCGTCAACCGCAACAAGCACGACAAGCCGCGCTCGGCGGGGCTTGTGCTGCCCGACACCGAGGTGCGCATCGAGGACGGCGAGATCGCCGTGTCCGGCGCGTCGGTCATGCTGGGCTATTACGGCGACGAGGAAGCGACGCGCGAAGTGCTCCGCGACGGCTGGTTTTACACGGGCGACCTCGGGCGGCTGGACAAGGACGGCTTTTTGTTCATCGAAGGGCGCAAGAAGAACCTCATCGTGTTCAAGAACGGCAAGAAGGTCGCGCCCGAGGAGATCGAGGGCTATGTGGCGGGCATCGAATTGATTGCCGAGGCGGTCGCCTACGGCGCGCAGGCGGGTGATTCCAAGGACGACGTGAAGCTCGCGCTCGCGGTCTATCCCGACCCCGAGCTGACGCGCGGCATGCCGCCGGTCGAGGTGCTGCGCGCCGTGCAGGAGCGCGTCGAAACCATCAACCACACGCTGCCGGTTTATAAGCAAATCCAGATCGTCACGCTGCGCGACAAGCCGTTTGAGAAGAATTCCATGAAAAAAATCATGCGAAACAGGGTCGCGTCGTAGGAATTACCGCTTTTCCGGCGTATATATTACAGGGTAACAGTTCGTACCGCACAGGAGGTCGTCATGTTTAACACGGTGCAGGAGATCGTCTATCAGATCACGGGCGTGCGGCGCATCGCGATGGACACGGACTTTGTCCGCGATCTCGCGCTAAATTCTTTCGATATCATCAACATCGTCTGCGCGTTCGAGGAACGCTATAAAATCGAAATCCCCATCCGCGACGTGTGGAACCTCAACACCGTCAAGGACGTGATCGCGTACCTTACGTCAAGAGGCGTATCATAACGCAAAACAAGAAGCCGCCGCATGGAGCGTTCCACGCGGCGGCTTTTGCGTGTATCGGATTATTCGCCGAAGCGCATGGACGATGCAAGCAGCTCGAGCAGCTCGTCGTCGCCGAGCGCGGCTTCTTCCGTTTCCGACAGTGCGGAGCACGAAGCCAGCGTCGCCGAGCCGTCGCCTTGCTCAAACGCCGCGTAGACGGTCTTCTCATACGCGCCCGTCTCGAGCGCGCTCCCGGCGAAGGCGACCAGCGCCTGCCTGTCGCCCACCGCGCGCTCGGCGGTCTTGCCCGCCGCGACGGCTTTCATCAGCGCTTCCGGGGTCTCCCCGACGATGTTCTCACGGACATAGAAGGACAGCGCCGCAGGCGCGCGCGTCGCGCTTTCCAAGGCGACAAGCGCGTCGTCAAGCGCCTCCGTCTGGGCTGCATGCTGCGCTTTCGCGCTCTCTAGTTCGCCCGTCAGCGCGGCGACCTTGGCTTGCTCGTCAGCCAGCGCGGATTCGGTCTTCACAAGCTCGGCTTTCACGCCTTCCAGTTCGGCTTTCACGCCTTCCAGCTCGGCTTTCACGCCTTCCAGCTCGGCTTTCACGCCGTCCAGCTCGGTTTGCAGCGCCGCCAGCGAAGCGTTCGCCGCATCAAGCTGCGCGCTCAAGCCGTCCTCGGCGCGCTGCCACGCTTCTGTCGTCTTGGCAAGCTCGTCCTCGGCGGCGGCAAGCGCTTCCTTGGTCTGCAAAAGCGTTTCCTCCGCCGTCAGCGCGGCGGCTTCGAGCGCCGCGATCTGCTCGTTCGCCGTCTTCAATTCGGCTGCGATCTGGTTGCGCGCGTTGCGCGCGTCGGTCGCGGACTGCGCCAGAACGGCGTTCTGCGCCTTTTTGATGTCCAGCTCGCGGTTGGCTGCCTCGACGGCGGCTTCCAGCTCGCCGACCTTGACATTCGCCGCGTCCAGTTCGGCTTTCAGCGCGTCATACTCGCCCTTGGCGGTCTCGGCGGCGGCTTCCAGCTCGCCGACCTTGACGTTCGCCGCATCCAGTTCGGCTTTCAGCGCGTCGTATTCGCCCTTGGCGGCTTCGGCAGCAGCTTCCAGCTCGCCGTTTTTGACGTTCGCCGCGTCCAGTTCGCTTTTCAGCGCGTCGTATTCGCCTTTGGCGGCTTCTGCGGCGGCTTCCAGTTCGACGACCTTCGCCGTATACGCGTCGCGCTCGGCTTTCAGCGCGTCATACTCGCCCTTGGCGGCTTCGGCGGCGGCCTCCAGCGCGGCAACCCGTTCATTCGCGGCGTTCAGCGCGTCGCCCGCCGTGTTGCGCGCGTTGCGCGCGTCGGTCGCGGACTGCGCGAGCACGGCGTTCTGCGCTTTCTTGGTGTCGAGCTCGCGTTTGGCGGCTTCGGCGGCGGCTTCCAGCTCGCCGACCTTGGCGACCTCCGCCGAAAGCTCGGCGGTCGCCTTGGCAAGCGCCTCGTCCGCGGCGGCTTTTTCAGCCGTCAATGCGTCGAGCTTGCCCTGCAACTGCTCCGCCTTGGCGGTCATGGCGGCAAGCTCCTCCGCCGCCTTGCCCGCCTGCTCGCTGGCGGCGGAATGATCGCCCTTGGCGGCGTCGACCGCGGCGTTCAGCGCGGCAACGTCCGCTTCCATCTGCGCGAGCTTTTCGGCAGCCCCGGCAAGCTCCGCCGCAGCCGCTTCCTTCTCGGCGGTCAGCGCCGCCGCCTGCTCTTCGAGCGCCAGTTTGTCTTTGGTGAGCGCCGCCACCTGCGTTCCGGCGCTGTCCGCCTTGGTTTGCAGGTCGTTCCTCTGCCCGATCAGCACGCCCAGCGCGACCACCACGACCGCGACCGCAAGAATAACCCAAATGATCTTCTTCACCGCTGCCTCACTCCGTTCTATTTGATAGAATAACGAAACACTCCCACCTGTTGTATGTTCTACATGAATGCTCGTTTTCCTCCAAATATGGAAAAAATTCCACCAAAAGAACGCGAATGCGGATCACTGCGTGACATACAGACGTTCGCGCGCGTCCTCCATCGGCTGCGTCAATTCCTCGGCGCGCGTCAGCCTGCCGATGGACACCTCGTACGCCGTGCGCTCGCAGGTCGTTCCGTCGGGCTGCTGCTTCTGATAGACCCTGCTCTGAAACCTGCCCGAGACGACGAGCCTGTCGCCGGTTTGCAGGTGCGAGGCAAACCGCGCCGTGCGCCCCCACGCGATGCACGGGATATAGTCGCTCTTGCCATACGAGCGATTGACCGCGAGCATGAGATCGGCGATCTCGCGGCCGAACGGCGTGGTGCGGAACGCCGGCGGCTTGCACAGCGCGCCCGCGAGCGACACGGTGTTGGGGTTTTCCTCCGACGGCGCGAGCAGCCGCTGCGCGAACGCCGTCAGCAGCAGCCGCCCCGCGCCGCCGATGACCTTATTATAGGAACGAAGCTGTCCCGCGAGCGCGACGCGCGTTCCCGGCGCAAGCCCCTGCGAAAGCAGCCGTTCGCTGACCGTCACAGGCAGCAGATCGCACGCTCCCGAGAGCCGTTCCACGCACAGCGTCGTGCGGAAAAAGCGCTCGGAGAAGACCGTGTGATCGAGCGTCGGCGCTTCCATGACCGACCCCGACAGGTATATCTGATTGCAAACGATTCCTTCCACTTGTACATCACGCTCCATCAATTATTTTGCCATTGTTTCCCGGTATGATCGATGTTCGTTTCGCCCGAAAGCAGCAGTTCCGACACCGGAACGACCGTCCAGCCCTGCTCCGCGTATGCCCGTAGTATGTCCGGCAGCGCCTCGAGAATATACTGTGAATCATTGTGGAACAGCACGATATCGCCCGACTGTACCTTCTGCGTGCTGCGCCTGACCAAGTCCTCCTTCCCTTTGTTCTTCCAGTCCAGCGAATCGACGCTCCACTGCACGGTGGTGTACCCCTCGCGCCGCGCCGTCGCGACCACACGGTCGTCATACTCGCCGTAGGGCGGGCGAAAGAGCGTCGGACGCGTGCCGGTCAGCGCCTCGGCGTTGTCCGACATCACCTTGAGCTCCTGCGCCATCTGGCTTTCCGAGAGCTTGCTCATGTGCGCGTGCGTGGTGGAATGGTTGCCAAGCTCGTGCCCGCGCGCGACGATCTCCTTGGTCAATTCCGGAAAGCGCTGCGTCCAGATATCGACCAGAAAGAACGTCGTCTTGATGCCAAACTCGTCCAGAATGTCCAGTATGCCCGGCGTTTTGTCGCCGCCCCACGCCGCGTCGAAGCTGATGGCGATCTTGTTATCGTCCCGCGCGACCGAGTAGATCGGCAGGTCGCGCTTCTTCGCCGCGACCGGCACGGCGTCGCACGCGGCGTAGGAAGCGACGAGGATCAATAGCCCGAGCGCCGCGAACGCGCGCTTTGTATTCCGCGAGAATGTGCCTGTTGCCCGCATGCAGATTCCCCTCCTCTTTTGTGGCAAGCGTATGCGCGGCGCGCGCGGGTTATGCCGAGCGCGAAAAACCCCGCACATAGATGTATATGCGCGGGGCGGGGGCGGTTAGAAGCAGAATCGTTCGACAAAGAACGCGCGGAGGACGGGGGACGAGGGGAGAGGGAATAGGGATTAGGGGTTAGGGGAACGTAGGGGCGGAGCTCTGCTCCTATGTTTTTCCGTACCCCCCTGCTCCCTCGCTTCCCCTAATCCCTATTCCCTACTCCCTACTCCCTATTCTCTACTCCCTCCCCCGCATAAAATACCTCTTGACAAAACAGGAAAACCGTGCTATTTTGATAGCGCGCTCGTTAGCACTCGACGGTCGAGAGTGCTAACAGCCCGAAAAAGGGACGCGGAAGGAGGCGGGAAGCGGTGCAGATCGACACGCGCAAGCGGCGCATATTGCAGGCGATCATCGACGACTACATCCTGACCGCCATGCCCGTCGGCTCGCGCACCATTTCGCGCAAATCCGGCATGGGTCTGTCCTCCGCGACCATCCGCAACGAAATGAGCGACCTGTCGGAGCTGGGGTATCTCGACCAGCCGCACGTATCGGCGGGGCGCGTGCCCAGCGCCAAGGCGTACCGGCTGTACGTCGACCACCTGCTGTCCTCCGGCGCGATCGAATCGGGCGACGACGCGACCGTGCGCGCGTACTTTTCCAGCCGCGTGCATCAGATGGAGGACGTCGTGTCCTCGGCGGCGCAGGCGCTTTCCGAGCTGACGCGGTACACCGCCGTCGTCATGATGCCCAAGCAGCTCGCGCTGCGCATCGCGTGTTTGCAGCTCGTGCCCGTCACGCGCGCGACCGCGCTGCTGGTCATCGTCACCGATTCCGGCGTGGTGCGCGACACGGTCATTCACGTCAGCGACATGCTCGACGCCGACGCGCTCTACGCCATCTCGCGCATGCTCACCGAGCGCCTCGCCGGACACACGCTCGCCGAGGTACAGGACATGCTCCGCGAATTCGCGCGCAGCGCCTCCGCGGACGCGCGCGTGCTCTCGGGCATCGCCGAGCTTGCAGGGCAGATGGAGCGCCAGTCGCAGACCGAGACGGTCTCCGTCGGCGGCTCGCATAACATCCTCAATTACCCCGAATACTCCGACGTGGACAAGGCGCGCGCGTTCCTGACCACGCTGGAGACCAAAGACAAGCTCATGAAGCTGCTCGAATCGGAAGACGGGCTGTCGCTCACCGTGCGCATCGGCCCGGAAACGGGGCTGCCCGAGATGGCGGATTGCAGCGTCGTCACCGCCAGCTACGCCGTCGGCAAGGCGCATCACGGCGCGGTCGGCGTGATTGGCCCCACGCGCATGCCCTACGCGCGCGTGATGTCCATCCTGTCGGTCGTCGGCAAGCATTTGAGCGGCATATTATCCCCCGAGATAGACGAAGGAGCGTAACGACATGGCAAAGAAGGACAAGGCGGCGCCGGCAGCCAACGAGGAAATCTTGACTGACGCCCCCGACGAACAAACCCCGGAAACCCCCGAGACCCCCTCGCCTGCGGCGGAGCTGGAGGAAGCGCTGCAAAAGGCGCAGGCACAGAGCGACGAATACCTCGCGCTCGCCCAGCGCGTGCAGGCGGATTTCGACAATTTCCGCCGCCGCAACGCCTCCGTCCGCGCCGAGAGCTTCGAGGACGGCGCGCGCGCGCTGCTCAAATTGCTGCTCCCCACGCTGGACAACCTCGAGCGCGCGCTGCAAGCCGAAACGACCGACGAAAAGCTGCACGAGGGCGTGGCGCTCTCCTACCGCCAGCTTTGCGAGACGCTCGAAAAGCGCGGCGTGACGGTCATCGACAGGCTCGGCGAGAAGTTCGACCCCAACCTTGAAAACGCCGTCATGCAGGGC
>CAZEIC010000056.1:0-18632 GCA_964512175.1 uncultured Oscillospiraceae bacterium | reverse complement strand
ATGACAGTTTTGTCCTCCTCAAGCGGAGGCTCCTGCTCAAGAATCCCGACAGTATACCCGTCGGACAGTCTGGCTTCACCGGCAGAAACCGTTTCCATGCCGGCCATGACTTTCAAAAGCGTAGATTTTCCCATGCCATTGGGGCCTACCACGCCGATTTTTGCGCCATAGTAAAAGGAAAGCGAAACATCATCCAGAATCACCTTGTCCCCATGCGCTTTCCTTGCCTTGTACATTTGGTAGATGAACTCTGCCATACAAACACTGCCTCTCTATACATTCATTGTTGAATAAATGACTAATATAAGAATCCTCTGTCAGCACAGCGCCAGACAAACTGGAATTTGTCGTAGAAAAATTATGCTCATAATCTAACAGAAGATGATTAAAGACAGCCCAACGGCAAGAAAAACGATTCCTACTGCAAATTCTACAGTACCAACGCATATCGCATATTTTTCTGCTTTTCTTCCGCTCTTAAAATCGTCTTGAAAACCATTGATTAGGTTGTATTTTTTCTTAAACCTTATGAGGTATCCAAAAATTGTAAATGCAATTCCTAACATAATACAAAGAATCTTTAAAGCAAGCATTTTACATCCTCCACATCGCAAAAATAATTTCCCTCACAAATTCCGATTTAACTTTTCGTCAACAGTATACCATCATCCCCCGGCAAAGAAAAGCCCCATCTCACAGCCGCCGACAGTTCGGCGTGATAACGATTCGCGAAACGTGACCGTGAACGTTCTATGTGCATGCCCGCGCTCGGCGGGGCGGATAATGTCTTACTGCTCATCGACTTAAATACCGTGCTCCGTGCAGCGCACTCCGTTCAATGAAAAACAGTTCTCCATGATGCTTACTCCTCACAGCTTGCCGTTGCAGAATCTTCCGAAGCGTGCTACAATACAGCATGTCCATACGGGTGAGCACCTACCGCACAAGGCTGATTGTGCGGTTTGTTTTTGGAGGAAAGACAATGTGGCAGATGGCATGGCCAATCTTGATCGCAGTACTGTCCAATACGGTCTATAACATCGCGGCAAAATCGACGCCCGGCGACGTAAACCCCTTTGCGTCGCCGACCGTCACCTACCTGACGGCAACCCTCTGTTCGGTCGCCATGATCTTCCTGACCGGCGGTCAGCGCGGTCTGACGACAGAAATCGGCAAGACAAACTGGACGGCGTACGCTCTGGGCGTCGCCATTGTGGGGCTGGAGTTCGGGTTTCTGTGCATTTACCGCGCCGGATGGGAAATCAGCGTCGGCAATCTGGTCGCCAGCGTGACCCTCGCGTGCGTGCTGCTGCTGGTGGGGACGCTGTTGTATCACGAACGGATATCGCTGCGGCAGGTGCTCGGCATGGGCATATGCGCGCTTGGATTGGCGCTGGTCGTGAAGCGGTGACGATAGCGCGTCTATGTAGCCGGAGGCGGAGGATACAATCTAGGATTCAGAGACTCGCCGCCTTGTAGCGCGCCTGTCACGATCGCCATCGTGTCGGCAATCGAACGGACAGAGGCGTGACAAAATAGGGGGGGTACTGTTCTACGATTGAACATAAATGCCGAGCTTCATCAGCCCTGCATTCGAACACATCAGCCTGCAATATTCATGATCGGTAGGTATTCCGGCGCGGCGGTCAAGCCCATCGCGCTCAGATTCCTCGCGGAACTGGAGAACGACAGCGTGCTGAAGGATGTCCACATGGGCTTGCACGTTTTCATGGCGCAGAGGGGTTCCCACCGGGTGCCGGAGTGTATCGGGCTGGCGCTTGCCAGTATCATAAGAAAGACGCACTGGAACGAGATACCGTCCTGTTTCCGCGCATTGATAACAAGCGCTGCGTGGGCTGCGGGCGCTGTTATCTCACTTGCTGCGACGGCGGTCATCAGGCGATTCACTTCGATGCTCATGACCACAAGCCCACGTTGATTGCAGAATTGCGCGGACTGTCATCTGTGCGTTTTGATCTGCCCGGCAGGTGCGATCAACGCCGCGCATAGTATGAAATCCTACACTTGAATGGATGTTATTAAACACACCATTTTACTTTCGTTATTCCAAGCAGACAAACTGGTAAAAGGCTCGCCGATGGCGCTAAAGAAAGCCCTTCCCGCCGGATTGCATCAGTCATACATCCCCATCCGCTCATTTGTTAACCTTTCGATTTCACAGGCAACACATGATTGTGCGGTGTACAATGCTTTATAAACGCTACGTTTCTGGAATTATGCATTCGTTTACCGTGTTTGCACAAAGAGTTTATAATACAACTACAGATAATCACGTCTAAAAATCAGCAAAATTGGCGTGTAAGAGCGTGATTTCAACTTTCAAAGGAGTCGTGTATGCGACAGCCTGAATCGCTTTGCTCAACACGGCGGCTTTTATTTCTGACCAGCCGATAGCATTTCATATCAAATGCGGGACGACAGTCTCTTCATAAAGGTTGGATTGCCGAGGATGTTTATTCCGCCGCGCCTTCCTCCGCCGTTTGCGGGTACAGGTCGCCGACATACAGCGCGACGACGGCATCGGGGGCCGTGTCGGAGGAGATGATCCCATCGAACGGCTGGGTCAGCGCCGCGTCCGTATACAGCGTCCGATAACCGTCTACCTCGCGGGCGCGCAGGTACGTATCCACGGGCGCGCGCAGGTCGACCGTCACATCTCCCGCGCTATGCAGCGTAACGGCGCGCGTGTCCGACGCGACAAACGCGCGAAGGGATTCCGGCATTTCCAGCGCGGGGTTCAGCTGCGTGCGGATGGAAGAAATGCACTGGTACGCTTCCCCGTCGTAGGCATACAGGTCGTACTGCATCATGACGAAAGTGGAAGGCTGCAAGGTAATCACCAAGCGAACCTCCGAACCAGAAACCCGCATAGCGCTCACCGACACTAACGCATCCTCCGAAACAAGCTCAAACGGCAGCGCGTTTTCCGCGTCCGGGAACAATTTGCCCAGATACATCCATTGCTGTGACAACTGCGCTATGAACGCGGCGGGCGAATAGAGCGTCGCGGTTCGCAGCTGTTTCTGTCCGTCCACCGCGTAGCAGACGCCTTTTGACAGGTATTCCGCGTAGGATGCGGCGCTGTTCTGCACGCACAGGACGTCCGCCCCGTCCGCGTCCGTGCCGAACCAATAATTGCAGACGTTGGGTCGCTCCGGGTCTTCGCTCGGCGCGTACATATCGTAGCAATAGCTGTCCGCGCGCTTGAGAATGTACGGCACAAACTGCCCTACGATGAACTCCTCGGCGGTAATGCCCACCGCCAGCGCGCCGGCGGGCAGCAGCAGGCACAGCGCGAGCAGGACGGAAAACAACCTTTTCATCAAACTCCTCCTCATCGATTCAGGTTTTGCGCGGCGAAGTATGAACTAGTCCATCAATCTGATCTTGAGCCCCGTGATATTATACGCGGGCATGGTCGGAAGCGTCGTGCCATTCGGGAACACCAAGCTAACGGTGTACGACGGATAAGCCGCCTCGATTGCCCCTTGGATAGACGCTCCGTAGAGAATCGCCGTACCAAAAGGTTCTCCCACATCATCGCCCTGATGTAATACGCTTCCACTTATATAGTACGTGTTGATGCTGTACGACGGGTTGAACGTCACGTTCTCTGCGGGCATGGTCGCGGGCACGGCGGGCGACCAAGCGCCGGTATGCCCCTCGCGCTCGGGAAGGGCGGGAATGTCGCCTGCGGGGATCGCCGCGCCGTACGCGTAGCTAAGCGTCACGTCGTTTCTGTCCACGCCCATGACGAAGGTCAGCGTGTAGGTGTTGGCGGTAAACTGCGCCGTGACGGTCAAATCACTCGCGGGCATGGTCGCGGGAATCGCGGGGCTCCAGCCCGCGAACGTGTGCCCCGGCTTGACCGGCGTTTCAGGCGGCGTCACCGCCGCGCCGTAGGCATACTCCGTTTTCATTGTTTCGCCGTCCACGATCACGGTCAAGGTGTACGCAGTTTTCTCCCATTTTGCCTCAAAGCGCAGGTTTTCCGCGGGCATCACGGCGGGGACGTTCGGCTTCCAGCCATTGAACTGATAGCCGTCCCGACGAGGATTGTTGGTCGGCACGGGCACATCCTCGCCCGCCGCGATGTCCATATACCGCTTGAATACGCCGTGGGAGGCGTTTTCATATTCCACCATATAGGTCGGGAGCGTCACCGGCAGGGCGTAAGCGGGGACGCCCGGGGTGTCCTCGCCGGATGCCGCGTCGGGCAGTGCAAACGCCAACATTCTCCCATCCAGCCCCGGAACGGTGATGGGGGTGAAGGACATCTCCGAGCCATTCGCGTCGAAGTACCACCACGCCAGCAAGCGGGAACCATCTATGAACGGATTGCCCGGCACGGCATCGCTGAGCTGGTACACGGCGCGATTTCCTTGGGCGTGAACGACTTTGAACACTTCGCGCGTGCAATGCTCGGTGTTCATCGTCCTGTCCTGATAATACGTCAGCGTGCCGACGGACGCTGCCGCGGCCGCCTGCCCTGCGGAATCCTCCTGCCATTGCGCTGTGAATACCAGGCTGTTGTCGGGCATTGTCTCCGGCACGTCTGGCGTCCACCCGGTAAAGGTATACCCGGCGCGGGCGGGGTCAGCCGGTTTGGGAAGCGCAGCCGTGTATTCCAGCATATCGTAATACCCGTACACTTCCGTATCTGTCAGCATGTATGTCGCCGTATAGGTGGCGAAAGTCGCATTCACCGCAGTAAATTTGCAGCCATCCATGCCGGGAGCGAGCGAGCTCGGTAAATACACGCCCTGCACATACTGCAGCTGCACGTTGCCAAAAACAGTCTCAATGATTTTCCGTATGGTCGCTGCATCCAGCTTGCTGCCCGACCGCGTGGAGAGGATATCGTCGGGTGAATCCAGCATCGCCGCGACCTCGCCGGAATTGTACGATACTGTCGGCTCGACTTCGTCGCCAGCAATGTTGAGCATATATGATTGTCCGTTGATTGTGAGCGTCATATGCTCAGCCGGATTTGTGATCATCTGCTGACCAATGGATTGCGCATCAGACGCATCCATCAAACCCGTAGCGACTAGGTTGGTCACTAAAGCCTCGCTCGCCACTACCGCTTCGCCCGCAAACGGTTTGGATGTCAGAGCATGATTGAGGTCGACCGGCATCGGCATCGGCGCGGGCGTGTCGCTGCCAGTCTGCAAGCCGTTACCGCCGGAGACAGGCACTTTAGGCGCGCCTTGGCCGCCTCCTTTGGGATTGACCACCACCGTGCCCTCCAGGATGACCAGCTCCGAGTCGGGCGGCTCTGTGCCCCCCTGCCCCACTTCCTCCAGCGGGAATCCATCGTCCGGGTTCCAGTTGAGCGACGCATCCGCGTCCGGCACGAACAGCAACGCCAAGAACAGCAAAACCACCAGGGAAAGCGTCCATCTCCGTTTCATCGTTATTCCTCCATATTCGACAATATCGTTGTATCAGCCGTCAAGAAAACGGTATTATTGCAGGAACAATGCCAAAACGCATGTATGCACATCAAAAATGCTTGCTTTCTCCGTCCTCCCCGCCCGTCTCTCTCAAACGGGCAGACATTCCCTTGTGCGTCATCCATCGAAAACCAGTTTAGACCCAGTTCGCGGAAGCATATGTAGGTTCGAGGAGGCGTATAACGCCGTCAGTCGGTTAAGTCCTTGGCGATGCCGCGGTATATAAACCGCACTGCACCTTGACGAGTCGAAACGAATTCCTTAGTGGTATGTTATCAAACTTCTCGCCGGTCTGTCAACCTTTTCCAAAAATTTCTCTGTCGGCAATGAACCGCGATTTGTAAAGCCGTGGTGATCTCCGCCCAAGGATACTGGCTCATGTACCCGCCGTGATACAAGTTGACGGCATAGGGCATCTACATTCACATTGGTCTGCCCGGCAAATGCGAACAGGATGCCGCAGGAGAATGTACTGTCCGGGGCGAATATGAACATTACGACAACAGGAGGAGCATTTTCATGCCCGCATACCATAAGCTTGTTCGGGACTTGATTCCTGAGATAATTAGGAACAGCGGCAAGGCATGTATAACACACACGCTGGATCACGACGCATACGTAATGGCTCTGGACGCCAAGCTGGATGAGGAAATCGCCGAGTATCATGAAGCCGATGCGCCCCATGATTTGGAAGAACTCGCGGATATACTAGAAGTTTTGTATGCCGTTGCCCGTGCAAGAGGATATTCGGTCACGCAGCTCGAGGCGGCGCGCGCCGAGAAAGCCAAGGAACGCGGAGGTTTCGACAAACGGATCATGCTGGACGAGGTAATCGAGCCTACGCAATCATCGTACTATAGGACGGAAAAATGAGAAAAAACACGATGCCTATACGTGGTCGAGGGCAACATCAGCGGCGCTGAAGAAGCCATCATTCAACAATTCTGTGACATATTCGGTCCAGAGTGCGGACAGTTCATCCAGTATTGATAGGTGTCGTAAACACTGATGCTATACCCGCTCCGTCGGCAGACTCCAGCCTTGACAATCGTCTTTTGAGAGCATATTATACAGGAGAAGCGTACATCGAAATCAACAGTTCGGCAGGCGGTCAATGAATATGCGAGATCATACATGCCGAACCAGCAGATACAGTGCAACGGTATGAGAATGTACCGAATCTACATGAAATGAACGGCGCGGAGACGAACCGATGGAGTTACTGGCAAACGCCACGCTTGATTTGACGGCATTCATCGCCGTATTGTTGCTGTTTTTGAGCGGCAAGCGCGATCGACAAACGGATGACAGGCAGATCATTTTCGACAGAATGCTCCTCTGCCTCATGTGCTTTCTGCTCGTCGATTTTCTCGCGTGGTACGTGGATGGTTTGGATTTCACCTGCGCGTATGCCGTTCAGATGGCGCTCAATTCGCTTGTGTGGCTGACGCAGGCGGTCTATTCATATCTGTGGCTGCTGTACGCAGAACGCTGGGTGCGCGTCCGCCGCGAGAAAATAGCGAAGCGCAAAAAGGCGCATGTGATTCCCCTATGCGTTCAGGCGGGGCTGCTCGTCGCGAACGTGTTCACGGGATGGGTGTTCACCATCAGCGATCGGCACTTATACACGCACGGAACGCTGTATCCGCATATCTTGCTGATCTTCTATGTCTACGGCATGCTTGCGTTCTTCGTCACCGTCAGGGCGTTCTTCGCCGCCGCGGATTCGGAGCAGAGGAAGAATTGCCTGTGGATGTCCGCGTTCATGGTGCTGCCGTGCCTGTTTTCCGTGATCCGCATATTCGCATACGGCATCTCCCTCATATCGCCCATCTACGCGCTCTCGCTCCTGATGATCTACCTGAACGTGCATCAGCGGCGTATGCTGGTGGAAAGAGACAAGGTGGTCAAGCGCGACGCGGACCTGCAGCGGGCGCGGATCTCCATCATGCTGAGCCAAATCCAGCCGCATTTCCTATACAACGCGCTTTGCGTCATTCAGGACCTGTGCCACGGCGCGGCGCCCGAGGCGGAACGGGCGACCGTCGCGTTTTCGCGCTTTCTCCGCGGCAATCTGGATTCGCTCAACGCAGACAAGCCTATTCCCTTTGCTCAGGAGCTTGAGCACACCGAGTACTACCTGACGCTGGAGGGGATGCGCTTCGGCGCGCGCCTCAAGGTCGAATACGACATCGGTGCGAGCCTGTTCCGCGTGCCGGCCATGACGCTTCAACCCATCGTAGAGAACGCCGTGCGCTACGGCGTGATGCAGCGCGAGGCAGGCGGCATGATCAAGATATCTTCCGCCGAGCTGGAGAAGAATTTCGTCGTCACGGTCGAGGACGACGGCGTGGGTTTCGAGCCGGGGCAAAAGCACGACGACGGACGAACGCACATCGGCATCGACAACGTGCGCCAGCGCCTTCGGGAAATGTGCGGCGGCGAATTGAAGATCGCCAGCATGCCGGGCGCGGGCACGATCGCGACGATCCTGATACCGAAGGAGGGCTGCGCCGATGTTGATCTTCGCGGTTGACGACGAGCGAACGGCGCTCAACATCCTGACGCGGGCAATCGCGGAGGCCGCGCCCGACGCCGAGCTGAACGCCTTTCAAACGGTGTCCGACGTGCTGTCGCGGCTCGACGGCGGGGACGTTCCGCCGGATGTGGCGTTTCTGGACATCGAAATGCCGGGCATGACGGGCATCGAGCTTGCGCGGCGCATCAAGCTGCGCGCGCCCAAGGTGAACATTGTCTTTGTGACCGGCTATTCGCAGTACGCGCTGGACGCGATGTCGCTGCGCCCCAGCGGGTATGTGATGAAGCCGGTCGATCACAAGCAGATTCGCGGCGAGCTTCAAAACCTTCGCAACCCGCCCTCGAGAACAGAGCAGGAAAAGCGGATTCGCGTGCAGTGCTTCGGGGATTTCGAGGTGTTCGTGGATGGGCGCGCGGTCGCGTTCACCAGAAGCAAGTCCAAGGAAATGCTGGCGTATCTGGTCGACCGGCGCGGCGCGAGCTGCGTGAGCGCGAAGATCGCCGGGGCGCTGTGGGAGGACGGCGTGTATGACCGCGCGCGGCAGAAGCTGTTCTCCACGATTTTCACCGACATGGTCAAATCGCTCCGGCAGGTAAACGCCGCGCACATCGTCAAGAAAACGAACAACATGATCGCGGTCGACCCCAAGGCGTTCGACTGCGACTTCTACCTGGCGCTGTCGGGCGACACGGTGAGCATCAACAGCTTCATGGGCGAGTACATGGCGGCGTATTCGTGGGCGGAGTTCACAACGGCGGCGCTGTCGACCAGCTTATCACCGGAATAACGAAATAAAAACATCCGCGCAGCTCCCGGCATGATTGCTCCGGGGGCTTTTTTGTGGACATTTTGTGGACATTTGTCGGTATGCTGTATGCAATGACACAGAGCGAACAAGGAGGGCACAGATGATAACCGATGAACTGAAGATTGCGCAAGCCCCGGAGAGGCTCGCGGATACGCTCGATAAAATCGAGTTGATCGCGCTGTACACGGGCATGCCGTTCAAGGATGCTTCCGGCATGCGGCTGCTGGCGGAAGAGCTGATCAGCGCGACCAAGAACATACTGGACGCATATGAGGGACGGCTCTGGATGGAAACGAGCGAAGAACGGTTCACGCTGCACATGCGCGTTGCCAAGCCCGCGAGCAAAGCCAGCCGCGAAAAGCTGATCGCGCTGTCCGCCAAGGGCGAGAGCACGCCGCCAAAGGGCCTGTTTGCGCGGCTTGGCGCGGCGATGGAAAAGCTTTTGCTGCTGGATGAGGACGAGCTGAGCACGACCGCGTTCAGCGATTACGCGATGTTCGCGGGCGGCATGAACGGCGTGCACGATATCCCCATGTACACATATCACTATTTCCCGCGCGAGGAGACGGTTTCACGCGCGAACGTCAAGCAGGCGGACGAGCTGGACGGCATCGAAAAAAACATCATCAACGCGATCGTGGACGATATCCAGGTGACAGTCAGAAGCGGCAATGTGGAGATCATCGCCATCAAGAATCTGAAGGAATCTACACAGAAAGAGGAAAGAGCATGAAAATCGAAAAATCTCAAAACGGAAGCGCGCTGGTCATCGCGCTGGCAGGACGGCTGGACACGACCACGGCGCCCGAGCTGGACAGGGAAGCAAACGCGTCCCTTGCGGGCGCGACGGAACTCACGATCGATCTGGCCGCGCTCGATTACATCTCCAGCGCGGGGCTGCGCGTGCTTCTGTCTTTACAGAAAACCATGAACAAGCAGGGCGCGATGATCGTGAAGAACGCCTGTGAAACGGTGCGCGAGGTGTTCGACATCACGGGCTTCAGCAGCATCATGACGCTTCGATGACCCGGACGCGAACCATATGCGGCGCATGAAAGGGGAATAGGCTATGCAGATCGATATGCAGCGGAACGAGAAGACGCTGACCGTATGCCTGTCGGGACGGCTGGACGCAATGGCAGCGCCCGAACTGATGAACGCATTCAAGGACACGCTGGCGGGTATCGATCGGCTGGCGTTTGATTTGGGCGGTCTTGAATACATTTCCAGCGCGGGGCTGCGCGTGCTGCTGTCGCTGCAAAAAACCATGAACAGGGCGGGCGGCATGGTGATCAGAAACGCTCGGGAAAGCGTGATCGCTGTGTTCGAGCTGACCGGGATGCTCGCGATCTTTCATTTAGAATAACATGCGCCATGATGTGCGGGAGGTTTTTATGCGGCAAAAAGCGCTCGTATTCGCGCTGCTCATCCTGCTGGCGACGCACCTGACCCCGGCGCTGCTTGAAACGTCTGAACTGGACGCGTTCGACAGCGCCGATATCACCATCGGCGTGCCAACGGGTTCTGCGGCGATGGGCGCTACCGAAGCGCGGTTTCCAAACGCGAAGATACAGTACATGACCGTGGATAACGACGGGTATATCTCCGTTGTGACCGGCAAAATCGACGCGTACGCGCACGATACGATCGTCTTGAAGTACGCCTGCGAGGAAAACCCTCAGCTTCGTTTGCTGGACGCGACGTATGGTGAAACGGATATCGCCGTCGGCATATCCCGGACGCGAGAGGACCTCGCCGCGCCTGTCAACGCCTTCATTCAGGAATTGATCGCTTCGGGCACGCGCGACGACATGCTCAAGCGCTGGCTGACCGACGCGGAGAACGCCATGCCCTCGCTGCCTGACGCGGAAGCGCACGACAAAACCATCCGCGTCGGCACGTCGGGCATCGTCGTGCCCATGACGTACTACGGCGCGGATCAGACGCTGACGGGCTTTGACATCGAGTTTCTCAAGCGCCTCGGCATCGAAATGAACGCGCACATCGAGATTTCGGTCATGAACTATGACGCGCTCGTCGCGGGGTTGGAGTCGGGCAAGCTGGACATGGTGATCGCGAATCTGAACATCACGCCGGAGCGCGCGCAGCGCATCGCCTATTCGATTCCGTATATGACGGCGGCCACGGGGATCGTGGTCAAAAACGATGTAAGCAGTATTTCGGCGGCACAGCCGGGTTTTCGCAGCCTCGAGGAGTATCAGGCATACTTCAGCGCGGACAAGCGTCTTGGCATCACGGTCGGCACGATCTTCGACGGCATCGTGCAAAAACTGTTTCCGGACGCGCAGCGCGTATACTACAACACAAACTCGGACTTGATCGTGGCGCTGAACGCCGGAAAAATAGACGGGTATCTAGTCGATAAACCGCAGGGATATGCGCAATGCCTTGCGGACGATACGCTGTGGATGCCGGACGTGCTGATCGCGGACGACAACTACGGCATCGCGCTGGCGTTCGGGAACGAAGACCTGCGCGCGCGGATGAACGAAATCATCGCGCGGTATGCTTCGGACGGCACGTTTGACGCGCTGGAGCAGAAGTGGTTTTTGACCGACGAAGCGCAAAAACCCATGCCCGATATCCCGCTTTCCGGCGAGAAAGGCGTTCTGCGCCTTGCCACGACCGGCGATTCCTACCCGTTCTCCTATATTCGGGACGGCGAAACCGTCGGTTACTCAATTGAAGCGTTCCGAATGATTTGCGCGGAGCTTGGATATGACGTGGAAATCGTGATTTCCGAGTTTTCCGGTATGATCGCCTCCGTGTCGTCCGGAAAAGCCGACGCGGCGTCGGACTGCATTTCGATCACCGCGGAACGCAAAGAGCAAATGCTGTTCACCGAGCCGACCTACAAAGGCGGCATGATGATGATGCTGCCCGCGAGCCTGCAAGGCGGCGCGGGCGCGGCAGGGCAGGATGGCGAAGAAGGCATATGGGCGTCCATCGCCGCCAGTTTCGAGCGCACGTTCATCCGCGAGAACCGCTGGAAGTTGATTGCACAGGGGCTGCTGACGACGCTGATCATCTCGGTCTGCGCGGCTATCTTGGGTACGGTGCTGGGCTTTGGCGTGTGCATGGCGCGCAGGTCGAGGTTCGGCATATTGTCGGGCATAGCGAAAGCCTTTATCCAAATCATGCAGGGCACGCCCATCGTGGTGTTCCTGATGATCCTCTACTATATCGTGTTTGGCGACGTTGACCCTGTGCTGGTGGCAGTCGTCGGATTCGCGCTCAACTTCGCGGCGTATGTGTCCGAAATGATGCGCACGGGCATAGACGCGGTGGACAAGGGGCAAATCGAGGCGGCGAGCGCCATCGGCTTCACGAAAACGCGCGCGTTCACGCTCATCACGCTGCCGCAGGCGGCGCGGCACTTCCTGCCGGTGTTCCGGGGCGAGTTCATCAGCTTGGTCAAGATGACGTCGGTGGTGGGGTACATCTCCATCATGGATTTGACGAAGATGTCGGACATCATCAGAAGCCGCACTTACGAGGCGTTTTTCCCGCTCATCGCCACGGCGGTGATTTACTTTCTGCTCTCGTGGATACTGGCGCAATGCCTGTCCGCGCTCGAGCGTCGAATCGACCCCAAGCGCAAAAAACGCGTCATACGGGGCGTGCGGGAGGAGGCGACCATGCCATGATGATATCCATCCGGCATCTGGAAAAGAGATTCGGCGATTTGACGGTGCTGCGCGACGTGAACGCCGAAATCGAAAAGGGCGAGGTCATCTCCATCATCGGTCCTTCCGGCACGGGCAAATCGACGTTCCTTCGCTGCATCAATCGGCTGGAAACGCCGACTTCGGGCGAAATCTGGGTGGGCGGCGTGAACGTATGCGACCCTCAAACCAATCTTCCGCTTGTGCGCCAGAAGATGGGCATGGTGTTTCAGAACTTCAACCTGTTCGCCAATCGGCTGGTGATTGAGAACGTGATGCTCGGTCCCGTGAAGCTCCAAGGAACGCCCGCGCAGCAAGCCTACGAAAAAGGCATGCGGCTGCTGGACATGGTGGGGCTCAAATCCAAAGCCAAGGCGTACCCGGACGAGCTCTCCGGCGGGCAGAAGCAGCGCGTGGCGATTGCCAGAACGCTGGCGATGAACCCCGAGATCGTGCTGTTTGACGAACCGACGTCCGCGCTGGACCCCACGATGGTCTCCGAGGTGCTGGCGGTCATGCGCACGCTGGCGGGACAGGGGCTGACGATGCTGGTCGTCACGCACGAGATGAAGTTCGCGCGGGACGTATCCACGCGCGTTTTCTACATGGACGAGGGCGTGATCTACGAGGAAGGCGCGCCGCTGGCGCTGTTCGAGCACGCGCAGAAGGAGAAGACGCGCGTCTTCGTGGAAAAAGTACGCGCCTTTGAGAAAGAACTGCGCGGCGACGCTTTCGATTTGTACGGCATGAACGGCGAGATCGAAACGTTCTGCCAGCGGCAGGCGGTCAGCCAAAAACGCGTGTCAAGGCTCGAATTGGTGATGGAAGAGCTGCTCGTCAACGGCATCTTCCCGCGTCTGCCGGCATCGCGGGAAACGGCGCTCGCCCGCGTGATGTACTCCGAGGTAAACGACAGCCTGCAATTGGAGCTACGATACGGCGGAAGCGCGTTCAACCCGACGGATTCCGAGGAAATGTACGCCGTTATCGCAAAGCGTATCACAAGCGAGACCGCGTACCAATACGAAAACGGCGTCAACGTGCTAACGGCGACGCTGTGACCGCGAGACCTTCCATATGATTGCAGAAAGAGGATGCGCATGAACGTGTTGCCGGAGCAGGCGTGCAGGGAAACCGTCCAAATCGTGAACGGAGAAGACATCTGGTATCAGGCGGTTCAGGATGTGTGCGACGCGCGCTTCGGGACAGGCTATATCGACCGCAATGAATACGCCATATGGATGCGGGAGCCGCGCCTGCTCAAAATCGCGTTGATAGACAGGGTATTCGCCGGGTTTGCGGTGATGCTCCCGGCGAAGCTGGACGATATCGTGCGGCACATGGCGATGACGGAGGACGACGTGCTTGCCATCGCGGGAGACAAGCCCATGCTGCTTTACAAGAGCGCCGCCGTGCGCGCCGCATACGAGCATCACGGCGTGATGCGCGAAATGGCGGCGGCGGGGCTGCAAACCGCGCGGGAGCTGGGCTATGGCTCGCTGTTTGGCTCGGCGTGGGTGTATCGCGGGCAGATCCCCATCGCGGGCACGTTTCGCGCCTTCGGGTTCACGCCATTGTACCTGCGCCACATGCTCTGGCATGACGACGAGCACTACCGCTGCGTCGTGTGCAAAGGGCGCTGCAATTGCGACGCGATGATCTACTATAAGAAGCTGTGAGGAGCGCATGAAGGCAGCCAAATCAAGCTTGAGCCGAAAAATTACGCTGATGTGTCTGCTGATGGCGGTCGTCATCTGCGTCGGCGTGTGCGTCAGCGGGTATTTTCAATACCGCAACTCCACCTATCAAACCTATAACAGCTTTGCTTACAATATCGGCGAGACGGCGCTGGCGTATGTCGACGGCGCGCGAATCGCGGAGTACCTCGTTTCGGGCGAGCCGGACGCGGCGTACCATGCGATGGCAAAGCAGATATTCACGCTGTATGCCCATAACTCGCTGACCAGCATCTACCTCTGCGTGCCCGACCCGGAAACGCTGACTGTCGCCACCATTTATGACACGCGCGTACATGAAGCGGAGAACCCCGCCGCGTACGCGCTTGGCGTGATTGACCCCATTGGCGCTTCCGACCCGCAGCAAGTGGTGGACATTTACCGAACGGGCAAGCGTTCGGCAGACTACTTCATCCGCCGTACGCGCTTTGGCTTCAATACGTCGGCGATACTGCCGGTCGCCGCGCCGGACGGGCGCGTGACCGCGCTCTTGCTGGTGGATGTGCCAATGCCGTTCATCCGCAGCAATCTGACCGCGTATCTTTTGACGACCATCGGCATTACGGCGGTGCTGGTCTTTCTGCTGATGAGCGCGTACATGCTCTATTTGCGGCGCGGGGTGGTCGCTCCCATCCGCGCCATCACGCAAAGCGCCGACGATTTTGTGCAGAACCGCGCGAGCTTTTCCAAAGACATGGCGCGGCTCAAAACAGGCGACGAAATCGAAACGCTGGCAAATGCGCTGGCGAAGATGGAAGTGGATATCACAAGCTATATCGAAAGTCTGGCGAAGGTCACGGCGGACAAGGAACGCATTGCCACCGAGCTGCACGTTGCCACGCAGATCCAAACATCCATGCTGCCCAGCATCTTCCCGCCATTCCCCCAGCATCACGAGTTCAGCCTGTACGCCACGATGAACCCCGCCAAGGAAGTCGGCGGAGATTTTTATGACTTCTTTATGACGGATGACGCGCACGTCGTGCTCGTGATCGCGGATGTATCGGGCAAGGGCGTGCCCGCCGCGCTCTTTATGGTGATCGCCAAAACGCTCATCAAGAACAGCGCGCAGACGGGCGCATCCCCCAAGGTGATTCTGGAGACGGTGAACAACCAGCTATGCGAAAACAACGAAGCGGGCATGTTCGTCACCGTATGGCTGGGTATTCTGGATATCAAAAGCGGCGAGATGGTCTGCGCGAACGCAGGGCACGAGTACCCCGCCATCATGCGCAGGGGCGGCGATTTCGAGCTGCTCAAGGACGATGTGCACGGCGTCGCGCTGGCGTGCATGGAAGACATGCCCTACAGCGAGTATGCTGTCGCGCTGCGCGCGGGCGACACGCTGTATGTGTACACAGACGGCGTGCCCGAAGCGACCAACGGCAACAACCAACTGTTTGAAACGGAGCGCATGCTCGCCTCGCTCAATCGCCATAAGCGCGAGCCTATCGGCGATATGCTCGTCAGCGTCCGCGCGGATGTGGACGCTTTCGTGGCGGAAGCGCCCCAGTTCGACGACGTGACGATGCTGGCGATCGTTATCAACGATAGCGAGGCGTGACCGTAACGGTTACGAAATGACCGGTGAGACGCAGACGAGCCGTTCGATGCAGTCGTCGCCGTCATACAGCTTCGGAATGACGGGAAGCGCGCGGCAAAGCTCGCTCTCCGGAATCGCTCGTTCCCCCTCGATGGGATAGCGCCGCGTGCCTTCTCTGTCGCGCAGCGTCATGATGTACGCGCCGTCGCTTTCGCGTTTGAAGCCCTTTTTGCCGACATCCAGCACGCGGAAGCGATAGCACCGCGCCGCGCCGTCATAGCGCCAGTCCAGCAGCGCGCCCTTGGATATCCATGTTCTGCGCGCGCGGATCGCGTCGGCAATCTCGCGCGCCGCGTCGCCGCCCTGTTCGCCCTCTGCGTACGTGGCGAACTGCATGCGCATGTCCCATGCGCCGTGCAAATCCATGCCGCAGGTAAACGCCAGCTTTTCACCCGCCAGCGTCAGGTCTTCCCACCACAGCAAGCCGCGCTCGTTCACCTCTTTGAGCGGTTCCAGATCGTTGAATATCTCGATGAAGTCCACGTCGGAAAAGTCGCGGACCGTCATCTCGAACCGACAGCCGCGCGCGAACGGCGCGCCGTAGGAATAAGGGTGCGCGATGCCCGTGAGCGCGCCGGCCGCCCGGCAGGCGGCAAAAAGCTGTTCCGGTTTGTTCTTGTCGATCATGTTCCACGGCACGTACCTGTCCAGATTCAGGCAGAGGATATGACCGTAATAAGTCGTATACTCCATGCCGTACACGCATTGCGGCGGCGTTTGCCGCTTGGCGAGCAGCCGCTTGATGATCGCGTGCCCCGAAATGGTGTTGTGATCGGTGATGGCGAACGCGTCCACGCCATCATTTTCCATGATTTCCACCAGCTGCTCGCAGGTGATGGAGGCGTCCGACTGCGTTGTGTGATTGTGCAGCTCAAATCGCTTGAACATGTTGCTCTCCTTGCGCCGCATACACCGCGAGCGAATAGCGCGTGCCGTCCTTAATCACGTTGAACGCAAGCAGCGTGACCTGCAGCACGCCGGAAAACGACGGCTGCGGAATACATCCGTCCGTAACGTCGTCGCCGTCGTAGCGCATGTGCCGCGTTTCCAGCTGCTTATGCACGCAGCCGATGAACTCGCCGTTGAGCGTCGCCAGCGTATGGATCTCGGTCTTCATATCGTCAAGCAGGATACCCCGCGCCTGCTCGTCCGAGACGTTCATGCCGTACTTCTCAAGGCACAGCGCGCGCACTTCGTCCATGCGCCCGCGCGTGACGTCCTCGGGCGCAAAGCGGCGTTTCTCAAACGAGAACGCGATATCCAGCGCCGTATACGTTTTTTCCAGACAGATCGTATAGGTGATCTGCCCGATAAAATCACGATCCAGCGTTCCCGATACACTAAACAGCCGTTCCATGAATACACCTCGCGGTCGAATCAATCATGCCCGCGCCCGCGATGCCAGCACGCAGTCGCTCAACGCGCGGCAAATCGCGTCGATGGTGGCAAGCGGCACGTCGGCGGCGCACTCGGCGGTGAGCATGAGCCCGCCTTCCTTCAGATACAGCGCGTCAAAGCACGCCAGAACGTGCGCGCGCACGGCGTCCGCGCTCGCGAACGGGAACATCTGCCTGTCAAGATCGAGGCAGATCGGGATCTTGCCCTTGCACACGCGCACGAGGTTGTCAAGCCCGTTCGCGCCGATCTGCGGGTTGATGATGTCCGCGCCCGCCTCCTGCATGTCGGGTATGACGGGATAAATGCAGCCGTCGGTGTGGAAATACACCAGCTTGCCGCGCTCGTGCGCCGCGCCGAAGATCTTGGCGTAGGCGGGCTTGATGTACTTGCGCCACGTCTCCGGGCTGATGGGCAGGGATTTTTGCATGCCATTGTCGTCGCCGACGTGCACGACCGCGTCCTCCGTGTTTTCGCACAGACGAATCATCTGCCGGACGTTATACGCACACACCGTGTCGATCAGCATCTGCAATTCGGGCGGCTCTTCGGCAAAGTCGATCATCATTTCCTCGAACCCGCGCAAATCAAACAGCCGCAGGAACATGAACCCGTGCGGCAGCCCCGTGTCCACAGACGGCGCGCGGAAGTCCGGCACATCCTCGCGGTTTTGCAGCGGATGTCCCGTCACGATGGATTCATACCCCTCCCGGACGTTGCTCCAGACGCAGCCCCACGCGTCGGTAAACTTCCCGGCGTGGTAGGAATCCGGCGTGTAATACTCGATGACGGGGCGCGCGCCCTCGCCGAACACCAGCGGATACCGCGCGCGGATCGTATTGAGCGCGTCGCCGTACTTCGCCCATGTCGCGGGCAGAAAGTTCATGAACACAGGCATGCTCTCGGGAGACTGATACAAGATCGCCTTTTCATAGTCCGTCATATGCTTCCTCCGAACAACTCGTCAGTCCAGAAAAATAGGGTTCGTCCACGCGCGCCTGCCCTGCGCATCCGTCACCACGGCGCGGATGTAGTTCGCATCGCCGCCAGCGGTCACGCCGAAGTCCGCAAATTCCAGCGTGTCGCGACCCGGCTGCGGACGCGCGATGCGGTACGGTACGCGCAGATGGCGCACCACGATCTCGCGGACGGGCGAGCACGCGACGTGCGCCACGCCGTCCTCCACGCAGAAATCATAGATAGCCGGACCGGTAGAGGATTAGAACGCGCCGCGCCGTAATGCGTCCAGAATGGCGGACGGCTCGTTTTCGCTGTTGACCATGACCCAGCCCTTGCAGTGCTGCACCATCTCGTGCCCGTCGTCCGTCGCGACGCCGAAGATGCGCTGCCCCGACGCGAGCAGCTCGTCCCAGTAGGCGGCGTTCGCG
>CAZEIC010000055.1:0-18679 GCA_964512175.1 uncultured Oscillospiraceae bacterium | reverse complement strand
CGCAGGCGGTCATGAACGTCATCGCGGGCGAACGGTATAAGATGGTGCCCAAGGAATCCAAGGGCTTGATGCGCGGCGAATACGGCCGCCTGCCCGCGCCGGTCAACGAGGAAGTGCGCAAGAAGATCATCGGCGACGATAAGATCATCACCGGCCGTCCGGCGGATTCTATCCCGCCCGAAATGGACAAATACCGCGCGGAAGCGCGCGCCTACGCCCAGCAGGACGAGGACGTGCTCTCCTACGCGCTGTTCCCGGCGGTCGCCACGACGTTCTTCCAGCACCGTCAGGCGGCGCAGCTCAAAGCCGACCCGACCACCTACGACGCGAAAACGGGCGCGATGCCCGTGTGATTCCTGATTAACCGATAAACGCGTCCTCGCGCAGCAGCGTTTCCTGCAGCGCGGGGACGCTTATTTTCGTTACCGGAACGCCCGCCTTGACCGCGAGCGCCGCCGCCGTGCCCGCCGCCTGCCCGAGCGCCGCGCAGCACGGGCTGAGGCGCGTGGACGCCTGCGCCTCGAACGTGCAGGAAATGTTGCGCCCCGCGACGAGCAGGTTGTTGCACGCTTCGCTGTACAGGCAGCGGTAGGGGATGGTGTAATACGCGCCGTTGCGCAGGAAGCGGTGATGCGTTTCCGCGCCGTCCGCCGAATGGATGTCGATGGGGTAGCCAAACGCCGCGATGCGGTCGGGGAACACGCGCTCCGCAAGCAAGTCCTCGGCGGTCAGCACGTACGCGCCCAGCAGCCTGCGCGACGAGCGCACGCCGACGCTCGGCCCCGAGCACTCCAGCCGCGCGTTTTCAAACCCCGGCACGCGCTTTTTGAGGTATGCCAGCAGCTCGAACACCTGCCGCCGCCCTTCGGTTTCCGCCTTGGACAGCGAGAACGGCTCTGCCGCCGTGGTATCCAGTATGCGCGACATGTTCACGATCATCTCGCCCGGCGCGTCGGTCTCGAAGCACAGCACGATATCGCGATCGACCGTGACCTCGCCCGCGCGGATGCCCGCGCGCATGATGTCCTGAAAACCCGAAACCGACAGCCGTGTCGCGCGCTTTTCCAGCCCCGGCTTTTTGCAAAGGAACGGAAACAGCTCGGGCTGCGCGTTCATGATGCCGCGAAGCCGCGCGGTGTCCACGCCCGCGATTTTGAAGTTCATCGTCATGGGCTGGTCTTTGCCGTCGCCGTCGCGCCCGAGCGCGAACGGCAGCCCGGCGAGCGCCATGAGGTCGCCGTCGCCCGTCGCGTCGATGAACGCTTGCGCCGATATCTCCAGCGCCTGCCCGCAGCCGTGGCAGCGCACGCTCTCCAGCCGACCGTTCTGTATACGCGCCTCCGTTACCATCGTATGATACAATGGCGTCGCGCCCGCCTCGAGCAGCATGTCCTCGAGCGTGCGCTTCATGCCTTCGGCGGAAAACGGCGTGACCGAGTAGGTGTAGCCCGTGGAATCCGCCGTGTGCCCGGGGGAAAAGCCCTTGCTTTGCATGCGCGCGACCAGCTCCTGCGCCAGTCCGCGCACGACCTGCGTATCGCCCGCGTGAAAGGTCATCATCGGTCCCGTGCCCATGTTCGTCATAGAACCGCCGGGGTAGCCCGTTTCCTCGACGGCGAGCACGCGCATGCCCACCCGCGCGGCGGCGACGGCGGCGAGGCTGCCCGCGATGCCGCAGCCCGCGACCACGATGTCATACTCGTAATGGGTCATCCAAAACAGTCCTTTCGGTTTGTATTACAATGTGACCGTGAATATCGTGCCGAGCGTTTGCTCGCTGCGCGCCGTGATCTGCCCGCCGTGCATTTCGGCGATGCTCTTGGCGATGGCAAGCCCCAGCCCCGTGCCGCCCTCCGTCCGCGCGGGGTCTGCGCGATAAAAGCGGTCGAAGATGTGCGATAGGTGCTCGGGCGCGATGGGCGCGCCCGTGTTCTTCACGCACAGGCGCGCGCCCGCGCCGACCTGTTCAAGCGCGACCGTTACCGCGCCGCCGTCGCCCGCGTATTTACAGGCGTTGTCCAGCAGGATGGAAACCAGCCTTTGCAGCTGTTCGCCGTCGCCCGAAACCGTCACGTCGGGCGCGATCTCGCTCTCCAGCGTCACGCCGCGCTCGAACGCCACCGCCTCAAACGGCAGCAGGCATTTCCAGACGGTGTCCGAGAGGTTGACGGGCGTTTTTTCGGGCAGCGTCAGCGCCTCGTCCGAGCGCGCGAGGAACAAAAGCTCGTCCACCAGCCCGCGCATGCGCACCGCTTCGGCTTCCGTGCTCTCCAGCCATGTGTTCCAGCGCTCGTCTTTAAGGATGCCGAGGTTGGCGAGGATGACCGTCAGCGGGGTTTTGAGCTCGTGCGACGCGTCCGCGATGAACTGCCGCTGGCGCGTCCACGCCTGCTCGACCGGGCGCAGCGCCCAGTTGGCGAGGAACACGCTGATGATGAAAAACAGCGCCAGCCCGCCCGCGCCCATGAGCGCGAGCGTCGCCGCCAGCGCGCGTACCGCTGCCGTTTCGGACTCCGTGCTGATGAACGCGAGCGTGTCGCCGCTCTTGCCTGCGCCCTTTTGGTAACGCAGCGCGTACTTGGCGATCACGCCCCGGTCGCCGCCGTCCGCGAGCGCGAGCGCCGCCGCGTCCTTGGCGATCTCCTCGGTCACGTCCACGTTCATGGCGTTATAATCCGTCATGTCGCCGTTTTCATCGACCGTCACGGTGAATACCGCGCGCGTCACGTCGTCCGGCGGCAGACCGCGCTGCGTGGCGCGCTCCATGATTTGGAAACGCAGCGGCGGCTTTCCCTCGCGCGCGAAATCGAGCACGCTTTGCAGCGCGCGTTCGCTCTGCCCGACTTCGCGCTCGGCGGTGGACGCGCAGATCGCCGCGAACACGATGCAAAGTACCAGCGTGATGAGCGCCATCACGACCAGCACGAATTTTCTGCGCAGACGCTTGATCATGACGCTGCTTCCTCCAGCCGGTACCCCACGCGCCGAAGCGTGGCGATGACGGTCTCCGAACGCAGGTAGGTCAGTTTTTTGCGCAGGAAGGAGATGTACGCTTCGACGTTGTTGTCCTCCGCGCCCTCCGCGCCCCAGACGCGCAGGATGAGGTCGTCCTTTTGCGTGATCGTGCTCTTGCCGAGCATCAGCAGGCGCATGATCTCGTATTCCCTGTGCGACAAGCGAATCGAGCGTTCGCCGCATGCGAGCGCGTAGGTCGAGGCGTTGAGCGAGAGATCGCGCCATGTCACGGTTTCAAAGACCACCTCGGACGGGCGGCGCAGCAGCGCGCGCAGACGCGCGAGCAGCTCCTCGGGGGAGAAAGGCTTGGTCATGTAATCGTCCGCGCCGCAGTCCAGCCCCGCGACCTTGTCGCGCACGTCGTCGCGCGCGGTCAGCATGAGGATGGGCACGGCGCTTTTCTCGGCGCGCAAACGCTTGGCGATGTCCAGCCCCGAAAGCCCGGGCAGCATCACGTCCAGCAGGATCGCATCGTACTGCCCCGATTGCGCGTAATACAGCCCTTCCTCGCCGTCGTGCGTGATGTCGCAGTCGTATTTCTGCGCGCGCAGGATCTCCTTGAGCGCCTCCGCCAGCCGTTTTTCGTCCTCCACGATCAAAATGCGCATTGATGTCCTCTCCTTACGAGGATTGTATATCAAAGCATGCTGAAAAGCAACTGAAAAGGGGAGATTTACGCGCATGCGCGCGCCGTTTGCAGGAAAACGCCGAACGGCGTTGAAATCATTCCTTGCGATTTCATTGTGAGGAGCGTTCATCATGGACAATGCGTTTACATTCCCCATATTGCCGGATGCTGACAGGCTGCCCGCGCTGTCCGCCTACGCCGCGCGGCTGACGGGCGCGTATGACGATTTTTTCGAGGAAAAGCTGTTGTCTTCCCAAACGCATAGCATCATGCTCGGCGGCGAGCGTATCGGTCTTTGCGCGCTGCTGGACGGCGACAGGCTGACGGCGTTCTGGCTCGCGCCCGCATACGCGCGGCTATATCAACGGGCGTTTGCCGCGGCGCGGCAGGCGCTTTCCGCGACTTGCGCGTATGTCGCGACAGGCGACGAACCGTTCTTGTCCGTATGTATGGACGCGCACGCCGCCGTCGGTTTGCAGGCGTATTTCTTTCTTCCGGGCGTCGCCGCCGTGCGCGCGCCCGAGTGGGGGAGGGAGCTATTTTCGGTGGCGAAGCCCGAGGATCAAAAGGACATCCTCGACCATTACGACGGCGTTGCCGAGAACATCCGCCTCGGTAAATACTTCGTTTTGCGCAAGGACGGCGAATTCCTCGGGCAAGGGTTTTTCAGCATGAACCCGTTGACCCCCGGGCGCGCGTCCATTGGCATGAGCGTGCACCCCGACCACAGGCGGCAGGGCGTAGGGCGCTCCATCATCCTGCACCTTGCCGATGTTTGCCGCGAGCGCGGGCTGATTGCGTGCTGCGGCTGCGCGTACACAAACGACAACTCCCGCAGAACGCTGGAAAGCGCGGGGTTCGTCTCGACCACGCGCTATCTGGATATTCAGTTCAAACAGTAAATCAGACCTTCATTGTCTTCCACTTGCCGCCGGCGAACCGCGCGTAGAACAGCACCATGCGACAGACGATTTCCGATATGCTCAGGAGCCAGACCATCGCCAAGCTCAAATGCAGCACATTGACGGACAGCAGCGCCATCAGCGGGCGAATGACCGACACGCACACGCCCATACAGACCGCGACGTACAGGTTGTCCCCCGCGCCGCGCAGACCGCCCGAAAGCACGACCGAGCTCGTCTGGAACGGCTGAATCAGCGCCACGACAAGCAGCGTTTCCGCCGCGTATCCCATGACGAGCGCGGCGTTCTGCGTGTCCTGCCCGATGAACAGCGCGGGGAGCTGGTTTCTCAACAGCACAATCAGCACGCCGATCACGACGGAAACCGTCAGCGCGAGGCGCTGGCAGATCAGCCCGTACATCTGCGCCAGATCGCTGCGCATGCGCCCTAGGCATTGCCCCACCAGCGACGTGCCCGCCACGCCGATGCCGTCGCCGAACGTGAACGTGATGTTCAGAAACTGCATGCAGATCTGATGCGCGGCGTACATCGTCACGCCCATGCCGTACATGACGCGCGAATAGACGAAGAAGCCAAAGCGCATGCTCAATTGCTCGATCATGGCGTTGCCGCCGACCTTGACGATGGAGCGCATCGTGCTCTTGTCAAACCGCCAGCTTTCGCGGAAGGAGACGTGCAGGTAGCCCTCGTGCCGCTTGCCGCGCAGCACGGTAAATAGCGCAAGCGAGGAACCCGTCACCATGCCGATGACCGACGCGATCGCCGCGCCGCGCACTTCGAGCCTCGGGAAGCCGAAATTGCCGCCGATCAGCAGATAATTAAATATGACGTTGACGACGTTGGACACGATGTTGACGTACATCGTCAGCTTCGTGTTGCCGATGCCGCGCTGCGAGGCGTTGATGCACATGGCGACGGCGTTGACCGGTAGCGCCCACGCCATGATGGTGAAATAATCGACCGCGTCGCGCAGCACGATCGCGTCCGCCGTTGTGTTTTCGTTGCCGCCCGACAGGCGCATCAGCGGCTCGGCAAGCGAGACTGCCAAGCCCATCACCACGAGCGACAGCAGCAGTACGAGCATCAGCGCGTTGCGCAGCGTGAGGTTCGCCGCGTCGCGGCGTTCCTCGCCCTTGCGGCGCGCGATGATCGCTGTCACGCCGACGTTGAGCGCAAAAAACATGCACAGCATGATCATGCGCGGCTGACCGGGCAGCGCCACGGCGGACAGCGCCGTTTCGCCAAGCTGCCCGACCATCATGGTGTCGACGCTGCCAATCAAGCTCATGAGCACCATTTCGGCGACCGACGGCAGCGCGATGCGCGCCACGTCCGCGTATGCCGCTCGCGCGCCGGGCAGTTCGCCCAGCACGTCCTTTTGCTTGACCATGCGGCGCGGATCGTAAAAGGCTTTTATGAGGTTCATGGTGGATTCCTTTCTTTTGCGTATACGCATCTAGTATATCACATTTTCCGGTCTGCGCGCATAAAAATATACGAGCGTCGATATGGAAAGGTAGGAATGCGCATGGCAGACAACAAAAATCCGCGAAAGGCGTCGCCCTTTGCGGAAATGACCTTTGCGGAGCAGCAGGACATGTGGCGCGCGTGGCGCTCGCGACAGCTGGACTATAAGCCCGCCGCGAGCGAGGAAAAGCGCGAACCGGAGCAGCTGGAGCAGAAGCGGGAGGAACTGCCGCCGCTGCGTCTGCCGCTGTATCAGCCGCCCGCGCCGCCCAGCCACAAGCACCTTGACAGGCTGCGCGAGCGGCACATGCAGGCGGCGCGGCAGGCGAAGCAATACCTGCCTACAGAAGAGCCTTGACGGCGGCAATCACCGCCAGATGGGCGGGATAGAGCGCGTATCCCGCCCATTTGGGCAGGCGCGCCTCGATGTTGTCCATCGGGATCAGCATGAAGGGCAGCGCGAGCGCCGCCATCGCCTGCAGGCGGAACATGGAATCGAGCATGGCGTTGGCGCGCTGGGAAACCGCGTCCACGCCGGAGAACCGGAGCGGTATGCCCGCGAAATCGCGCAGCGACGCGCTCGTAGACCCCCAGAACAAGCAGAACGCCGTGACGACCGACGCGACGGCGCACCTGTCCCTGCGCGCGAGGTAAAGCAGCAGGATGAACGCCACGCCGCGCCAGCCATAGTCCATCTGGACGAGGAACGTCGCGCAAATCGCGAGCGCCGGTCCCCAGATATGGCTGCCGTACCATTTTTTCTGGATACCCGCGATGCCCAGCAGCGCAAGCAGCAGCACGGCGAAAATGTTGAATTGCAGCCATGTGTGGTTGAGCGCCAGCATGTACAGCGGCTGCGATACCGCGCCCACGACCAGCAGACGCAGCGCGTATTTCCAGATGTTGCGCGTGTATTCCGCGCCGACGACCAGACACCACGCGTAGATGGGCAGCGCCAGCCGCCCGATGACGCGCAAAATCGTCACGCCCGGAAAGAACGCCGCGCCAATGTGGTCGGTCGCCATGCAAATCAGCGCCAGTATCTTCAGCGCCTGTGTGTTGTGGTTGCCCGCCGCGCGCGGACGGACGCTTCGCGCGTCTGTCATGCCCTCGCCGCCTTTCGTTGTAGTGCCGAACCCTGCGGCAACAGTGTAGCACGTTTGCGCGCGTTTTTCAATTATTCAACAGTAAAGTACTTGGCATGCGCATTTACGAAAAAGCGCGCCGAATAACGCCGCAAACAAAAAGCGCATGCCTGCTTGACATGCGCTCTATGCGGCGAGAATTACTTGTTCACAGCGTCTTTGAGCACTTTGCCCACCTTGAAAGCGGGGGCCTTGCTCGCGGCGATCTGGATTTCCTCGCCGGTGCGGGGATTGCGGGCGGCGCGCGCCGGGCGATCCTTGCACTCAAACGTGCCAAAACCGACGATCTGCACTTTTTCGCCCTTGGCGAGAGAGCATTCGATGACTTCGGTAAATGCGTTGACTGCCTTTTCGGCGTCTTTCTTTGTGAGATCAGTCTTTTGCGCGATGGCGGCTACCAGTTCTGCCTTATTCATGCGTGTCCCTCCTAAATGATTCTCAATTCATGCTTCGAGAGATTTTACCCTTTCCCAGTATACATCCATTTCAGATATTGTCAAGTCTTCCAATGATTTTCCGTCTGTTTTTATGGCATTTTCCATCCTCGAGAAGCGCCCGATAAACTTCTCCGTGGCGGCGACCAGCGCAAGCTCCGGCTCGACGTCGCACAGGCGCGCCACGTTGACGCACGCGAAGAATAGGTCGCCCAATTCCTTCGCCGGGTCGCGCGCCGCGGCAAGCTCCGCCTGAACCTCGCTCGCTTCCTCCGACACCTTGCTCAGCGCGTCCAGCGGCGAAGCGAAGTCGAACCCCACGCGCCGCGCGTTCTTTTGCACCTTGACGGCGCGCATCAACGCGGGCAAGCCCTTCTCGGTATCGCGCATCAGCGCGCCCTGCGTCTGCATGCCGCGCTCCTTTTGCTTGAGCTTATCCCAGTTGGCGAGCACCTCCTCGGCGGTGTCGGCGTGCGCGTCCGCGAACACATGCGGATGGCGCGAGATCATCTTACGGCAGATGGCGGTCGTGATATCGCCCAGCGTAAAGGTTTCATACTGCGCGCCGATGTCGGCGTGCAATACGACTTGCAGCAGCACGTCGCCCAGTTCGTCCGCTACGTGCTCCCAGTCCTCGCTGTCGATGGCGGCGGCGGTTTCGTAGGCTTCCTCGATGAGGTATTGCCGCAGCGATTGGTGCGTCTGCTTTTTGTCCCACGGGCAGCCGTTGTCGCCGCGCAGATAGGCGATCACGCGCACCAAGTCCTGAAAATCAAAGCGCTGCTTGCGCTCGAGCGCGGGCGGCGCGACGAGGAACGCCGCCGTGTGGTCGTAGCGCTTTTGCCGGTCCAGCTCGCAAAGCGGGATGACCGCGTATTCGCGCGCCGCCTTCTGCGAGGGCGGGAAGAAAAACACCGGATGCTCGGGCGCGTACCACGCAAGCAGCGAGAGCTTGCACGCCCCGGCAAGCTGCTTGCCCGAAAGCTCGACGCAGCAAAGCGGTTCGTCCGCGCCGGCGACCGTCAGCGCCGACGCTTCGCACACGCGCACCGGGCGCTTCTGCGGGCACGCGGCGAGAAGCTGCGCGGCATACGTCACGCCGGGCAGCACGCGCGCGGGCGCAAGGGACAACAGCCTTTGCGCGGTTTCGTCGCACGTCGGGTCGGCGACGGCGTAGCACACGGGCGCGCGCTCCGCGCGGGCGAGGATGTCGCGCGCGGCGCACTCGATGAGCTGGTCAAAGTCCTCGCAAGCCTCGTGCAGCGCGTCCAACGTGTCATAGGATATCCCGTTTTGCGAAAGCCATTCCGCGACCGGGTGCCTGCCCGTGCGCAATACTAGGCATTTCGCGCGCTCCATCGCCTCCCGCGAGCCGACGGTCAACAGTTCCTTCGCGCCCGGTCCGAGCGCCGCAATGATGATTTCGTGCATGGTCAGCCTCCCGGTTTGCTGTCGTTCGTTCTGCTCATCATACCATGCGCGCCCATCCGCGTCAATCGTTCGATTGCGCTGTCATGCCGTTTGCGAACAAAGGGGCGGGAGACGCCCCTTTGTTCGGTTCACGATTTCCTCTCGGCTCCTGCGGGAGCCTCCCGGGCGGAAATCGCGCAAGGAAGCAGCCTTCCGGCTGCTCCTCGGGGCGGCAAACCCGCCCCTGCGGAACTGAATCGGTGGCTTCGCCCCCGATACCCCCGGAAAATTACTGAAAATCGCTGACCGCGATTTTATCCTTTTCGTAAGCGATTGCCTTATGCGCTGTCATGCCGCCTGATCGCCGCGCATACACATGCAGAGGGGTGACGGCATGGCAAGGGAGGACATAACGCCCGCGGCGCAGGGCGCGCACGCGCTGCGCATGGACGACCGCGCGAGCGTCGAGGCGACAGGCGTGACGCAGGTGCTCGCCTTTGACGAGCAGCAGGTGACGCTCATGACGGGCGCGGGGGAACTGACCATACTGGGCGAGGATCTGCACGTGACGCATTTGCTTTTGGATGACGGGCGCATGACGATCGCCGGACGCGTGGACGTGGTGCAGTACCGCGACGCGCGAGCGCCACGGCAGGGGCTGTTCCGCCGCGCGTTCAAATGACGTTCTACGAAAGCGCGGCGCAGGGGCGCGTGACGCTCGGGCTGCTCGCGCTCGGCGCGTGCGCGGGGCTGCTGCTGGATATTACGGGCGTTTTGTTTCGCGGGCTGCCAAGCGCCGCGCGCATCGCGCTGGACATCTTGCTATGCGCCGCGTGCGGCGGCTTTTGCGCGTACCTGCTGGTCGTGCTGGACGCGGGAGAATTCCGGCTGTATGCCGTGCTTTGCGCGCTTGTCGGCGCGGGGCTGTATGTCGCGTGCGTGCGCATGCCGCTGCGCGCGGCGTTTTTTGCAGCCAAAAGAAGGAAATCACAGAGAAGCGGCGAATAATTACAATTTGATTACGAAAATACGCGCGCGGGGGTGGGCTGGATGAATCAAAGCGGAATGCAACGGCGGGTACGGCTGCTAACGGTCTGCGTGCTGCTGATTGCGGTCATCCTTTGCGGTAACATGATCCTCTCGCGCATGGACGGCGAGGTGGCGCTGATGAAAAGCCGCCTGTCCGACGTGCAAAAGCAGCAGTACATCGCGCTCAAGGACATGCGCTCATTGGAAGACGAGGTGGCGATTTCCTCGTCCGACGAATATATCGCCTCGCTCGCGCGCACCGAGCACGGCTTTCTGCGCCCCGGCGAAGTGCGTTATGAGGTCGTGAATCTCGACGCGCTCTTTGGCGAGCAGCCCTTGGCGCAAGCGGAATGAGCAAGCTCGCCGTCGTTGCCGTCGGCTCGAACGCCACGCGCATGCTGATTGCCGATGCCGCCGAAGGCTTGCCGAACGAACGGCGCGAGCGCGAGGAGACGCGGCTGTTTTCCGGGCTTACGTCCTCGGGCGATATCGCGCGGGACGCTATGCGCCGCACGGCGGAAGCCGTATATAAGCTCCGCGAGGCGGCGCTTTCCTATGGCGCGGAGAGCGTTGATTTGTTCGCGACCAGCGCTACGCGCGACGCGAAAAACGCCGCGGAGTTCGCGGCGCTTGTGCAGGCGCTTTGCGGGCAGCCGCTGTGCGTCATCTCGGGCGAGGAGGAGGCGGCGCTTTCTTTTCTGGGCGCTGCCGGGCGCGGGGAATGTGGCGTGCTCGACATCGGCGGCGGCTCGACCGAGCTGTGCGTCGGCGAAAACGGCGTATTACAAGCCGCCGTCAGCGCGCAGATGGGCGCTTCGCGGCTGTTGAAGGAATATAGAATCACCGATGCCGCCACGGCGCGCTTGACGACAGCGCGCGCCAAAAGTGTGCTCGAAAACGCGGCGAGCGCGCTGCACGCGCGGCGCATGCCGAGCGCTTGGCGGCTCGTCGGCGGCACGGGCACGACGCTTGCCGCTATGTGCCAGCGCCTGCCGCGCGAATTGGCGGAGCCCGAGGGGCACGTGCTCGCGCGCGCTGACGTGCTCGGCTGGCTGGACAATATGGCGCGCATGACAGATGAACAGAAGCGGCAAATCGTCGGCATGCCGCCCTCGCGCGCCGATATCATGCCGACCGGGCTGTGCGTGCTGCTGGCGGCGATGGAAACGCTGGGGCTGCAAACCGTCACCGTCACCCGCAGGGGCAACTGCGACGGCTGGCTGATGCGGAAAATGGCGGCTACTTCAGCCGTCTGATATCTTTTCCTAAAAATTCCAAATCGGCGTAATACCGCCTGTCCTGCAGCCGTGACGCGATGCGTTCGGTGTAGCGCTCCTGTAGTTTTCGGAGCGATAGGTTGGTGCTGATGACGGTGTTTCGGTTTGCCGTCATGCGCGCGTCCAGCAGGAAAAAGAGCTGCTCGATGGTGATGTTTTCCAGCATCGGCTCCGTGCCGAGGTCGTCAATCAACAAAAGTTGTACTGACTGCAGCTGCGCAAGCCCGTCTTTTTCGCGCGAAAAATACGCTTCCTTGACGATACCCAGCAGCACGTTCGCCGTCAAACACAGCGCGGACACGCCGCGCTCCCGGGCGCGCGCGTAGATACATTGCAGCAGGAATGTTTTTCCAAGCCCGCTGCCGCCAAAGAGCAACAGGTTGTTTTTCTTCGGCTGCGGCAGACCGTCGGCGTAGCGCTGGCACTGCGCGCGCATGACGCGCATCAGTTCGCGCTGCGTTAAGTTGTCCTTGCCGTAACGCTCGCCTTCCGGAAACACCGTTTCATCAAACTGCTCGAACGTCGCGCCGCCCTGCATTTCAGCAAACGAAAGCCGCGCGGCTTTTTCCAGAAAACACCGGCAGCGCTCGCGCTTGCCCTCGCCGATATATCCCGTGTCGCGGCAGATTTCGCAGGTATAGATGGGGGAAAGGTAGTCCTCCGCAAAGCCGTTCTTGGCAAGCAGCGCTTTGATGCGCGCGTTGATGCCCGCAACTTTACCCTCCACGTCGCCGGGAGAACGCCCGGTGAATGCGAGCCGCGCGCCCGCGAGGATGGCTTCGCGGCGTTCGCCGGACAGTTTGCCGATTTCCGGGCAGCGCGCGACGACTTCGGCGTATCGCTTTTCTTCCTCCGCCTGATTGCTTTCGCGCGTTTGCGCGTATTCCGCCATGACCCTGCGCGCCGTGTCCCCGTTCATAGGCTGTCCCCCAATAAATCAAACGCCATCGCGTCGAATTCCGCGTCCGTATACTGCCGCTGCTCGTAGTTCTGCGCGCCCACGCGCTTGCCGACGGGTTGACGCGGCTTGATCTTGCCCTGCACGTCCTTGGGCGCGTGCACGCCCGCCGCCTGCCAGCTTTTGAGGATGCTGTCGATGTAGGCATGCTTGATATTCGCGTCCCGCGCCTGTTCCGCCGCGAGCAGCAGCATGTCGTCGGAGAAGCCCATGCCGCGCCAGCCTCGAAGCAGCGCGCGATCCGCCGGGGTCGGGTCGCCCCTGTGCCCGGACGCTTCGTACATGCCGTACAGCGTGACGTCCTCACGCAGCGTGGTGTCGAAGTAGTTGTTGACAGCGTCCTCGCTCGTCAAGCCCTTCTTCTCCATGCCTTCCAGCAGTCGCTCCAGCGCGTCCAGCTTTCCGCCCTTGCGCATGGCGACGCGCGCGCACAGCACGATGCACGCGTGCGGGAAGCGCTCGCGCCAGCGGCGATACGTCGTCAGCAGCGTCCCCGGCGTGCTGCGCACGCCGAGCGCCGCGAGCACTTCCTTGACAAGCTCTCGCTCCGTCTTTTCCTGCGTGATCTGCGCGACCACCTGCTCGCCGGAAGCTGCCTGCCCGCGCGCGCGCAAGCCCTTCAAAATCGCATCCAGATAAGCGTAGCTCGGTTCGCCCTTGGTCGTCTCCTGACAGGCGGCGATGACCGCGTCGTGCGTGAAGCCCCATTCGCCCGTCCACTTGATATACAGCGCGAGCTCGTCCTCGCTCGGGTAGCGGCTGCGCTTGCCGAGCCTGCGCAGCACGGCGCGCGCGCCCTCGAGCGTTTCGCGCGAGTGGCGCAGGAAGGTTTCCGCGTCCTCGGGCGTGCGCGCGTTTTCCTCGCGCATGCGCACCGCCATCTGCTGGGCGTACTTGAAGGAGAACCCCGGTCCGCGCTCGACGATCAGCGCGCTGAGTAGCATCAGCACGACTTCCTGCGGCAAGCCCACGTCCTCCACCCATTCGTACGCCAGCGATATCTCCGACGGGCGCACCTTGCGGCGGTCGCCAAAGAGCGCGTGCACCGCCTCAGTAAAGGCGACAAACTGCGCATCCGCGTCGAGCATGGTTTGTCCGGTGAGCATGCGCTGTCCGGCGTTGTGGAACACATAGCGCTCGGGCTCGCCGCCCATGCGCGTGACCAGCCGCTTGCGCTCCCAGTATCGCAGCGCCGCCGCGACCTCGCTCTCCAGCATCGAAAGCTCCGAAGCCATTTCCGGAACGCCGAAATCGCCGCCCGGGTTCTGGCTGTGGTATAGCCCCAGCAGGTACACCTTTACGTAATCGCCCTTCGCCTGCGGAAGGTACTCCAATAAAAAGACGTTTTCCACCGCCGTGACGCCGTATTGCTGTGCCTGCTCGTCGCGGATGAACATGGCTACTCCTTCTTCTTCGACATTTTTCGGTAGTACAGCACGCCCAAAAGCGAGACGACCGCCGTAACGCCAAACACGATGCCCGCGGCGAGGTACTCCTGATCGCCCAGTTTATGCCCGCCCAGCGTGGACGACAGCACCGACGGGATGCGCGCCGCGCTCGTCAGCGCGAGCAACACCCAGAGCTTCATGGGCGTTACGCCGATGAAGTAGGTGATGATGTCCTTGGGCGTGCCGGGAATCAGGAACAGGATGAACACCAGCAGGTTGCGCTTTTTCGCGTTCTGGATGACGGGCAGCAAATCGAGCTTTTCCTTGGGCACGAACGCCGTCACCATCTTCATACCGAGCGTGCGCGTGAACGCGAACACGATGCTCGTACCGACCGCCGCGCCAATCAGGCACAGGAGCGTGCCCTCGAACGCGCCGAACGCGTAGCCCGCGCCGATTTCCATGGGCTCGCCCGGGATGATGGCGACAATCACCTGCAGCGCCATCATGCCGATCATCGCGAGCTGCCCGACGAAGCCGCGCGCCTGCACCCATTCGCGGAAATCCTCTTTGTTTTTGAGTATGTCGAGCATGGGCTTGCCAACAAGCAGCATCACGGCGATAAAGAACGCGATCATCACGATCAGCGAAAGGATGCTGACGAGCTTTTGCCGCTTTTTCGCGGCGGCGTCGATTTCGGGGAGATTCTTCGGATCGGTCGTCATTCGTGCCTCCAAATGCTTTCAGAAATATGATAGCCCAGCGCTCAACGCCTGTCAAGCGTTCATGCGTTCGTAGACGGGCAGCGACAGCGCGGCTTCGACCGCCGTGGCGATCTCGCGCGTCAAATCGCTCGTTTGCTTGTCTTCCAATAGAACATGCAGGAAAAATTCGCGCGTGCCCGCGTTGCCCGTGACCGGGCTGTGCGTCACGTTTGCGACCGACAGCCCGGGCATGCCGTTGATGTCGGCAATCAGCGCGGCGAGCAGCGGCGCGTAAGCGGTATCCGGTAATTCGCCCGTCCTGCGCGCGTCCATATCGTCCGTTTCAAACAAGGGCTTGACGAGGCACGCAAGCTCGCCGCCATTGCGCAGGATCGACTGAAACGCGGGGATCGCCTTGCGCAGCGACAGGTAGCTCACGTCGATGGTGCCCAGATCGGGCGTTGGGTCAAGCGAAAGCAGCTTTTCATCGGAGATGTTCGTGCGCTCGAGGTTGCGAACGCGCGCGTCCTGCCGCAGCTTCCCGGCGAGCTGCCCGTAGCCCACGTCCACGGCGTACACGAGCCTTGCGCCGCGCTGCACGAGGCAGTCGGTGAACCCGCCGGTCGACGCGCCCGCGTCGATACATACGCGCCCCTCGGGCGAGATAGAGAACGCGTCCAGCGCGCCCGCGAGCTTGAACCCGCCCTTGCCGGCAAACAGCGTCCGCCCGCGCACCGTGAGCTGCGCGTCTTTTTGCAACAACTGTCCCGCGCTGCGCACGCGCTCGCCGCCCGCGAACACCTGCCCGCTCAAAATGTGCGCCGTCGCCTCGTGCTCCGTCTGGAACACGCCGCTTTCCATCAGCAGCGACAGCGCGCTCGCTTTCTTTGCCACGTTACTCCTTCGCCCCCTGCGCCGCCTTGGGGATGTAGCCGGAAAACGCCGTCGCCGCGGCGTTGCTCGACAGCTGGATTTCGCCGCCGTATTCCGACAGCGTGTCCTTGACGATCGACAGCCCCATGCCGCGCTCCGCGCCCTTGGTCGACCAGCCCGGGTCGAAGATGCGTGCCTGCCTGTCCACAGGGATCATCGGTCCGGAGTTTTCCACTGCGAAATGATAGCCGTGCAGGTCTTCGCGCAGCAGGATGGACAGGCGTTTGCTTTCGGTGTCGCGCAGCGCGTCCACCGCGTTGTCGATGAGGTTGCCGAGCACGCGGCAAAACGCCCACGCTGGCATCGGCAGGTTGGTAAACGAGCCGGTCACGTCCGCTTTGGTCTGGATGCCCGCCTGTTTGCACACCGCGAGCTTGACGCGGAGCAGCGCGTTGACGGCGGGGCTGCCTGTGCGCATGTCGGAGGACAGCGCCTGAATGTCGCCGTACACCTTCTCGATGTAATCCATCGCGTCCTTGTGTTCGTCCATCTCCATGAGCGAATAGACGACCTGCAGGTGATTGAGAAAGTCGTGCCGCTGCGCGCGCAGCGCGCCGTTGAGCTGCTCCATCTGCGTCACGGAATCATCCATTGCGTCGAGCTTTTCAAGCACCTTGCGCGCTGCGACCGCCTCGCGGATGTCCATGCACGCGCCCACGATCACTAGCAACGCCGCGATAGCGACGAACGCGTCGACCAGCGCTTCGTTCAGGTTGGGGATGAGGTCAGAAAAGATGACATACGCCGATATCGCGAGCACCGCGATGATCTGCACGCCGTTGATGGCAGTCGCCAGTATCGACGCTTTGCGAACGTCCACGCTCTTTTTCACGCGCCCTCCCCCTCCAAGTCCTGCCGAAGCTTGTCCAGCGTGCGGCGCTCCATGCGCGACACCTGCATCTGCGACATGTCCAGCATGCGCGCGATCTCGCGCTGCGAAAGCTGGCGATCGTAGCGCAGCGCGAGCAGACGGCGCTCCTGCTCGGTCAGCCGCGTCATTGCGCCGCGCACGTCCTCGCGCGCCTCAAACGCCGCGTACCCTTTTTCATGGAAACCCACCTGCATTGCCTCGTCGTCTATCGGCGTGAGCCGCGCGCGTTCGCGCGAGGCGAGCAAATCCAGCGCGCGCGCCACGTCCATGTTCATTTCCTGCGCCACTTCGCGCACCGACGGCTCGCGCCCGAGCGTCTGCGACAGGCGTTCGGACGTTTTGTCCAGCACCGCGAGCTGCTCGCGCACACCGCGTGGCGTGCGCATGCCCTGTGCCTTGTCGCGCAGATAATTGCGCACCGTTCCGGTGATCGTCGGCGTGGCGTAGGTCGTGAACATCAGCCCGCGCTCCGGTTCGAACGCGCGCAGCGCCGATACGCACGCCAGCGACGCGACCTGATACAGGTCGTCCTGCTCCACGCCGCGCCCCGAAAACCGCGCGACGATCGCGCGGCACAGCGGCAGCGCCGCCTCGAGCGCCGCCGCCAGCGCGCTTTCCGTTCGCTCCTTGGCGTAGCGGAGCGCCAGCGTTTGCATCGCTTGCGTATCCATCGCCATCGCCTATAACCGGATGCGCACGCGGTAGACCCCGCGCGCGTCCGCGTCCAGCTGCACGTCGCGCACCAGCGTTTCGATGATGAGCCGCGCGATATCCGGGTCGGTCAGCTCGACGGCTTGACCGCCTTCCGTCCGGCGCGCCTCGAGCGCCGCGCACAGCCCGTCCTCGGTCGCCTCGCAGCAGAGCGTGACCGCCGAAAGCGTCGCGGGCTGGCACAGCAGCAGCGCGAACGCCTCGTCGCCCGCGGCGCGCAAATCAGTAATTGCGTCCGCGTCCAAATCGCACAGCGCCGCCGCGCCCGACAGCGCCATGCGCACGACCAGCGCCCATTCCTCGCTCGCCGGGACGGTCAATTGCATGGTCTGATGCTTCATTTTCTCACAACCTTCATGTTTTCCGCTTCGATGTCCGACAGCAGCGTGGCGTATGCGTCGTCTACGTCGTCGCACCAGTATTCGTGCGGCGAAAGCAGCGTCACGCCCTCGTTCGGCAGGTTGAAATAGACCGGGATATGCCCGCGCATGCGTGAGAGCACCTCGGTGCAGTACGCCATTTCCTCGCGCGTGACGCGCAGGTACAGCTTGACGCGCGCCTCTTTGGCAAGCTCCGCGTCGCTTTTGACGGGCGGTTTGGGCTTTTGCATCAGCGGCTCGACCGTGTCCACCAGCAGCTTCACGTCCTCTTCCTCGCGCACCGAGAGCTTGCCGGACACCAGCACCGCCTCGTCCTGCGCAAGCTCGCGCCCGAAGCGCTCGTACACGCGCGGGAACATCAGGCACTCAATTTGCCCGGTCAAGTCTTCCAGCGTCAGAAAGCCCATCATCGCGCCCTTCTTGGTCGCCTTCTGGCGCATGATGGCGACCAGCCCGCCCATGCTCACCTGCCGCCCGTCGTCGGACATGCCGCCGTCGGGACGCTCCTGCAAATCGGCGATGTAGGCGGTGTTGACGGGCAGCGCGTCGAGGATTTCGGTGTATTCGTCCAGCGGATGCCCGGTGATGTATACGCCCGTCAGCTCTTTTTCGTAGTTTACGCGCTGGCGCATGGTAAAGTCCGGCACTTCGGGGTAGCTGTCGGCAAAGTCCAGCGCGCCCTCGCCGGGCTGCCCCACGTCAAAGAGCGAGAGCTGCCCCGTGACCGCCGTTTTGCGCGCGCGCACGGCGCGCTCCAGCGCCGGAATGACGGCGTTCATGCACTGCGGTCGCGTTCCGCCCATGCCGTCAAAGCAGCCCGCGAGGATCAGGCTCTCCACGCAGCGGCGGTTGACGGTTTCGGAATCGATGCGGCGGCAGAAATCGAAGATGTCCTTGTACGCACCGCCGCGCTCGCGTTCGCGCACGATGGCGTCGACCGCCGCCGTGCCGACGTTCTTCACGCCGCCCATGCCAAAGCGGATGCCCTCGCCGCTGGGGTCGACCGTGAACTTGCGCTCGGAGAGGTTAACGCTCGGCGGCAGCAGCGGGATGCCGCGCTTGCGGCAGTACTGGATATAGCCCGCGATCTTGCCGGGGTTGCCCGTCACCGAGTTCATGATCGCCGCCATGAATTCGGGCGTGTGGTGGTACTTGAGCCACGCCGTCTGCACGCCGACGACGGCGTATGCCGCCGCATGGCTTTTGTTGAAGGCGTAGGAGGCAAACGCCGTCATGTCGTCAAAGAGCTGCTCGGCGACTTCGGCGGGCACGCCGTTTGCGACCGCGCCGGGCACGCCTTCCTCGGGATAGCCGTAGATGAAGTACTGGCGCTCCTTCGCCATCACGTCGTGCTTCTTTTTCGCCATCGCGCGCCTGACGAGGTCGCTTCGCCCCATCGAATAGCC
>CAZEIC010000054.1:0-18695 GCA_964512175.1 uncultured Oscillospiraceae bacterium | reverse complement strand
CTCATCAGCCAGCGCGTGCGGCACAAGACGGGCATCGAGATCCACCCGGGCGCGCAAATCGGCGCGGGCTTCTTCATCGACCACGGCACGGGCGTGGTCATCGGCGAAACGGCGGTCATCGGCGACAATGTGACGCTCTATCAAGGCGTGACGCTCGGCGGCACGGGCAAGGACACCGGCAAGCGCCACCCGACGCTGGGCGATAACGTCATCGTCGGCGCGGGCGCAAAGGTGCTGGGGCCCGTGACGCTCGGCGACCGCGTGAAGGTCGGCGCGGGCGCGGTGGTATTGAAAGACGTGCCCGCCGACTGTACGGTGGTCGGCAACCCCGGGCGCGTGGTGCGCCGTAAGCAGCCCGTCTTCGGCGTGGACCTCGACCACGGCAACCTGCCGGACCCGGTGCTCGAAAGGCTCGACGCGCTCTTTGGGCGGCTGTCGTCGCTGGAAGAAGCGCTGCGCGGCGAATTGGATAAACAAGCGCTGGATGAGAAAGGATGATACGGATGATGCGGATTTTCAACTCAAGCTCCCGGAAGAAGGAGGACTTTGTTCCAATTAAAGAAGGGCACGTCGGCATGTACGTCTGCGGCCCGACGGTGTACAACTTCTTCCACATCGGCAACGCGCGCCCGTTCCTCATGTTCGACGTGCTCAGGCGCTATCTGGAATACAAGGGCTATCAGGTGACGTATGTCCAGAACTTCACGGACATCGACGATAAGATGATCAAGCGCGCCGCTGAGGAAGGCGTGACCGTCAAGGAGCTCGGCGACAAGTACATCGCCGAATACTTCAAGGACGCGCACGCACTGGGCATCCGCGACGCGACGGTGCACCCGCGCGCGACCGAGCACATCGGGCGCATCATCAAGCTCGTCAAGCAGCTCGAGGACAAAGGCATCGCCTACCGCGCGGGCGGCGACGTGTATTACGACGTGTCCGCGTTCGCGGGGTACGGCAAGCTGTCGGGGCAAAATCTGGAGGACTTGGACGCGGGCGCGCGCGTGGACGTGGAGGATATCAAGCGCAACCCCGGCGATTTCGCGCTCTGGAAGGCGCAAAAGCCGGGCGAGCCGGCGTGGAACAGCCCGTGGGGCATGGGCAGGCCGGGCTGGCACGTCGAGTGCAGCGCCATGAGCATGGCGTATCTGGGCGAGTCTTTCGACATCCACGCGGGCGGCAAGGATCTGCTGTTCCCGCACCATGAAAACGAGATCGCGCAGTCCGAGGGCGCGACGGGCAAGCCCTACGTGCGCTACTGGATGCACAACGGCTTCCTGAACATCGACAACGAAAAGATGTCCAAGTCCGCCGGGAATTTCTTCACGGTGCGCGATATCCTCAAGGATTTCGACCCCGAGGACGTGCGCATGTTCATGCTCTCGGCGCATTACAGAAGCCCGCTGAACTTCAGCCGCGAGATGATCGAGCAGGCGCACGCCTCGCTGTCGCGGCTGTACACCGCGCGCGACCACGTCGCGTTCCTTGCGCAGAGCGCCAAGGACGCGCCCGCGGCCGAGGACGAGCAAGCGTTCATGGCGCGCGTTTCGGCGGCGCTTGAAAAGTTCGACGCGGCGATGGACGACGACCTCAACACCGCGGACGCTTTGGGCGCGCTGTTTGAAATCGTGCGCGACGCGAACACCACGCTGAACGGCGATTCCTCGCTCGCGGCGATTCGCGCGGCGCAAAGCGCGCTCCAGACCATCGCGGACGTGCTCGGACTGCTGATGCGCAAGCAAAGCGGGCTGCCGGAGGACGTACAGGCGCTTGCCGACGCGCGCGTCGCGGCGCGCAAGGCAAAGGACTGGAAGCAATCCGACGAACTGCGCGACAAGCTGCTTGCGTTGGGTTACATCGTGGAAGACACCGCGCAGGGACAGAAAGTGCGCGCGAAGGTGTGAGCGCGCGACGAAAGCGGCTGCTCACAGCCGCGACATGGACGGTGTGCGCGGGGATCGCCGCCTGCGTGCTACTCCCCCTCGCACAGATGGTGCAGTTCCCCGCGCCGCCGGACACCTACAGCGCGTCGCCGAAGGAAACGGCGCTCCCCCAGCCCGCGCCCGATAACGATTCGCTCGATATCAACGCCGCTTCGCTCGAGGAGCTCATGGCGCTGCCCGGCATCGGCGAGGGGCTGGCGCGCGCCATCGTCGCCGAGCGCGAGCGCAGCGGCGCGTTCGCGTTCATCGAAGACTTGACAAGCGTTCCGGGCATCGGGACGGCGCGTTTCGAGGCGATCGCGCCCTACATCCGCGTATCCGCGCCGCCGACGAATGAGTAAAGCCAAAATGACGGACAACCCTTGCAAACTTGCAGGTTTTCCGTCATTTTTTGGATTGACTTTTGCCGATATCTGTATTATTCTACAGGCAGTGATGGAGGGGTCTGAATGATGGAAAAAAAGACGCTTGTCATGGGGGTCATCGGCGCGGATGTGCATGCCGTCGGCAACCAGATATTGAGCTACGCCTTTCGCGAGGCGGGCTTCAACGTCGTCAACCTCGGGGTGATGGTCGCGCAGGAGGAATACATCGAGGCGGCAATCGAATCGGCAGCCGACGTGATCGTGGTGTCCTCTTTGTACGGGCACGGCGAGCTCGACTGTCAAGGCATGCGCGAAAAGTGCGACGAGGCGGGGCTGGCGGGCATCCTGCTGTATGTGGGCGGGAACATCGTGGTCGGCAAGCAGCCCTTTGAGGAAGTGGAAAAGCGCTTCCACGCCATGGGCTTTGACAGGGTCTTTGGCCCGGGAACGCCGGTGGAAACGACCATCGAGGCGCTCAAGGAAGACCTGATGGCGGGGAGACGGCACGAAGCATGAACGCGGCATTGCTGATCGACTTTGGCTCGACGTACACCAAGGCGACGTGCGTCGATTTGGACGCGCCGCGCGTCGTCGGCACGGCGAGCGCGTTCACGACCGTCGATACCGACATATCCGAGGGCCTGGAGAATGCGCTGTCCATGCTGCGGGCGCAGACGGGCGCGGTCGAGTTTGCGCGCACGCTCGCGTGCTCTAGCGCGGCGGGTGGCTTGCGCATGCTGGCGTGCGGGCTGGTGCCCAGCCTGACGGCGGAAGCGGCGCGGCTGGCGGCGCTCGGCGCGGGCGCGAAGGTGCTCAAGTGCTACTCCTACCGCCTGACGAACGCCGACGCGCGCGAAATCGAGCGCGTCAAGCCCGACATTTTCCTGCTGACGGGCGGCACGGACGGCGGCAACAGCGAAGCCATCCTGCACAACGCGCAAACGCTCGCGGGCATCGCGCTGGATTTCCCGGTCGTGATCGCGGGCAACCGCGCCGCGAGCGAGGAATGCGAGGAAATCCTTGCCAAATCGCGCCATCCCGTCACAGTCACCGCCAACGTCATGCCCTCCTTCGGGCAGCTCGATATCGCGCCCGCGCAGGCGGTCATCCGCGATATCTTCCTCAAGCGCATCGTGTCCGCCAAGGGGCTGTCGCGCGTGAACGCGCTGCTGTCGGACATCGTGATGCCCACGCCCGCCGCCGTCATGCGCGCGCTGACGCTGCTCTCCGAGGAAATCGGCGATTTGATGGCAATCGACCTCGGCGGCGCGACGACCGACGTGTATTCGCTCGCCTCCGGCGCGCCGGGTTCGGCGGCGACGGTGCTGCGCGGCTTGCCCGAGCCATACGCCAAGCGCACGGTGGAAGGCGATATCGGCATGCGGTATTCGGCGCGCGGCGTGCTGGAAGCCGCAGGGCTGGCAAGGCTCGCGGCGGTCGCGGAACTGCCGGAGGACAAAGTGACGGCGCTGCTTGCCGCGCTGGACGCGGACAAATCGCTGCTGCCGAACGCGGCGGACATGGAAAAGCTCGATTTCGCGCTGGCGTCGCTGGCGATGGAAGCCGGGCTTTTGCGGCATGCGGGCACGGTCAAACAGGTCTACACGCCGGTAGGGCCGGTGTTCCAACAGACGGGCAAGGATTTGACGGGCGTTGATTTGCTCATCCTCACGGGCGGCGCGCTCGTGCATTCCGCGCGGTATCAGGACATGGCGGCGCTCGCCATGCGCGCAAACGCGCCCGAATCGCTGATGCCGCGGCGCGCGCGCGTCGTGCTCGACAGGCAGTACATCCTCTCCGCCCTCGGGCTTCTGGGCGAAATCGACAAGGACGCGGCAAAGAAGCTGCTGGTGAATACATTCGGAAAGGGTGCAGATCATGGAGCTTGAGAACAAGCGCTGGCCGGAGGAACGCTTCCTCCGCGAGCGCGAGGGCGTGCTGGCGGCGTGGCCGACCGGCGCACAGGTCGATTTAGCCGAGGCGCTCGCCTATCAGCAGGCGATCCCGGCGCAAAAGCGCTTCGTCACGAAGCTGCGGGAAGCGCAAAAGAGGCAGACCACGCTCATCCAGCCGCGCGCCGGCGTGCCGCTGATCCCGGCGCACATCGTTCTGCTGCGCCACCTCGAGGACGAGGGCGAAGCCGATCTCCTGCCCACGACCATCGACAGCTACACGCGCCTGAACCGCTACGAGGAAGCGCAAAAGGGCATCCGCGAGTCCGAGCACACCGGACACGCCATGCTCAACGGCTTTCCCGCCGTCAACCACGGCGTGCAGGGCTGCCGCAATGTGACGGAAGCGGTGCGCTCGCCCGTGCAGGTGCGCCACGGCACGCCGGACGCGCGCCTGCTCTGCGAAATCACGCTGGCGGGCGGGTTCACGAGCTTCGAGGGCGGCGGCATCTCCTACAACATCCCCTATTCCAAGAACGTGCCGCTGGAAAAGACCATCCGCGACTGGCAGTACGTCGACAGGCTGACGGGCTACTACGAAGAACGCGGCATCTCCATCAACCGCGAGCCGTTCGGGCCTTTGACGGGCACGCTCGTGCCGCCGTGCATCTCCAACGCCGTGGCGGTCGTCGAGGCGCTGCTTGCCGCAGAGCAGGGCGTGAAGAACATCACGGTCGGCTACGGTCAATGCGGGAATCTCGTGCAGGACGTTGCCGCCATCCGTTCGCTGGAGATCCTCACAAGGGATTATCTGGAAAAAGCGGGGCATGCGGACTGCGAGATCACCACGGTGCTGCACCAGTGGATGGGCGGCTTCCCGCAGGACGAGAGCAAGGCGTTCGCGGTCATCTCGTGGGGCAGCGCGGTCGCAGCGCTCGCCAAGGCGACCAAGGTCATCGTCAAAACGCCGCACGAGGCAATCGGCGTGCCGACGAAGGAAGCCAACGCGCAGGGCTTGCGCGCGACCAAGCAAATCATCTCCATGCTCGCCGACCAGAAGATGGTGGACGACGAAACGTTGCGCGCCGAAATGGACGTGATTTTCGAAGAGACGCGGCTCATTCTCGACAAAGCCTACGAGCTTGGCGACGGCGACATCGCGCGCGGCGCGGTGCGCGCGTTCGAGGCGGGCGTGATCGACGTGCCGTTCGCGCCCAGCCGCATGACTGCGGGGCGCATCTTGCCCGCGCGCGACGACGAGGGCGCGGTCAGGCTTTTGTCGGTCGGCAACCTGCCGTTCACCGAAGCGCTCAAGAACTTCCACAAAGAAAAGATCGCCGTGCGCGCCGCCAAGGAAAAGCGCGAAGCGACGTTCCAGCTCGTCACGGACGATATTTACGCCATCAGCAAGGGTCGCCTCGTCGGCAGACCCCGATAGAAAGAAGGACATACCGCATGAAAATCACAGGCGTACTTTGCGCGAAGGGGCGCACGGGGTTCTACTTTGACGACCAGAAGGCGATCAAGCGCGGCGCGGTCGCCGACGGCGCGACTTACGTCGGGCAGACGGCGACGCCCGGGTTCAACGCCGTGCGGCAGGCGGGCGAGGCGGTGTCGGTGCTGCTGGTGCTGGAAAACGGGCAGGTCGCCTGGGGCGACTGCGCGGCGGTGCAGTACTCCGGCGCGGGCGGGCGCGACCCGTTGTTCCTCGCCGAAGCGTTCATCCCAATCATCAAAACGCATGTCGCGGAGCACCTGATTGGGCGCGAGCTTGTCAGCTTCCGCGAGCTGGCGGCGGAAATCGACCACATGCACGTAGACGGCAAACGCCTGCACACCGCCATACGCTACGGCGTGTCGCAGGCGATCCTCGACGCGGTCGCCAAGGCGCAAAACCTCAACATGTGCGACGTGATCGCCAAGGAATACGGGCTGACCGTTTCCGATCATATGCTGCCCATCTTCACGCAGTCGGGCGACGACCGCTACAACAACGCCGATAAAATGATCATGAAAGCGGCGCAGGTGCTCCCGCACGGGCTGTTCAACAGCGTCAAGAAAGCGGGCGAGCGCGGCGAAAAGCTGCTGGAATACGTGGAATGGCTGCGCGAGCGCATCCTGACGCACAAGCCCTACGCCGACTATCTGCCCGTTTTACACATCGACTGCTACGGCGTGATCGGCTTGATTTTCGGCAACGACAACTACGAGGGCATGGCGGATTACCTGCAAACGCTGTGCGACGCAGCCAAGCCCTTCCATCTGCGCATCGAAGGGCCGATGGACTCCGACGGCAAGGAAAGCCAGATTCGCGATTTGCGCGGGCTGCGCATGGCGCTCGACGCGCGGAGCATCCCGGTGGAGCTGGTTGCCGACGAGTGGTGCAACACCTTGGAGGACGTCATCGAATTCGCCGACAACAAGGCGGGACACATGCTGCAAATCAAAACGCCCGACCTTGGCAGCATCCACAACACCTGCGAAGCGGTGCTGTACTGCAAAAAGGTCGGCATCGGCGCGTATCAGGGCGGCACATGCAACGAGACCGACCGTACGGCGCAGGTCTGCGTGCAGATCGCCATGGCGACGCAGCCCGTACAGATCCTCGCCAAGCCCGGCATGGGCGTGGACGAGGCGTACATGATTTGCCACAACGAAATGAGCCGCGTGCTCTCGCTGCGCGAAGCGGGGCTGGGGGTGTATAAGGCATGAAATCGTTCAAGGTGCTCTCGACGACCGCCATCCTTGGCTACGGCTTCCCGCTTGCGTCCTTTGAGGCGGGCATGGCGATGAACCCCGATTTGATCGCCGTGGACGCGGGTTCGAGCGACCCGGGGCCATACTATCTGGGCGCGGGCGTATCCTTTACCGACCGCGGCGCGGTCAAGCGCGACCTTGTGCCGATGCTCAAGGCGGGCGTAGCGCGTAATATCCCGGTCGTCGTCGGCACGGCGGGCGGCTCGGGCGCGGATAGCCACCTTGCGTGGTGCAGGGACATCATTCTGGAAATCGCGCGCGAGGAAGGGCTGCGCTTTACCATGGCGGTCATCCACGCGGAAATCCCCAAAGAAACGGTGCGCGCGGCGATGCGCGAAGGCAAGGTCACGCCGCTTGCGCCCGCCCCCGAACTGACGGAAGAAATGCTCGACGCGACGGGCGCGATCGTCGCGCAGATGGGCATCGAGCCGATCATCAAGGCGCTGGACGCGGGCGCGCAGGTCGTGCTCGCAGGCAGGTGCTACGACCCGGCGGTGTTCGCCGCGCCCGCCGTGCGCGCGGGCTTTGACCAAGGGCTTGCCGTGCACATGGGCAAGATTCTGGAATGCGCGTCCATCGCGGCGACCCCGGGCAGCGGCTCGGACTGCATGTTCGGAACGCTGTATGACGACCATTTCATCCTCGAACCGCTCAACCTCATCCGCAAATGCACGACGCTCTCCGTCGCCGCGCACACGCTCTATGAAAAGACCAACCCGTACATCCTGCCGGGCCCGGGCGGGCATCTGGACTTGACCGACACAACGTTCACCGAGGAAACCGAGCGCGCCGCGCGCGTCACCGGCTCGAAGTTCGTCAAGAGCCCTGCATACGCCGTCAAGCTCGAGGGCGCGCGGCGCATCGGCTACCGCACGGTGTCCATAGCGGGCGCGCGCGACCCGGTGATGATCGAGAAAATCGACGAAATCATCGAGGGCGTGAAAGCGCGCGTGCGCGATAATTTCGCGGGCGCGGAGTACGACTACAACCTGATGTTCAAGGTCTACGGGCGCGACGGCGTGATGGGCGCGCTCGAACCGAATCCCGTCTGCGAAGGGCATGAACTGGGCGTCGTCATCGAGGCGATCTCCGACACGCAGGCGCACGCGGACACCATCTGCGCCGCCGCGCGCTCCACCATGCTGCACTACGGCTACGAGGGCAGGCGCGCGACCGCGGGCAACCTCGCCTTCCCCTATTCTCCCAGCGATTTCCACGCGGGCGAGGTGTACGTGTTCAGCGTGTATCACCTGCTCGCGACCGACGACCCGTGCGCGCTGTTCCCGATGGAGGTCGAAACGGTATGAAAAAGAGCATTGTGGAACTCACGAACATCATCCGCAGCAAAAACTCCGGGCCGTATGAGCTGACGCTCGACATGATGTTCAAGTCAAAGGCGATCTACGAGGCGGTCGTGCGCTCCGGTGTGATTTGCGAGGACACGATTTGCAGGCTATATAAGATCACGCCCGACAAGATCATCAACATCGTGCATTTCGACCCGGCGAGCGCCATCAAGGTGACGATCGCGCGCCCGATCTGCTCGGGCGACCCGGGCGAAACCGACGTATACGGCGCGCAGCAGCACGCCCCGCTTCTTTCCATGACGGTCGACATGCCCGATTAGGAGGCGCAAACGCTTGGCGACGCTCGATCAACGGCACTATTTCAGCCTGTATTTCGCGCCGCGCGGGTATGTGCGCATGGCGCAGATGGGCATGCAGTTCGCGCATCGGCACCTGACGACGTTTGATAGGCTCATCGGCGTGATCGGCGAGGCTGGTTCGGGCAAGAGCCTGCTCATCAAGGGCATGTTCCCGGGGCTGGAGCTGACCAACGACGACGATGGCGTGAACGTGCGCCCGCTGCCCATCCTCGACATCGGCGACGGCGGCTTTTATCAGGCGCACACCTATCACCTCGACGTGCGCTTCGAGGCGGCGTTCACGCAGATGCACGAGCTTGCCGACGCTATCCGCTTCGCCATCGACAAGGGCAAGCGCGTGGTGGTCGAGCATTTCGACCTCATCTACCCCATGCTCGGCATCAACGCCGAGCTGCTCATCGGCGTGGGCGAGGAAATCATCGTCACGCGCCCGACGTTCTTTGGGCCCGAGCCGGACGACATCGCCAAGGTGGTGTTCAACTCCAACAAATACCGGCGCATGGCGCATTCGGCGGAGGATTTGACCGAGCGCTTTCTGTGGGAGCGCTTCCACGGCGAATACCAGCACGGTGACGTGCACCACGGGTTCGTGCTGGAGTTCGCCAAAAAGCCCGATATCGATATCGCCGCGCTCGAGCGCTACGTGCTCTCCAAGGTCGAAAAGAACCTGCCGATCTCCTATGTGGACGATCAGCACATCAAGTTCGGCGAAAAGCTGCACAAGTGCACGGGGCCGCGCATGCACGTATCGTTCACGGGAGAAATCGAGAACTTCCGCATGCTCCCCGAAATCGGGTACGACCCTTTGAGCGAGCGCTATCTGCTGGTCGGGCTGGTAGGGCCTGAAGTTTCCAAGAATTACCACGACCTGAACTTCATTCCGATATCACAATGACGAGCACGGCGTAGCCGAGGTTGTCGCAGCTGACTTCGAGCGCGGCATGCTCGGGCACGTCGAACGCCGCTTCCGCATCGCCCTTCGCGCACAGTACATACGCGAGGGGCGTTTCGTTTTGATAGAGCGTCAGCGCGCCGTGCTCGTGCAGCGACCGGAGGTATTCCTCCAAACACCAATCCGAGACATGCAGTATGGCGGCGTTCGTTTCGCCGACATAGCGAAAATGCGTGTCTTCATTATGTACGCCCGTGACGCTCGCCTTTTCCGGCGGATACCGCCGGACGAAGCCGTACCGCCACGCGTTGTCGCGCCACGCCCTGCCCTCGGACGTTCTGGCAAGCGGGTCGCGCTCGCCGAGGTTTTGCACGCCCGCGAGCGCCAAATCAAAGGCGTACGCCGTCTGATGCTCCGAAAGTCCCGCGTCCGGCACGTCGCGCGTCGCCTGCGTCAGCGCGTCCTTGACGGGCATGACCGAACAATAGCGCTCGAACGTCGCTTTTTGCTCGGCGGTCTACTGCATGGGCGAGCGCGCGCCCCATGTGAGCGCGGCTTCATACAGCGGGTACTCGGTCGCGAGCGCGCAGAGCGCGTAAATCGCCTCTTGCGCGAGCGACACGCGGTCGTCGGCGCGTACATACTGCCCCAGCATGCGCGTCAGCGCGCGCGTGTTGGGCGGCGGCATGTCGGCGGGCAGCGGATGCTCGGCGCTGACATACACAAGCAGCCCGGAGAGCAATTCCTGCCGCGTGAACGTCACGCGCGCCGCCTTTTCAAAGGACGCGCCCGTGCGCAGCGTATAACCGTCCTTGGCAAAGAGCGTCACGGGCGCTTGCTCGTCCGCAGCGTTGCCAAACAGCAGGTACGCGCCGACGCACAGCAGTACCGCGCCCGCGCACAGCAGACTCCTTCTCGCAATTTTACGCATTCCGCACTCCCCCACGCGCTTATTGTGCCCGGGATATATTGTCATTATGCGGAAAACAGTGTATAATCACAAAAGAAATAGATGGGAGGATATGGCAGCATGAGCATCAAAAAAACGCCGTTCGGGAAGGACGATTCCGGGCGCGAGGTCTTTTTATTCACCATCACGAACGCATCGGGCGCGCAGGTCGCCGTCACGAACTTCGGCGCGACGCTGGTCTCCGTGCGCGTGCCCGACAAGAACGGGACGCTCGCTAACGTGGCGCTGGGGTTTGATAGGCTGGAAACCTACAAGGTCAAGAACGGCAGCGTCGGTGCGACCATCGGGCGCGTTGGCAACCGCATCGCGGGCGGGCGCTTTTCGCTGAACGGCAAGGAATACGCGTTATACGTCAACAACGGCGCGAACACGCTGCACGGCGGCAAGGTGGGCTTCGACAAAAAGACGTGGGATTACGAAATCAAGGAAAGCGAGAACGCCGTAGCCTTTGCCTACGTCAGCCCCGACATGGAGGAGGGCTTCCCGGGCGCGCTGTCGGTCAGCGTGACGTATACATGGACGGAGGACGACCGCCTGTCGCTTGCGTACCGCGCGGAAACGGACAAGGATACCATCGTCAACCTCACGAACCATTCCTACTTCAACCTCGCGGGCGAAGGCAGCGTGTTTGACCACACGCTGCAAATCCTCGCCGACCGCTTCACCGAGGCAGACGCGGCGCTGATTCCGACGGGCAAGCTGCCGCCGGTCGACGGCACGCCGTTTGACATGCGGCAGCCCGCGCGCGTCGGCGACAGGCTTTCACAGCTCGACGCGCATCCCATGCTCGCGCAAGCCAACGGTTTTGACCTCAACTACGTCCTCCCGGGCGACGGCATGCGGCTGTGCGCGGTGCTCGCGCACCCCGCTTCCGGGCGCGAAATGCGCGTGTATACCGACCAGCCGGGTATCCAGTGCTATTCCGGGCAGGGGCTAAACGTGACGGGGCACGGCGGCGCGCGGTATACCGCGTATTCCGGGCTGGCGCTCGAAACGCAGCATTACCCCGACGCGCCGCACCACGACAATTTCCCGTCCATCGTACTCAAAAAAGGCGAGACCCTCCAAACGGAAACGGTCTACGCCTTTGGGGTGATAGGGTAACTTCAATCAAACAGCGCTTTGATTCTGTCGATCAGCCCCATATTGGGAGCGTCCGTCAGCACGGGCGCTTCTTTTTGCGTCGCAAGCGCCTCGACGCCCTCGGTCATCATCACGAACTGCACGGCGGCTGGCGGCGCGTTCCTGTCGGACGCGAACGAGGGCGCGCCCTGCCCCTGCAGGGCAAGCAGCATGTTCTCGACGACCGACGCCATCGAGGTCTTCATAGGGCCTTCCGCCATGCGCCCGGTAAACGCCTGCACATACATGCTCGTGTCCATCGTCATCTGCACGGCGGCGATCTGCGCGCCCTGCATGGCAAAGTCCGTCACGCGCGCGGTCACTTGGTATTCCGCTTCCATGCCGGGGAGCGCGACGAACGCGATTGTCTTGTTCTTCCCGGCGGACGCAACCGTGCCCAGCGGCGCTTGCACGTTCATGCAGCGGTCGCCGTCCAGCGTCAGCGTGATCTGCAGGGACAGCGCGTCAAACAATCCAGTAGTATCGCGCTCGTTGCGCGAAACGGAAAGCGTGATGGCAAGGTCGCCGCTCGCCCCGGAGAGCGCTTCGGGCGAAACCGGCGCGCCGTCCAGCGCGTAGGAGAGCGCGAACGTCCACGGAAGCTGGGTGTTTTGCAGCGCGCCCTGATAATAGAACCTGCCGGGCGCAAGGTCGAGCGTCAGCGCGGTATCGACGGGCGACAGCGCGCGGTCGTCCGACAGGTTGAGGACGGCGGCGTACTCGCCGTAATCCGTCACGGTCGCCGCCTCGTCCGTTTCAAAGGCATTGACGACGTACACCGAAAGCGGCTCGCCGGACGCAGACAGCTTGGCGTACACGACCTCCTCCTTCTTCACCTCGGCGAGCGCCAACGCGCAGGAAAGCGTCAAAACAAGCGAAAGCAGCAAACAAACGGTTTTACGCATGGGCGTTTCCTTCCTTTCCGGACGCTTTCCCGCGAAGCGTCGTTTTCATGATCACGCCGTCGAGCGCGATGAGCAGCGTCGGCAGCAGCAAGAGCACCATAAGCGAGGACACCGCCGTGCCGCGCGCGAGGATCGCGCCCATCTGGCTGATCACGCCGTTGGAGGAGATCATGGCGAGGATCGTTCCCGCGCAAATCAGGATGAGCGCGGGCGCGAGGATGGAGCCCGTCGTCAATTGCACGGCGCTTCGCACCGCATCGCGCTTGCAGAGCGTCCGTCGTAGCTCCATATAGCGGTTCGCCAGCAAGATGCCGTAGTCCACCGTCGCGCCCAGCTGCACCGCGCTGATGATCTGGTATCCGATGTAGTTCATGCTGTCGCCCATGAAGTACGGCAGCGCCATGTTCAGCCAAATCGCGCCCTCGATGGTGAGCAGCAGGATGACCGGGATAGACACGCTGCGGAACGTGACGAGCAGCACCAGCCCGATGGCGACGATCGCGCCCAGCAGCACCTTGAGGTTGTCGCCCGTGATGGTCTTCATAAGGTCGTAATTGACCGCCATCTGCCCGACAAGGTGCGCGCTTTCGCCATATTGCTCCGCAGCGAGCGCGCGAATCGCCACGACCAGCGAAAACGCATCCTCGCCCTCGTCCTGCAAGTCGGAATAGAGCACGATGCGGCTGTACCCGCCCGCGCGAAGCTGCGAAAGCTGCGCGGGCGAAAGGATGATATCGGGGATCTCCGCGCCGACCTGATTGGCGTAGGAAACCGCCGTCGTGATGCCCGGCAGCGCGGCAAGCGCCGCGGTCAGGTTTTTCTCGCGCACGGGGTCGCCCTCGGGGACAAGCAGCAACAGCTGCTGCTGACCACCGAACACTTGCTCAATTTCGCGCGCCTCCACGCGGATAGGCGAATCCTCGGCGTGCATGCCGGACGAGCCGTACACGAACGCGTTTTGGTTCTGCGCGATGTACGCCGGGACGAGCGCGATCAGCAGCACGACGGCAATCGGCGCGCCGAAGCGCACGACCGCGCGGGAGAAGCGCTTGAAGCTCGGCAGGAACGGGCGGTGCGTGGTTTTGTCCAGCAGTTTGGTGCAGCCGATCGCCAGCGCCGGCAGGAAAATCATCACCGACAGGAACGAGAGCGTCACGCCCTTGGCAAGCACGACGCCCATGTCCGCGCCCATGCGGAAATCCATGAGCATGAGCGCGAGGAAGCCAAAGATGGTCGTCATGGCGCTCGCCGTAATCGAGGACACCGACGCGCGCATGGCGTGTTTCATCGCCAGCTGCGCTTCCTCGCCCTCGCGGCGGAACTCGGTGAACCTGTGCAGCAGGAACACCGCGTAATCAAAGGAAACGGCAAGCTGCAATATGGCGCTGCACGCCTGCGTCACATAAGAAACTTCGCCCAGAAATACGTTCGTTCCCTCGTTGAGCAGGATGGCGACCCCGATGGTCGCGATGAACAGGAACGGCTCGAGCCACGAGCCCGTGCAGAGCAGCAGGATGATGATGGCAATCGGGATCGCCAGCAGCATGATATCGGCGATTTCCGCCATGCTCGCGGTCTGCACGGTCGCCTGACTCGCCGCCTCGCCCGACAGCCTACAGCCCGGGAACGCGTCGCGCACCGCGAGCGTCACGGCGGCGCAATGCGCGATATCGACCGTCGCCTGATACAGCGCCGCGCCGTCCTTGTAAAAGCCCGCCACTGTTTGCGCGTCCTGCATGGCAAGCGGAATCAGCGGATCGGCGACGTCGTCGAGCCAGAGCACAGACGTGACATGCGGGATGGCAAGCAGCGTATCCTTGGCGCGAGCGGCATCGGCAAGCGATATATCGGGCACGTACACTTGCAGGTTGGGGATGCCGTCCGAGCTCTCGTAGAGCGTGTCGAGCGCGATGGTCGAGGGCGCGCGCGCGGGCAGGTAGTCCGAGAGGTTATAATTGATTGAAACCTGCGTCATCGCCAACGCGCCCGCGAGCGAGAGCACGGCGGCGAGGATGAGGATTTTTCGTCTGTGCCCCAGCACCTTGTCAGATAGCCAGTTCATGCAATCTCCTTCAGCAGCGCCCGCAGTCAGCGAACACCTGTCGCTTTATTATCACCTGTATAGTATATGCGACACGCGACGCGAGGGCAAGCGTCAATTGCGAGACGTTTGTCAATTATTGAACAGTTGAAAACGGGAGTGTTCAAGATGTCAAAGAATGTTCATTTATTGACAATGTATTGCCATGATCGCGCGGCGCAGCGCGGCTTCCATGCAATCGAGCGTGTTTTGCGCGTCCGCCGCGTCTTGCCCGCGCGCCGAAAAGTAGAACTTGATTTGCGGCTCCGTGCCGCTGGGGCGCGCCGCGACCCAAGCGCCGCCCGCATAGCGGAGCTTGAGCACGTCGCTTCTGGGCAGCTCGCCGCCGCGCAGATAATCCTCGACCGCAACGAGCGAAAAACCGTCCAGCGCGCGTTCGGGCGCTTCGCGCAGCGTCCGCATCAGGCGGGATATGCGCGCCGAAAAGTCCGCGCCCTCGACGGGCATGGAAATCAAGCGGTCGGCATACGCGCCGTAGCGCGCGGTCAAATCCGCGAGCCTGCCGATCAAATCGCTCCCCGCCGCGCGCCAGTGCGCCGCCATGGAAGCAATCAAAGTACACGCCAACACGCCGTCCTTATCGCGCGCCGCGCCGCCCGTCAGGTAGCCAAGGCTTTCCTCATACCCCAGCACGAAGCGCCCGGGCGCGCGCTCGGCGATATCGCCGATGTACTTGAAGCCCGTCAACGTCCGGTACACACGCGCGCCCAAGTCCTCGGCGACGGCAACGCCCAAATCACCGCTGACGATCGTCGTGACGATGTAATCTTCGTCCGTTTTATACAGTGACAGCAGATAATCACACAGCAGCGCACCCACCTGATTGCCCGTCAGCGGCACATACTCGCCGCCGCGCTCGCAATACACGCCCACGCGGTCGCAGTCCGGGTCGGTCGCCAGCACAAGCTGCGCGCCGACGCGCTTTGCCTCTTCAAGCGCCCGCTTATACACCGCGCGCACCTCGGGATTGGGCTTTTGCATGCCGCCGAACGCGCCGTCGGGCGCTGTCTGCACGGCGCATACATCGGCAAACCCGCGCAACGCGAGCGCCTGCGGCACATATTTTGCGCCCGCGCCATACAGCGCGGAATACACGATGCGCACATCGCGCTCCGGACACTTTGGCACGCACATGCCGTCCAGCGCCGACAACACGTCGCGCAAGTACCGTTCCTTTTGCGCATCGCCAAGCATGACAAGCAGCCCGCGCGCTTCAGCTTGCGCAAGCGGCATGGCGGCGGAAGTGAACATTGGTATGTTTTCGATAGACTTTGATATGTTTTCCGCATCGCATTCCAGCAGCTGCACGCCGCGCGCGTCGTAGACCTTATAGCCGTTATACTCCTTGGGGTTATGGCTCGCCGTGATGACTACGCCCCAACCGCACCCCAGCGAGCGCACCGCGTGACTGAGCGCGGGCGTAGGCGCAGCCTCGGAAAACAGGTATGTTTTCACGCCGCGCGCGCAGAGCACGCCCGCCGCGATCTCGGCGAATTCCCGCGAATGCAGGCGCGTATCGCAGGCAATCGCGCAAGACTTTGGTCTGTTTTCGTCGGCAAGGACGACGCTCGCCAGCCCGTCCGTCACGCGCGCGACGGTGTAGCGGTTCATCCTGCCAACGCCCATACCCATCACGCCGCGCAGCCCGCCCGTGCCAAACGCCAGCGGCAGCCCGAACGCCAGCGCGCGTTCAGCCTCGGTCAGCGCGAGCATTTGCGCATACCCCTCGGGATCGCGCTCGCGCAGATACGCGCTCCAATTCGCAAATTCCAGACCAACGTCTATGCTCATGACAGTTCAAACATCCCCATATAGAGTTGATAATACTTGCCATGCTCTGCAATCAGCGTTTCGTGGTCGCCGCGCTCGATGATCTCGCCATTCTCCAGCACCATGATCGCCTGCGAATTGCGAACGGTGGACAGCCGATGCGCGATGACGAACACCGTGCGGTCTTTCATCAGTTCGTCCATGCCGCGCTCGATGAGCGCCTCGGTGCGCGTGTCGATCGAGCTCGTCGCCTCGTCGAGAATCAGCACGGGCGGGTCGGCGATCGCCGCGCGCGCGATGGCAAGCAGCTGCCGCTGCCCTTGGCTGAGGCTCGCGCCGTCGCCTGTGATCAGCGTGTCATACCCTTGCGGCAGGTGGTCGATGAAGAAATGCGCGTTGGCAATTTTCGCGGCGCGCACAACGTCCTCGTCCGTCGCGTCGAGCTTGCCATAGCGGATGTTCTCGCGCACCGTGCCGGTAAACAGGTGCGTGTCCTGCAAGACCATCGCAAGGCTGCGGCGAAGATCGTCCTTCTTGATTTTCTCGATGTTGATGCCGTCGTAGCGAATCTTGCCCTCTTGGATATCGTAGAAGCGGTTGATGAGGTTGGTGATGGTGGTCTTTCCTGCGCCCGTCGCGCCGACGAACGCGATTTTCTGACCGGGCTTGGCGTACAGCGAAATATCGTGCAGCACCGTTTTCTCCGGCACATACCCGAACGTCACGTCCTCGAAGACAACGTCGCCGCGCAGCTCGATGAGCGATACTGTGCCGTCCTGATGCGGATGCCGCCACGCCCACAGCCCCGTGCGCTCGTCGCACGCCGTCAGCGCGCCCGACGCGTCCTTCTTGGCGTTGACAAGCGTGACGTAGCCCTCGTCCGCCTCGACCGGAACGTCCATCACCTCGAACACGCGCTCCGCGCCCGCAAGCGCCACGAGGATGCCGTTGAACTGCTGCGAGATCTGCGAAATCGGCTGCGCAAACTGGCGCGTGTACGTCAAAAACGCGACCAGCGCGCCTACGTCCGTGCCCAGCAACGCGCCCGCGATGGCAGTCACGACGTAGTGGATGTGCGAAATGTTGTTCATGATGGGGCCCAGAATGCTGGCGTATGTGTTGGCGTTCGTGCCCGCGTGACAAAGCTCCTCGTTGAGCGCGTCAAACTCCTGTTTCGTCTGCGGCTGATGGCAGAACACCTGCACGACCTTCTGCCCCTCGATGGCTTCCTCGATATAGCCGTTGACCGCGCCGACCGCCTTTTGCTGCGCGATGAAGTACGAGCCCGACTTGCCCGCGACCTTTTTAAGGATGACCGTCATCAGCGGCAGCAGCGCCACCGCAATCAGCGTCAGCAGCGGGCTGATGATGATCATGTACACGAACGTCGTAATCAGCGACACCGTGGACGACAGCGTGGACGACAGCGACTGCGACAGGAAGGAGCGAATCGCGTCCGTGTCGTTGGTGTATCGGCTCATGATCTCGCCGTGCGTGCGCGCGTCGAAGTAGCCGATCGGCAAATCCTGCATGTGGTCAAACATCTCTTTGCGGATGTTGTTGAGCGCGCCCGTCGAGATCGTCAGCAGCAGCCGGCTGGACACGTAGGAGAGCAGCGCCGACACCATGTAGATGACCAGCATGGACAAAAGCGGCGTGACGATGCGCCCGATATCGCGCGCCTGCCCTTCGCCGAGCATCTCGCCGAGCGTGTTGAGGATGGGTTTCAAATACATCACAGCGCGCGTGGACGCATAGCTGGACACGATCAGCGATATCGCGATAACGACCAGCCGGAAGCGGTACTGACCGAGGTATTTTATCAGCCGCAGGAACGTCCCTTTGGCGTCCTTGGGCTTTTCAAACTTACCGCGTCTCATCGGAGGGGGCATCAGGCCGCATCTCCTTTCATCTGCGAGGTATAGACCTCGCGGTAGATTTCGTTGCGCGCGAGCAGCTCGTCATGCGTGCCGATATCGTCCACGCGCCCGTCCTCGAGCACCAGAATGCGGTCGGCGTGCATAACCGAGGTGATGCGCTGGGCGATGATGAGCTTGGTGGTGTCGGGCATGTACTCGCGCAGCGCCTCGCGGATGCCCGCGTCCGTCGCGGTGTCCACAGCGCTCGTCGCATCGTCGAGGATCAGGATCTTGGGACGCTTGAGAAGCGCGCGCGCGATGCACAGGCGCTGCTTCTGCCCGCCGGAGACGTTCACGCCGCCCTGCCCAAGGTCGGTATCGTACCCGTTCGGGAAGCCCATGATGAAATCGTGCGCCGCAGCCGCGCGGCAGGCGCGCTCGATCTCCTCGCGC
>CAZEIC010000053.1:0-18952 GCA_964512175.1 uncultured Oscillospiraceae bacterium | reverse complement strand
CGGCGTACAGCACCAGAATCAAGATAATGACGGCGGCGACGACCGAGCTTTTATTTTTGCAGAAACGCAGCCACACGTCCTTGAAATAGCCGATGGGTTTGGTGTCCAGCTTTTTATCGTGCAGGCGGCCTTCCTCGCCGACCAGCGTGAATTTCTCGGCGGCGATATCGGGATACAAATTCTTTTCGCTCATTACTTCTTACTCCCCATTCTGATTCGCGGATCAATGAATCCGTAGCTGATATCGACCACGATGCCGGAGGCGAGGCCGATGAACGTATAGAACGCGGACAAGAGCATGAAGAAGTTATAGTCGGGCGTGGCGGCGGTGATGGAGTTGACGTACAAAGGTCCCACGCCGGGAATGCCGAAGATGTTTTCGATGATCAGCGAGCCAGACATGATGCCGATAAACTCGCCCAGTATCATCGGGAAAATGGGCACCATAGCGTTTCGCAGCGCGTGGCGCACCGTTGTTTGCGATTTGGAAAGACCTTTCGTGCGCGCCAGCAGCAGGAAATCGCTGGTGAGCACCTCGGTCAGCTCAGCGCGCGTGTAGCGCGTCAACCCCGCGACCGTGCCAAAGCCCAGCGACAGGATGGCGGGCACGAGCGACACGAACGTATCGAAGGAAAAGAAATCCAGCCCCGCCTTCATCAGGAAGGGGAACCACTTGAGCTTGAAGCAGAGGAAGTACTGCACCAAGAAAGCGTACACATAGCTCGGCACGGACACGAACACCATGACCGCGGTCGAGATGAAATAATCCTGCCATGTGTTCTTGCGCAGGGCGGCATAGATGCCCAGCAGCAGACCAAGCGGCACGCTGAAGAGCATGGTATATACGTTGACCACGACGGTGGCGGGCATTTTCTCCATGAACTTCTGCCACACGTCCTGCCCGAAATACAGCGATTCCGAAATGCCCCAGTCGCCGCCGAACAACGTGCGGCGCAGGAAAATGCCGTACTGCTCCATGATGGGCTTATCATAGCCCAGCGCCGCGCGGCGCAGCTCGATAAGCTGCATGTCCTTGCCGAACTGTTCGGCGGGCTTGTTAGGCAGCAGCTTGACGAGGATAAAGCAGGTGGAGATGATGATGAAGAAAACCATCAGCATCAGCAGCAACCGTTTGATGACATATTTGACCATACAGTACCCCTTTCGCATTCCTTACGATCGCACCCCTGCGGTATGCGCCCGGACGCGCTCGTAAAGAATGCCGGCGTGTATTTTGACTCCTTCACCGTCCAAGGCAGGGATGCTTTCGCATCCCTGCCTTGGCTATGTGATTGTTGACCATCGACCGGTCGGAACGGTTGGCTTACTTGTAGTTCAGGGTGCCGCCCTGCGCGACGACATAAGCGTTCCATTCTTCGTCGGTGTAGTTGTAGGTCATGTAGCGCAGACCGCCGCGACCCATCGGGAAGATTTCGTCCTCGGTGTAGTACGAAATCTGCATGCCCTTGAGGTTCGCGCCCGAGTCGCCCATCAGCGGGATGAAGTCGTAGTTCTGCAGCACGCAGTTTTCCATGGCGGCGAGCACGTCAATGCGCTTCTTCGCCTCGACCGGATCGGTGCTGTAGGGGAACGCCAGCTCGACCGTTTCGCCGGTGTCCTTGTTGGTGCCCTTGACAGCCGTTCCGGACATCGCGAACGTCCAATCCAGCACGGTCGCGGTATAGGTCACGCCGTCCAGCGTGATGTCCAGCGTCGCGGTGGAGGTATCCCACGCCGGGTCATACTGGTAGTTCTCGGTGGTGTAGGCTTCCATCAGCCCGTAGGGATCGAACGTCGAACCCGTCCAGCCCACGCCGAAGAGCATATCCACTTGGCTGTTGCGCAGCGCGTTGGAGAAGTTGTTGCCCAGCGTGGAGTCGCGCTTGAAGGTGATCTTGCCCTCGAGCTTGGTGCCCACGACGATGTTGGTGTAGTTGTTGACGATGAAGTCGTAACCGTTGTTGTAGAAGGTCGAAGTGGCGTTGGGCGTGCCGACCATGATTTCGATCACGTCGTCGTCGTCCATCAGGCCCGCTTCGATCGCCTTGTCATACGCAAGGTTGAAGTATTCCTTCGCCATCGCCTCGTTGAAGCCCGAAAGCCCGTCGATCGCGTCGTCGATGGTAGCGTAAAGCTTGCCTTCGCCGATGTCCTCGGTCAGCCCCCAGAAGTTGGCAACGACCTGCTTGGCTTCGTCCGTGGCGCGATAGAAGATACCGCCGTCCGGGTCAGCGACGATCTGGCCGCCGTAGAGCGCGAACGCGGGCTGGTTCATCGGGCTGGTCGCCTCGCAGAAGTTCGCGCGGTCCATGCCCAGAGACATCGCCATGCGGAATTCCTTGATGGTGATGATGGTCTTGTTGATGTTCTCGCCCGCGGCAGCCTGGTTGGCGGTCAGCGCGGCGAGGTCGGGGTTGAACACCATGGCGAACACGGAGTCGCCCTCGGTGTGGTAGGTGTAGTCGGAAGCGCCGTACTCTTCGATGTAGTCGCGGCTCAGACCGAAGGTATCGAGTTGGCCGTTGAGGAACATCTCAAGCCGCGTGGCGGGCTCTTCGACGCGCTCCACCTGGAACTTGGTGGTCTGGTACCAGTTCGCCTTGTCGGCGTCGTTGTAGCCGAACCACTGGTCGTTCTTTTCCAGCGTGTAAATACGGTCGGACTGGAACTCGGTCAGCTTGTAGGGGCCGAAGGAGGCGGTGGTCTCAACGCTGGTGCCGTAGCTGTTGTAGTACACGCCGTCGGTGACGCTCTCGCACTGGTGGTACAGGTCTTCCTTGACAAGGAAGTTGTCCGTCAGCGAGTAGTACAGGTAGAAGCCCTCCAGCGGCTTCTCGAGGATCAGCACGAGGTCGAGATCGGCGCCTTCGGTATCGGTCGCGAGCACGCCGACGTTCTCCCACGCCATTTCGGGCGCGGTGTACTTGGCGAACAGCTCATCGAGCGCCCACGCCAGCATCTGCTCGTCGGACGCCCAAGTGGCGTATTTGCGGCCTTCGCCGGTGGTGTAGAATTCGTAGAGGTCCTTGACGGTCAGGCTGGAATCAACGACGGCGTCCTCCGCCGCGCCCGTCCAGGCGCTGGCCGCGAAGTCATACGTATCGCCGAAGGAGGTGTTCCAGTTGATGAAGCCGGGTTGATCGCCGATGGCGGCAATCAGCGCCTCGACATCGGCAGCGCCGAGGATCTCCATGTACGCGCCCAGCGCGGTGTCGGACGCGACGCCCTGCTTGGCGTACTTTTCAGCGTTCGTCACGACCATGTTGCCCGAGTACAGGCTGTCGGCGCGATGGTTCTGGGCGACGGGGTTGAGCGAGAGCATAGCGGAATTGACGTAGTTGCTCGCCTTGATGGGCGTGCCGTCTTCCCACTTGAGGTCGTCGCGCAGGGTGAACTTCCACGCGCGGGTGGTGTCGCCCTCTTTGATGCCCCACTTCTCGCCGACGTACTCAGCCGTCACGTCCACGGGGAAGTCCTTGACCACGAGCGGCTTGATGACATAGCCGTCCTTGGCTTCGTTATAATCGAAGTAGAAGAAAGCGCTCTGAATCCACTCCATCAGGTCGGAATCCGTCGCGGTCTGGTTCTGATGCGCGCTCCAGTTCGTCGGGAAATCCGCGATGCCGACGTTATAGGTGTAATTCGGTCTCGCGGCAAGCTCGGCGGCTGCTTTCGCGGCGGCGGCTTCCTCGGCGGCCTTGGCGGCTTCTTCAGCAGCCTTGGCGGCCTCTTCCTTGGCGGCGGCAGCCGCGGCGGCCTCTTCCTCCGCGGTCTTGCTGGCAGTCTCGGCGGCTGCCTTGGCGGCGGTCAGCTCTTCATTCAGCGAGCCGACCTGGGCGGTCAAATCGTTGACCTGCGCCGTCAAATCGTTGACTTGCGCCGTCATGTCGTTGACTTGCTTCTGCAAATCGCCCTTTTGTACCGCGAAAACCACAGTCAATGCGATGGCGACGACCGCGATAATTGCCAGTACGATGGTCCATTTCTTCATGTGTGCGTTTCCCTCCCGTATATTTCTTGTGCGTTCAGCCAGCATATCGTGTGTGCGCATACACAACACGGACATGCGCTTCTTCACAGCCTAATAATTATAAGCCTGTTCGTAAAGACAAGTCAAGCATAAAATGAATAATTGGAAAGAAAGCGATGCAAAACGCGCGATATGCGATTTGTGCTTGTATTTCTGCCCGCGCGTGCGTATACTGAACAGTATCTTCTGCACGGGAGGACGACGACATGGGACGCTTGGGAAACTTAATCAAGCTGGAGCGCACGCGGCAGGGGCTGACGCATAAGCAGGTCGCCAAAAAGTGCGGCTTGAGCGAGAAGTATTTGATAGACGTTGAGCTTGGAACGCGCATCATCGCCGACGAGCAGGCGCGGCGCATCCTCAAGATCATGGGCACGAAGGCGCAGACCGAGGCGGACTTTACGCTGGAGGACATCGCGGCGACGGTCGATTTACAGACCGCCGTACCGCAAATCCAGCGCGCGGTGCGCGAGCAGAAGGCGAAAGAACAGCAAGCGCCCGCAGAGCCGCAGGGGTCGGTCGACCCCACGGTGGCGGGCTCTATCTGGCTGGACGCGCTTTCGGGCGTGCTGCGGCACGTACCGATTTTCAACGCCGTGATGAAGGAAGTCGGGCACAGGCTGATGCCGATCACCGACGGCAAAATCGAGGGCGCGCCGCCCGATAAGGTGTTCTATTTCGTCGCGCCGGACAACGATATGCGCGGCTTCCGCGTGCTGCGCGGGGACATGGTGCTCGTCGTGCCCGCGCAGTCGCCGGTGGACGGCGCGATCATGCTCATTGAAACCAAACAGGGGCGCGTGCTGCGCAAAATCAAGCGGCTGGAGGGCTTTCAGGTCATGCTCCAACGGTATGACACGGAGTGCGAAAGCGAAATCAAGCAAGTCACCGAAGTGACCTGCGTGGGCAGGTGCGTTCGCTTGGAAGCGGAGCTATAGGAACTATTTCCTGCGCGCGCTCATGCGCCCAAACGCCACCGTCCACAGCCCCGGAATCAGCGACACAAGCACCGCGACAAGCGTAAGCACGGCGTAGATCGTGGTTTTCAGGATGTCGGGCAGCGCCGCGTCCTCGGCGAAAAACAGCGACAGCAATACGGGCGACAGCGCGCCGTACTGCCGCCACGCAATCAGCGCGCAGACAAGCGGCAGCAGCACGCACAGCATGCCGCCAATCAGAACGGTCACAGCGCCGCGCCTCGATACGGGGCGCGTTTCCATATCGGGCGCATCCTGCCTGCGCGGACGCGGCGCGGCGTTGGCGTACGGCGTGCGCGATACGGGCTGCTCGCGGCTTGGCTCGGGGCGCGTAAGCGGCGGCTGTTCGACGCGCGTCGGGCGCGCGGCGGTCACGACGGGCATCTGCGACGCGCCCTGCGGCAGCGGTCCCTGCGTCGGGCGCGAGCCGGACGCAAAGCGTCCCGCGCTTCTCGCCGCGCCGCAGCCCTCGCAGGCGGTGCTCCTGTCGGTGTTCTCATGCTGGCATTTGACGCAAGTCCACATTTCCCGCTATCCTCCGTAATTCCATATCAGTTGAGTACGACCACGAGCGTCTCCTCGGCGCGCGAGCCGGAAAGGGTGTATACAGGGCACAGCCCGAGCACCGTTACCGGGGCAGTCAGGGGCGCTTCGAGCGTAAAATACAGGTGGTCGCCGTCGCCTCCGGCGGGCGAGGACAAGACCGATTCCTCGCCGTTCAAGTATAGCTGGTAGCCGATGATATAGTCAAGCCCGGAATCGAGGTCGTCGGCGAGCCACTGGCTCGGCATTTGCGCGTCGACGCGCGCCATTACGCTCTCGCCAAGCACCACGTCCACCGTCGCGGAAGCGGCATAGGAAGCAAAGGTCGCGGACGGCGTATACGTCGCGCGCTTTTTGCCCGCCGTGATCGCGTCCGCCGGCATGAACCCGCGAATCGGCACGGCGCCTTGGAGTTCGACATACGCCCAGTCGCCCATCACGCACAGCCACGTCACGCTTTCGCCCGCAGCCAGCGCGCGCAGCGATTCTTGCGAATTGAGCGGGTCGTCGGTCAGGAAGGTATTATGGGCGACGGTCGCTTCATTGGAAGAAAATGGCAGAGCGCCGACGCTGGCATTCTTGGGCAGCGCAGAGGCTTCGATGTAGCCAAAGCGCATTTTCGTGGACGTGATGTCGTACTGAATCAGTATCCAGCCGTTTTCAGCGCCGAACACCTGAATCCAATCGTTGGTCGAGACGATCGCCTTGCCATTCGCCGCGCGCTCGTACTCCACGCCCGGACCGGAATAGACGGGGTATTTCTTACCGGAAGTAAACTTAACGTTTTGCGCTGTCAACTCGCCAGCCGGGATGGAAGGCGGGTTGGAGAGCGCCGCGCGGGCTTCCTTGACCGTCATGGGGAAGGCGCTGAGCTTGAAATAGCGCAGTTTGGTCTGGTATTGCCCGTAGACCTTGACGTCGGTCGGGTCGCTGACCCAGCCGTCGTTGTACAGGCGCAAAACCCCCGGCGTGACGGTATCAAAGAACATGATGGGGTCGTAGGAGAAAAGGCTCGACAGATGCCAGTCGCCGTCGCTCCGAAGCTCCCAATGGCAGTGCATTTCATCGATTTCATTGTTGACGACGTACAACGATACAAACCCCGTGCCCGCGTTATCCTCGTGCAGCAGCACGGGCGCGGCGACCTGCGGCAGCGCGGCGGCGTTGTGCCATTTGTACGCCCACTGACCGTCCACCCAGCCGAAGGCGAGCAAGTCGTTGGTCGCGCCGCTTTTAACGGCGAGGAACGCGCACGCGCCGCTGGTCAGGGTCTCGCCCGGGTGCGCCCAGCCCGTGATTTCCCAATCGCTCCAGCGGCTGCCGGAGAGGTACGCGCGCACGCCGTCGGGCACGGCGGGCGTTTCACCGTCTGCGAGCGCTGCGCTCGAAACGGCAAGCAACAGCAGCAGAAACAGCGTGAGCAAGCGGCGTTTCTTCATTAGAATTATCATGTTATTGACCTCCTTCGCGCGCGGTTTGCGCGTCCGGTCATAATAACTGATTCAACGCGCGATTTGTTGCGTCACGGCGCGGAAAGATTGTAAACACTTTCCAGAATACACAAAGATTCGGGTTCTGTTTCGTCCAGCGTCAGCGACAGCGCCGCGCCGCCCTTCACCCATGTCACCGTGTATTGCCCGTTCCCGGTCATGGCGAGCGCGACATCATCCTGAAGCGAGATGTAGGAGAACGTCATGCCCTCGGGTGATATCTCCGGGCGCGCGCCGTCCAGATATTGCGTAAAAGATAGCGTTTTGCCGTCCGCCGTCCGGTACTGCGCGGTCATGCTCGCCTCGGATTGCGCGACCTTGGTCAAGGCGTACCCCTCGGGGATGTACCCGGGGTAATACTCGCCCGTCCACTCGCCCGGCACGACGCTGACGGGCACGGGCGTCGCCGTCGGCGCGACGGTCGGCGTGGCGGTCGGCGCGATGGTTGGCGTAGCGGTCGGCGCGATGGTTGGCGTAGCGGTCGGCGCGACGGTTGGGGACGGCGTCCAACTGGCTGTCGGCACTGCCGACGGCTCGGCGGTTGCGACAGGCGCAAAAGTCACCAGCGGCTCGGGCGAGGCAAGCTGCCTGTCCACGGCGGGGCGCTGGGACAGCAGCGCATAGCCAACCGCCAACAGCACCAGCGCGCACGCAGCACTCCGCAGCAGCACGGGCGCGAGGCGCGTTCTCTTGTCCGTTCCACGCCGGATGATGCGCAGCGCGCGCTTTTTATGCGCCTTGTATGCCGCGCCCGCGGCGCGCGCAAGCGCCCGGTCGCCGGCAAGCTCGCGCTCGACGGCTTCCAAATCCTCCAGCGCGAGCGATTCGCAGGCGGCGCGGAGTACCCGTTCTTCGTTGATGTCGATCTCTCGCATGCCTACGCCTCCCCTCGCTGCAGAACGTCGCGCAGCTTGTCGCGCGCGCGGCTGATATAGGAGCGCACGGTGACGGCGCGCACGCCGAGCCGCGCCGCGATTTCATCGTCGGAAAGCCCCTCGAAAAACTTCATCATCACGACCGCTGACTCGCGCTCGGGCAGCGCGCGGATGGCGTCACGGACGCGCGAAACCTGATCGCGGGACACAGCCGCGCTCTCGGGCGCGAGCGTTTGTCGGTCTTGGATATCCTCCAGCGGCACGTCGCGCACGGCGCTCGCGCGTTTGCCCTCGCGCGTCGCCGCCGTCAAGGCGGTGTTCCTCACAGTAGTGACGATATAAGCGCGCAATTTGTTGCGCGGAAGCGTCCGTAAAAGCGAAATTTTCTTCATCAGCGCGATGAGGCTGTCGGACACCGCGTCCTCGGCGCGCTCGCGGGCGCGCAAAACGAGCAGCGCCTGCGCGTACATCAGCGCGTGGTGCTCCTCGTACACAGCCTCCATAAACGCGCGGTCGTTTTCGTCCGCCAGCGCCGTCCAAATCAGGAAATACGGCATGCTTTCACCCCACCCGAGGGCATTATAGCCAATCCGCGCGCATATGGCAAGGCGTATCTTTGGCAAGGTACACGAATACTAAATTTTTTTCTTATTTTTGCGGAATCCCTATTGACATGAGAGGTGCTCTCCTATATAATCGGTTTCGTTTCATCAAGCGGTAAGTTTGGTGACACGGAACTTTGGGCAAACTAATCTCAACGCTTACAGAAGGAGGCAGACCGTGCGAATCGACGTAGGCGAGCGCATCAAGGCGCTGCGGCTGCTCCGGGGGCTGACGCAGAAGGAAATGGCGGACCGCTGCGAGCTTTCCAAGGGCTTCATCTCCCAGCTGGAATCCAACCAGACCGCCCCCAGCCTGAGCACGCTGGAGGACATCCTGCAGGTGCTGGACACCTCCTTTGAGGACTTTTTTTCCACCAATGAGCGCGCGCAGACGGTCTACCGCCGCGCGGACATGATGGTCAAAAAGCTCGAGGAGGGCGGCGAACTGACGTGGCTGATCACGACCGCGCAGGGCAACGCCATGGAGCCTATCCTCATTACCCTGCCCGCCGGCTGCTCCTCGACGACAGACAATCCGCACCCCGGCGAGGAGTTCGGCTATGTGCTCTCGGGCGTGATCACGCTCTGCGTCGGCATGCAGACGACCAAGCTCAAGAAGGGCGACGCATTCTACTTCAAGTCCGACCGACCGCATTCCATCAAAAATCACGGCGTTAAATCCCCGGCCAGCGTGGTCTGGGTGTCCTCGCCGCCCACATTCTGAAGATACAAGGGGGCATCGTCCATGTCTGAGCATATCATTGAGCTGCGGGACATCACCAAGGATTTCGACGCCACCGAGGTGCTCAAAGGCATCAACCTGTACATCAACCGCAACGAATTCCTGACGCTGCTGGGGCCTTCCGGATGCGGCAAGACGACGACGCTGCGCATTGTGGGCGGCTTTGACAGCCCGACGCACGGCGATATCCTCTATCTGGGCAAGCGCATCAACGACGTGCCGCCCTACAAGCGCAACATCAACACCATCTTCCAGCGTTACGCGCTGTTCCCGAACATGACGGTCGAGCAGAACATTGCGTTCGGCCCGAGCATCAAAAAATGGGACAAGCAAAAAATCAAGCGCGACGTGGACGAAATGCTCGAGATGGTCGATCTGGAGGGCTATAACGACCGCCGCATCCAGACGCTTTCGGGCGGGCAGCAGCAGCGCGTGGCGGTCGCGCGCGCGCTGATCAACAAGCCGGACGTGCTGCTTTTGGACGAGCCGCTTGGCGCGCTCGACCTCAAGCTGCGCAAGGAAATGCAGATCGAGCTCAAGCGCATCCAGCAAACCTCGGGCATCACCTTCCTCTACGTCACGCACGATCAGGAAGAAGCGTTGATGATGTCGGACACCATCGTCGTCATGAACGGCGGGCGCATCCAGCAAATCGGCAGACCCGAGGACATCTACAACGAGCCCAAGAACGCCTTCGTCGCGGACTTCATCGGCGAGAGCAATATAATGGAAGCGACGATGATCGACGATTACCGCGTGTTCTTCCTCGGGCGCGAGTTCCCCTGCATCGACGCAGGCTTTGGCAAGGATACGCCGGTGGATATCGTGCTGCGCCCGGAGGACGTGGTGCTTTCAGACCCCGAGGACGGGCCGCCGCGCGGGCAGGTGGTGTCCACCATCTTCAAGGGCGTGCACTATGAAATGCGCGTGATTTGCGAGGGCGAATTGATCCTCTCGCACTCCACCGTGCCTGTCGAGCCGGGGAAAACGGTGTCGCTGTCGGTCACGCCGGAGAACATCCAGGTCATGAAAAAGAGCGATTCCTCCGCGCCCATCATCAAGAAAAAGAAAGCGCAGCTCCTTGCGTGGGAGGACGCGTCGTGAAAAACAAAGCGTTTCTGATTCCGCTGCTGCTGTGGCTGCTGCTGTTTGTGGCGCTGCCGTTCGTGCTGATCATCTATTACGGCGTGACCGTCGAGGGCGAGGACGGCGCGGTGTTCTCTCTGGCGAACTTCAGCCGCTTTGCCGACCCGACGTACCTGCGCGTGTTCGCGCGCAGCCTGAAGGTCGCGCTGTATGCGACGGTCATCTGTCTGGTGATCGGCTATCCGGTGGCGTATATCCTCGCGCGCAGCGAGCTCAAGCATAAAAACGTGCTGCTGCTGCTCATCATGCTGCCGATGTGGATGAATTTCCTGCTGCGCACGTATTCGTGGCTGTCGCTGCTGGAAAACACCGGGCTGATCAACTCGCTGCTGACGGCGCTGGGCTTTGGCAAGGTGCAGTTCCTCTACAACGAGGGCGCGGTCGTGTTCGGCACGGTGTACAACTACCTCCCGTTCATGATCATGCCGATTCAGGTCGTGCTCATCAAGCTCGACGAAAGCCTGCTGGAGGCGGCGAGCGACCTCGGCGCGCATCCGGTCTCGCGGTTTCTGCGCATCACGTTCCCCTACTCCGTGCCGGGTATCCTGTCGGGCATCGCGATGGTGTTCGTGCCGAGCGTAACGACATTCGTCATCTCCCAGCTCATGGGCGGCGGCAAAGTGCCGCTGATTGGCGACGTGATCGAGCGGCAGTTCCGCGCGGTCAATGACTGGCACTTCGGCGCGACCATCAGCCTGCTTGTCATGGTCGTGGTGCTCGCGTTCATGTACGCCATCAACCGCGGCGACGCCAGCGCCGGGGAAGCGAGCGTGATCCCATGAGCAAAAAAGGTCTGACGAAAAAGAGAACGGGGCTGTCCAGAGCCTACATCTATCTGGTGCTCGCGTTCCTGTACGCGCCGATCATCATCCTGATTCTGTTCTCCTTCAACGCCTCCAAGAGCCGCGGCGTGTGGACGGGCTTGACGCTGGACTGGTACGGCAAGCTGCTCAAGGACGAAATCATCATCTCCTCCTTGGGGACGACGCTGCTGTGCGGCGTGATTTCGGCGGTCATCGCGACGGTCATCGGGACGATGGCGGCAATCGGCTTGATGAGCGTGAAAAAGCGCTGGCGCTCGGTCGTGCTGTCGCTGTCCTACCTGCCGATGCTCAACGCCGAGATCGTCACGGGCGTATCGCTGATGATGATGTACACGCTCTTTGACATGAATCTCGGCTTCACAACGCTGATATTGAGCCATGTGACCTTCTGCGTGCCCTACGTCATCCTGACGGTGCTGCCCAAGGTGCGGCAGTTCGATTACAGCCAGTATGAGGCGGCGATCGACCTTGGCGCAACGGCGCGTGTCGCCATGAAAAAGGTGCTGCTGCCCGACTTGCTGCCGGGCATCGTCACGGGGCTGCTGCTCTCCTTCACGCTGTCCATCGACGATTTCATCATCAGCTTCCTGACGACGGGCAACGGCGTGAGCAACCTGTCCATCACCATCTACACGATGGCGAAGCGCGGCATCAACCCCGAAATCAACGCGCTTTCGACGTTCGTGTTTGGAGGCATCCTGCTGCTGCTTGTGGCAATCAACGTGATTCCCAAGAGCAAGAAACAACCGACGCATACGCATAAATGAAAGGAAACACAGACATGAAAAAGCTCCTCGCGCTCGCGCTCGTCGCCGTCCTCGCCCTCTCGCTTTCCGCCTGCGGCAAGAAAGACGATAAAATCGTCAACGTCTACAACTGGGGCGACTATATCGACCAAGACACCGTTAAGCTCTTTGAGGAGGAGACGGGCTACAAGGTCAACTACGAAATGTTCGAGACCAACGAGGACATGTACACCAAAATCGCCAACGCCAAGACGAGCTACGACGTGCTCGTGCCGTCGGATTACATGATCGAGCGCCTGATCGCCGAGGACAGGCTGCAGAAAATCGACATGAAGAACGTGCCCAATTACACGAAAATCGACGATACCTTCAAGAACCTCGCCTATGACCCGGGCAACGAATATTCCGTGCCCTACATGTGGGGGACGGTCGGCATCCTGTACAACACCAAGATGGTGTCCGGCGATATCGACAGCTGGACGGCGCTGTGGGACGAGCAATATCAAGGCAGCATCCTGATGATGAACAGCCAGCGCGATTCCATCGGCATCACGCTCAAGATGCTGGGCTACAGCCTCAATACGACCGACGATACCGAGCTTGCCGCCGCCAAAGCAAAGCTCATCGAGCAAAAGCCGCTGGTGCTCGCCTATGTTGTGGACGAAGTCAAGGACAAGATGATCGCGGGCGAAGCCGCGCTGGCGCTGGTCTGGGCGGGCGACGCGGTGTACTGCATGGGGCTCAACGAAGACCTCGCCTACGCCATCCCCAAGGAAGGCTCGAACATCTTCTACGACGCTTTCTGCATCCCCAAGTCCGCGAGCAACAAAGCTGGCGCGGAAGCCTTCATCAACTTCATGTGCCGCCCCGACATCGCCGCCAAGAACGCGCTCTACATCGGCTACTCCACGCCGAGCACCGAAGCGCGCGCGCTGATGGGCGAGGATGGCGAGTCCGAAGTCGCGTACCCGAGCAACCTTGCCGACTACGATTTGGAAGTGTTTTCCTCCTTGGGCGACCGCATCAAGGTGCTGGACGTGATTTGGACGGAGATACTGACCTCGATGTAACGGTATTAAACAAAGACCGGCGCGCTTTCGGGCACGCCGGTTTTTTGTTGTCCCTTTTTTACAGTTTTTCGTTAATATAGTCCAGAATATGCGCGTGCAGCGCGGCGCTCCAGAAGGAATGCTCGTGCGGCGCGCCTACGATGCGCACCATGCGCGCGTCCTGCCCGAGCGCTTTGAGCTTTTCATACATTTCAACGCCCTGCGCATACGGCACAACGTCGTCCGCGTCGCCGTGGATGATGAGCATGGGCGGGTACTGCGCGCCCTTTTTGCAGATGAGCGCGGGGCTCATGGCAGTCAGCACGTCGAGGTGTTCGAGCACCTTTCCGCCCACGAGCGCTGTGACCAGATCGTTGCCTTCGCCCTCCTTCGGCGGTTCGCCACCGCCCATTTTGAGCATATCGGTCGGCCCGAAGCACTCGACCACCAGCCGCACGGCGTCCGATTCGTCCTTGTATTCCTCCGTTTTATAGCGCGCGTCGTCGCCCGTCAGCCCCAACAGCAGCGCGGTGTTCCCGCCCGAGGACGTGCCGAACGCGCAAACCCTCGCGGGGTCGATGTGATACTGCGCGGCGTTCGCACGCAGGAAGCGAATCGCCGTTTTCACGTCCTGCAAGAACGCCGGGAACGGGTGTCCGTCCATGCAGTTGCGGTGCGTGACCGTCGCAACCACATAACCCGCCTGCGCGAATTTTGAAAGCTGCGGAATTTCATAGTTGATGTCCGGAAACTGCCACGCGCTGCCCTGTATGAACACGATGAGCGGGTACTTGCCATCCTCGTTCCAAGGGGTAATGAGCGTGAGCTTTAGGTGATGTTTTTCTGAGAAAACCACGTCCGGCACGAGCCGCGCCAGCCCCGAAAGCGCCGGGTTATAGGGCATGCTGATGATTCCATCGGTCATAACGGTAACGCCTCCTATTCTTTACAGATAATTCGCCCTCTTTCGCGGAATTCCTGCTTCGCGCGGTTCGCGCTGTTTCGCGCGCGGTTTCGACGCGCCGCGCCGCCCGCAAGGCATATACTCATCGTCAATGGGAGGTGGCGGCGTTGTCGGGCGAATGGTTCCTCTTATGCAATCTGGTAATGAACGCCGCCTGCCTGCTCGCCGCCGGGAGAACGTGCGCGCGCGCGATCGCCCCGCTGCGCGTGCTCTGCGCATCAGCGCTCGGCGCGGCGCTGGCGATGGTCGCGGTGCTGCTGGGCGGCGCGGTCGCGGGCATCCCCGCCATAGCGCTGATTGCCGCCGGCATGGCGGCGCACGCATACGGCCTGCGCGGCGCTCTGCGATGCCTGCCGATGCTGTTGGTCTGCGGTACTGCGGCGGCGGGGATCGCGCGCGTGCTGTACAGGCAAGGGGTTTCGTATTATACGCTCGCGCCGCTGTGCGCCGTCGCCGTCTGGCTCTGCGCGCGATCGCTGACGCGCGCGAAAGCAACGAAGGCAAGCAGGGCGACACTGCGCGTATCGTGGTGCGGCAAGCACGCGCTTGTCAGCGCCATCCGCGATTCGGGCAATCTGCTATCCGACCCGGTGTCGTCGCTGCCCGTCATCGTCGCGCCCTTCGCGCTCGTCAAGCCCATATTGCCGCCCGGTTTTCGACCCGAAGACCCCGAAACGTTGCCGCGCGGTTTCCGCTTTTTAAGCGTCGATACCGCCGCGGGCTCGCGGCTGATGATGTGCTTTCGCCCGGAAACGCTGTTCATCCGCAGCGGCAGCGTCTGGCGGGCGGCGCGCGCGATCGTCGCGGTGTCGCCCGAAACGCGGCTGCAGTTCGCGCTCATACCATCCGCAATATGCAACGATACAGGAGGTGCGATATGCCTATCCGCGAATGGAAACGAATGATTCTGTTCTTCTTCGCAAAGGCGCGCGAGAACGGCGCGTGCTGTTACATCGGCGGCCCCGACACGCTCCCCCAGCCGCTTTCGCACGAGGAGGAGCTTGCCCTGACCGCGCGCCTACGCGACGACCGGGACGGCAGCGTGCGCTCCATGCTCATCGAGCGCAACCTGCGGCTGGTGGTGTTCATCGCGCGCAAGTTTGAGAACACGGGCGTTGGTGTTGAGGACTTGATTTCTATCGGAACAATCGGGCTGGTCAAGGCGGTCAACACCTTCGACCCCGATAAGAAGAACAAGATCGCGACCTATGCCTCGCGCTGCATCGAAAACGAAGTGCTCATGTACCTGCGGCACACCAGCCGTTCGCGCAGCGAGGTATCGCTTGACGAACCGCTGAAAACCGACTGGGACGGCAACGAGCTGCTGCTGTCCGACGTGCTCGGCACGGAGGGCGATACGGTGTACCGCGAAATCGAGGCGGGCATTGAAAAACAATTGCTGCATTACGCGCTCTCGCGGCTCGGCGCGCGCGAACGGCGCATCATGCAGCTGCGCTACGGGCTGTCGGGCGGCGCGGAAATGACGCAAAAAGAGGTTGCCGACGTGCTCGGCATATCGCAATCGTATATATCGCGCTTGGAAAAGCGCATTCTGTCGCGTTTGGGGAATGATTTACGGCGCGTCAGCGGCGAATGACAATTACTCCGCCTGCTTCAAAAACTCTGTCATGGCGGTCACGATCTTAGGGTACTCGTCCGACAGCGTGCACACATGCGGCGCGCGCTCGAGCCAGAGCTGACGCTTGACGGCGCTCGCGGCGCGGGACAGGATGATGTCCGCGCTGTCCGGGCTGACGGTCGTATCGCCGCGCGACTGCACCGCCATCAGCGGACAGGTCACGGCAAAGAGGTTTTCGCGCGCGAGCTTCATCAGTTTGTGCAAATCGCCCGCGCTTTTTGTCGGGAAGCGGTCATAGCCAAAGTCATAACGCTGGTCAAGCAGCGAAGCGCGTTCGGGATGCTCGCGCCAGTTCGTGTACGGCACAAACGGCGCGGCGTACCGCGCCAGCGGCAGCAGCCTGTTCTGCGCTTTCATGGGCGCGGAGATCGTCACACACGCGCGCACATTGCCCGTTTGCGCGAGCAGCAGCGACAGCACGCCGCCCATCGACAGCCCCGCCACGGAAACGCGCGCGTATCGCTCATGAAGCAGATATAGTTCCTCGCGCGCGGCGGCGAGCCATGTCTGCCAGCATTCCCGGCGCATGTCCTCGGGCTTCGTGCCGTGCCCCGGCAGCAGCATACCGCGCACCGTAAACCCGTTCTGATGCAGCCCCTCGCCCAGCAGCCGCATGTGCCCCGGCGTACCCGTGAACCCGTGTATCAGCAGCACGGCGTGTTCGCCGCCCTCGAGCAGAAACGGGCGCGCCTCCGGGCATGTCATATCGCGCATTGCCGCCCCCTATTCCAGCGCCTCGACGCGCTCGATGTCTTGTTTATGCCCCAGTATCAACAGCCCGTCTCCGCTTTGCATGACGGTGTCCCCCGTGAGCGACATCATCAGCGCGCCCTCGCGGCGAATGGCAAGCACGCTCACACGGTAGCGCTTGCGCACGTCGATGGCGAGCAGCGTTTGCCCCTGCCAGCTTGCGGGCGTTTGGATATCGGTAATCGTATAATCCCCCGGCAGGTTCACCAAGTCGAGCACGTGCGGGTTTACCAACGTGCGCGCGGCGCGAACGCCCATATCGCGCTCGGGGAACACCACGCGATCCACGCCGACCTTGCGCAGCACGCGCGCGTGCAGTTCGTCCGTCGCCTTCGCCATGACGTAGGAAACGCCCGCCTCCTTGCACATCAGCGACACGAGCACCGAATCGCGGATGCTCTGCCCGATGGCGACGACCGCCGCGTCAAAATTCCGCACGCCGAGCTGGGAGAACGCTTCCTCGTCGGTCGCGTCCATCGAAACGCCATGCGTGACGTGCGGCATGACGGCGGCAATGTTGTCCTCGCTCGAATCGACCGCAAGCACCTCATGTCCCATCTCGCACAGCGTCTGCGCGAGCGCCGCGCCAAAGCGTCCCATGCCGAAAATCACGTATTGCTTCTTATGCGTCGCCATCGTTTTATCCTCCGTTTAGCCAATCATGATGGTCTCCTCGGGGTAGCGTATGCTCTCCCTGACCGGTTTGTTCCCGCGCGCCAGCGAGAGAATGACCGTCATAGGACCGACGCGCCCGATAAACATACACAGCATCAGCACGATTTGACCGCCGACCGAAATGCCCGGCGTGCCGGCGGACGAAAGCCCGACAGTCGCTAGCGCGGAAGTGACCTCATACAGCAAGTCGATGAAGGCAAAGCCGCGCCCGCGCTCTGTGATCGTTAGCGCCACGGTCGCCAAAATCAGCAATACGAGGCTTGCCAGCAGGATGCACAGCGCCGTGCGCACAAGCTGACGCGGCAGGCGCTTTCCAAAGGCGTTCGCGTCCTCGCGCCCACGCGCGACGCTCACGGCGGTCGCCAGCAAAAGGAATACCGTGGACGTTTTCACGCCGCCGCCTGTGGACGCGGGGCTCGCACCGATCATCATCAGGCACGCGCTGATAAACTTGCCCGCGTCGGTCAGCGCAGCCCGCCCCGCGCTGTCAAACCCCGCCGTGCGCACTGTGACCGACTGGAAAAATGCAAACAGCGCGCCGCGCCCCTCGGTTAGAAGGAACGCGGCGAAGCCAATCAGTATGAGGATCGCGCTGGTCGTCAATACGATTTTGGTGTGCAGCGCGAGCGCACGGAAGCGCCCTTTCTTTTGTATACAATCCGACAGCGCCGCGAACCCCAGCCCGCCAAGAACGATCAACGCCGCGATGACCGCGAGCACATACCCGTCGCCCGCGAAACCCGTCAGGCTCGCATAATCGCCGAACAAATCAAACCCCGCGTTACAAAACGCGCTCACGGCATGAAACACCGATACATACAGCCCGCGCCACAGCCCGTACATCGGGATGAACCGCGCGCAAAGCAGCGCCGCGCCCGCCATTTCGACGGACAGCGCGATGGCAAGCACGCGCAGCGTCATTTTCACGCCGCCCGACAGCCCCGGCATGTTCATCGATTCCTTGAGCACGAGCCGAGAGCGCAGCGTCACGCGTTTGCCCAGCGCGACCCACGCCGCCGTCACAAACAGCATGAACCCCAAGCCGCCGATTTGAATCAGCGTCAGCACGACCAACTGCCCGAACAGCGAAAGCTGATTGCCGACGTCCAGCGTCACAAGCCCGGTCACACATGTCGCCGAGACAGACGTAAACAGCGCGGGGAGAAACCCCACGCTGTCAAACGTGCTCGAAGAAAGCGGCAACGCAAGCAGCGCCGCGCCCACGGCAATCACGCCCAGAAACCCCAGCGCGAGCACGCTGGTCGACCGCATCTTATGCGCTCGCCTCAAGATGGATTACTCCTCGGACTCGGGGAACAACGGCTTGCCGCAATCGGGGCAGAGATAGTCCTGATCGAAGTCCAGCGCGTCCGCCTTGAAGGTCATGGCGCTGCCGCAATGCGGGCAATTGTACTCGATCTCGCCGTCTTCGTCTTCATCGTCCTCGTCAAAAGGGAGGTCGTCGTCGTCCTCATCCTCGTCGTCATCGTGATGGCAGCAGGAGCAGCCGCCGTCCTCGCCGAACAGCTCTTCTTCCATGTCCGCCAGATCGTCGTCGATGGACTCCACATAGTCCGACAGCTCTTCATGCGAATCGGACAGCTCTTTGATCTCCTCCGCCATTTCGGCGAGCACGTCGATCATTTTGAGCAGGAGCTTGCCCTCGTTGGTCTCGTCGGAGATTTTCATCCCCTCCGCCAACCCTTGCAGATACGCCACATGATCGGTCAAATTGCTCATTTTCTTCTCCTTTATGGTCGGGTATTCGCCCGCCCGTTCCTTACGCGCGCGACAGGTACTCGCCCGTGCGCGTGTCGATCTTGATGACATCGCCAATGTTGATGAACAGCGGCACCATGCACTCGTAGCCCGTTTCGGTGGTGGCGGGCTTGTAGGTGTT
>CAZEIC010000052.1:8281-19252 GCA_964512175.1 uncultured Oscillospiraceae bacterium | reverse complement strand
CTCTTCGCCATTTTACTCCAGCGTTTCTCCGCCAGAACAGGGCGGCGTTAATAAAAAGCAATTACAAAGCCAAGAAAGAAACCGCCCAACAAATAACGATCCCACAGAGAATTACAACCGTTACAATCTTTTGGTGTTTTGATGAGTGGTCATGCCAGTGCCACTCAAAAATGTAGTCACTCGGAATGGGTAGTGAGCAAATTCTTTTCATCATCGTATAGAATCGCCATTTTATTTTTGCTTTCATAATTTGTATGCATTTGTGCTTAGAAGTAATGTAATGTGTACTTTACATTTCCACTGGCAATAATGTAAAGTAGGGCGATGTTATCATGCAATTCGAGTAGCGATAGCTACACATTTTCATGGATAGAATAACACTGTACCTGCACTCGGATAATTAGCTTGAAGCGCATTTGTCCCAACTATCGTCTCATCTAGTTTAGTACCAGTTGTTAATGCATGATTTTAATACGCAGTGGAAAGCATGTGAGGCGAGTCATTGTTTGACGACAGGCACGGATAGAACTGAAATAAAAAATTAATTCCGAAAGCAAAGCCGTCCAATCGGGCGGCTTTGCATATTTGATGAGAGAGTCTACCTCCCGTTCCTCGGACCCTGCAGCGACTCCTTGCCGATCAGCCAGGTCCGGAACAGAGGGGTCTCTTTCCTCTCGATACAGCAGGCCGGGAGCTTGAGCAGGCAGAGATATTCCTGCCCGGGTTTGAGCTTTTTGGGGTCATCGTGTACCCCACACTCAGCGATGACCGGCAGCGCTTCTACTCCACCATATAAGGACGCTAATTTTGATACGGTAAGTATCGGGGTTAGCGTTCTTGTTATATCTCCGAAAAGCCTGAAAATACGGCGTTTTCAGCGCTTGTCCGTGTGCTCAGATTTATACCTTGTCGCTTAAAGAGTCTCCATTTTCTCCGCAAGCCCCGGATATGCGATACCCTCGCAAACGTTATGCCGCAAGGGGGTTCGCTTTTTGAGGTTGCGCATTCCCAGACTGCTGAGGGAGACGTTGTCGAACACAAATGCGATGGAATGGGCAGTAATAGAGGATACTCGGAATGCCATGATAATGGGCGTTAATTGAGATGAATATCCAGCCATTAGCCCCTATGAATCAGCAAGACTGTGATGAAACGTTAAGCAAGGATTTGGTATAATGTATCGGATAAGTTGGTGAGCGTTTTACAGATTAGAGCAGAGGTCATCGCACATGGTACGCACAGATTCCCGTCATCATTAGCACAGCCTCGGAGGACGGAGCATCTGCGAATGGTTTGGTCAAGTATCTGTGGTTATGCCATCTCCTTGCATGCTTACTCATACATGTTCCCGTTGAGTATCGCGCTTACAGTGGCGTCGTCCGTTTCCAGATATGCCTTACCCTTATCGAAAAACGCGTTGCCGACGATCTTACCGCCAGATATGTCCTTCATATACAAAGCGGCGGAGCGCTCTCCGCGGAAGGTATTGCAGGCGACCGTCAGTGGTTCACATTCCGTCGCAAGAAGTCCCGTCCAATCGTCATGAAAGACGTTGCTAACCACCTGTGCGCTCGACCGGAGCACACGCACGCCCGCCACGGTATTTTCGGCAATCTCGTTTTCGCAAAGTAACATGTCGTGCTCGCCCTGCAGGTATACGCCGTTCTCGTTGCCGCGCGCGAGCGATCGAAGCAGCGCATTACGCTCGCCGGAAGCGATAAAGAAGCCGTTGCCGCAGCCAATCATCTGACAACCCGTCACCGCGCTGTCATACGCCCACGACAAAAAGATGCCCTGTTCACAGTCTACCGTTTGGCAGTCCGTCACCGTCGCTCCGTGTACAGAGCGGAGATCAATCGCGTGATTACTCCGGCTGCTCACAACACGCTCGACCACAGCGCCCTTGGTATACGCAAGGTACACGCCGAAAACGCCACACCGGTCGGCGCGCGTGTTGTTGATAGTCACATCCTCACAATGCACGATCTGTACACCCATACTACTGTCCGAAACGTCAAGCTCGTCTACCGTCAAACCCCGGCAGCACGCAGCGATCAGACCGCCCGCATCCGTCGGAACGACAATGTCGCGCCCGTTCGCGTAGTAATATAACGGCTTGCCGTTGACAGTATTGTTCTCGATGGTGTGCGAATCGAAGAACGCCGCGTCCTCCCCCACCTCGAACATGGCGGTCAATACCGGCACATGCCCGGTTTCGGGCGTTTGCGGAGGACCGGCAAGCGCGACGCCGCATCCGGTAAACTGATTGTCGCGCAGCGTCAGGCGCTTCGCGCCGCCTGCCCACATGCCGCAGGAGGACGTACGCCAGCGCTCGTCCGCCAGCGTGAACGCACACCGCGTCACCGTGATATCATCGGCGAGCGCCCACAGCCCGGAACGCAGAAACGCAAACGTCACACCGTCGACCGACGCGCCGCTTGCCGTGATTTTCATGGCGTGCGCGAGCTTTGGCGAGCGAATCACGGGCGTCGCGCCCTCCTGCGCGCGAATCGCCACGCGCTTGTCAACCATGATGGGGAACGTTTCGCGCATCTGGTCGTACACGCCGTCCACGAGCAAGATGGTGTCGCCGTCGCGCGCGGCGGCAAGCGCGGCGGTCAGACTGTCAAACGCCTCGCCGTCGCCCGCGAGCAGCGTATCCGCGTTCGCCGCCGAAAAGCAACCGAGCAACGCGCACAGCGCCCCGAGCAGCAGCAGTTTTTTCATCATCGCTATCTTTCCTGTGGGTCGGAAAATGACCCGGCGAAAGCTGGCGCGGCGCGGCGTATCACGCGCACGCACCCCGCCCAAGGAGGTGGGCGGCGCTTTGCGTCGGGTCAAAACTGTGGCGGTTTATGGAAACTCCCCGCTTATTGGAACGTCAGCCGCCCCCACAGGCTGGGATTGGTGTTGATGTTCAGATCGCCCGTCCACGCAAGCTGCGGGATGAACTCCGTTCCGGGGCAGGGATAGGAAATATCGGTGATCGCAAAGTTGAAATTCACGGTATCGCCCACGGCGGGGGTGTAAACGGGGATTTTGTTGTTCGAGAAATTCACCCACGGAATGATCGCTTCATAGATGAACCCCGTGGCTGTTCTGGCGGCGGCTTTTTCATAGCCCGTCAGCACGTCCTCGCCGCCCTCCATGCCTTTGCTGACAAAGCGCTGACGCAAGTCCTTCTCGACCATGCTGCGGTCGAACGCGGAGTCCCAATATTGATTATCGGGAATCAGGTAGAGCAGGAAATCGTTCGTGCCGTAAGCGGTGCGCGCCGGGTCGGCGGTAGGGTCGGTGGAAATATAGAGTTTGAAGTTGTCCTCGCCGTCGAGGGGCAACATCTCAATCGCGCCAAACGGGCTGTCCTCGGTCACGTCGATGGCAAGATAGAGGTTGGTTTCGTCCCACATGACATATAAAGCGGCGCTGCAATCCTCCGCGCCGCGCCAAAAGGTTCTATCGCGGATGACTTGTTCTTCGTGTTTGATAACGATAGGCGAATGAACATTCCATTCATCCAAACTGCCATCAGCCACAATGGGCGCAGTCGCTTGATAAGCAGTTCCCGTAGCCTCATCCTGCGCAAAAGCAGATGAGAAACATGCGACAACCAATATCACAATAAGAATAACTTTGATAGCAGCCTTCATTCTAACACTCTCCCGCATGTACTATTCAATGGGCGGAGCAGGAGTCCTGCTCCGCCCAGTTCGAAGAATTATTCGACAGTAATCGTCGTGTTCAGACCGCAAACAGAGATATCATGTATACCGGCATCAAGGGTCAATTCGATTGTCACAACCCTAAACTGCCCTTCGTCGAGTGCAATAAACTTAGAAGCAATGCATTCTTCACCGTCATATACATCAGCGAAGAAATATCCGTCATCCCCATCATTCTGTGCGACAAAGCGAATATCAAAGGGTTCGCCTGCAGACATCACCTTATTCACAGCCGTTGAAACTTTTCGCGTCATGCCAAGAATCCAAGGCTTTTCTACTTCGCCAAGCGCTTGGGGCGCCAGCAGCGTATTGCACTTGATGCCCGCTTCCATGCCATAACGCATACCGAAGTTCACAGTATACAGGGGATCGCCCATATTTGTGGGAATGCTTATGGAAGGATTGTTCTTTGCCAGTTGCATCAGATAAAGGCGCGCAAAATCCGACGCGCCCGTATCGTTTTGCAAATCGCCCCAGTCCATCAAGGCATCGTCATTGCTGCGCGCGATTTCAAACACGAGGCTTCCCATCGGTTCTTTAACACCAAACAGCATATCGGCAAAAACGCTCGGCAGCGTGTATGCGAAGAAATCGCCATACGAAGCGCCGTGGTCCGCGCCAACTTTATATGCCATGTAGAGAATCGCATCACAGTTTTCTACGGCATTCGCGTTCGGTTCAGCGCCATCCAGCGCAAGCACGAGCGGTAGATTATTGTCCTTTGCATCCTCGATGATCAGGTCGATTGCGTCGTTCATCTTTGCGGCTCGAGCGATAACGACATCGGCATCCGCAATGTTTTCCACAACCGTAGTATATGTTTGTATAGCTTCTCTGTAGAGTATATTGTTGTCTGATTCGCCAGCCACATATACTTTTGTTCCAGTCCTAAGAGGAAGAATATCATTGTCATTTTTCAACAGAACAGAAGACTTTGCTTGTAGTGCGATTTCTAGCGCGTTCGTCACAGGATTACGGGCAGCATACAGTTGTTCCGTGTTCTCAACAACAAACGGTTCAACAGCCTATTCGGCGCTACACGCAAGTTCTAAAACCTGTTGAATGTCGCTATAGGGATTTTCAAACAGACCAAGGTCAAACTTGGAGCGCAAAATCCGTTTAGCGGCACGGTCAACCAATTCTATCGAGCAGATACCATCTTCTACAGCAGCTGTCAAGATGTCGGGGAAATTAACAAGTTTTCCACCGTTCCAAGGATTCTCAATGATTTCCGTTCCCTTAACGGCAGCTTCGTTGCCAAATAGATCGACACCGTTTGACAGGAGCAACGTATACAGTTCGCCTAGGTTCTGCATAGAAAGATCAACGCCATCAACCGTTACGCCAGAAGCCGGGAAATAGCCGCCGATCGAACCCCAATCCGTACAAACAACGCCATCAAAACCCAGTTCATTGCGCAAATATGCGATGGTCGGGGCATCATAATCTGTGTTGACAGTATGGCTTAACCCAGCGCCATTGTTTGTCATGACCCAAGAAGTACCCGCGTCAACAACAGCCTTCCACGGCACCATATAGCTCTCCCACATATCGCCGAGGGAACGCGCGAAGTCATAGGAAGAACGACCTCCGCGAGCAATAAAGTGCTTCGTGCAAGCAGCCAAGTTCTGGTTCTCAATAGCGATGGTTTCTGCCGCCGTCATATCAGCAAGATACTCTGGTTCTTCTCCATACCAACTACCGATTTCTACGCCATATGAATGAAGAACGACATGGAACCCGATGGCACGCATCTCTTTTGCGTAAATACTGACCAGTTTTGATAGTAATTCTTTATCATGCGCAACGCCGAAAGCACTATGCGCCATATCGACCATGCTACCCCAAGTATTATACTCACGGTCGCATGTGAACGTAACAGGAACGCCAAGCCGTGCACCTTCTGCAATTTCCTGTACAGTGTTGTGAAATGCCGCTTGCTCTTGAGGCACACCGGTGTTATTATCCAAGTACGTGGTGCAACCTAACACATTGATAGAATACCACATAGGCATATAGGACGTGCCGTTGATATCGACGGTTTCGCTTTGTCCGTTGATAAAATCATCCGTCCGAGGATAAGGCGGGCTGTACTGACCGCCAGTATTCGTGTGGAACAGCAACGCCACTTTTTCATCGAGCGTCATTTGCTCCATCAAGTTTGTCACGCGGTCTTCAATGTCCGCCCGCCAGTCCTCGTACACGTCCAGAGAACCGTTATTGTTCAAGTCTTTGAATTGCAGACCGTCCACCTCGATGATGGGCTTGACCGTCGCCTTGACCGTTACCTGCGCGGTTTCTCCCATCCCCGGCACGCTGACGATGCTCATCAGCATGACGACTGCCAGAAGCAATGCTACCTTTTTCATTGATTGTCTACTCCCTTCATACTTTTCAATACCGTGGAACTGGAAATGCCCTCCGAGCCTCCCGATGGACGACCACCTCCCGATACACATTCGTTACAAACAACAATCGCGCGCGATTTTAGAGAATAATAGGCAGTTATTCTCCAGCCTGTAATCATTATACCGTTCCCATTTGGAACAACAATGGAAAATCCAGCACAAGGACTTGGATTTTCCAGCACAACGCGTCAGGCGTTGACACGTTCCTCCGTCTGTTTATCAAAGAGATGCAGCTTCTGCGGGTTGGGGCGCAGGCGCAGCGTGCCGGAGAAGGCGGCGTTTTCCCCGGCGTACTTGTAGACCACCAGCCGCCCGCCAACCTTGAGATACACAAGGTACGCGTCGCCCAGCGGCTCCACGCTGTCCACCTCGCCCGTGATGGGCGCGCCTGCGCCGTCCTCGGCGAGCGTCAAATCGGACGGGCGGACGCCGAGGGTGATCTCCTTGCCGACATACGCGAGCAGCGCGGCGCGCGCGTCCTCGGGCGCGGGCACGGCAAAATCCCCGGCGTCAAGCAGCAGACGGTCGCCGACCGCTTTAACGGTGCAATCGAAGGCGTTGATGCGCGGCGTGCCGAGGAATCCGGCGACGAACAGGCTGTTCGGATGGTCGTACAAATCATTGGGCGTGCCCTGCTGCACGATGCGCCCGTCGCGCATGAGGATGATGTGATCCGCCATGGTCATTGCCTCGGTCTGGTCGTGCGTGACGTACACCGTCGTCACGCCGAGCTGCGCCTGAATTTTCTTTAGCTCGTAGCGCACCTGCTCGCGCAGCTTGGCGTCAAGGTTGCCAAGCGGCTCGTCCAGCAGAAACACGTTGGGGTCGCGCACCAGCGCCCTGCCAAGCGCCACGCGCTGGCGTTGTCCGCCCGACAACTCGGCGGGGCGGCGGTCGAGCAGGTGCTCGATGGAGAGCATGCGCGCCATGCCGTCCACTTTCTTGGCGATTTCGTCCTTGGGAAATTTCTTGGTTTCCAGCGCGAAGGACATGTTCTTGCGTACCGTCATGTTGGGATAAAGCGCGTATTCCTGAAAGACCATGGCGATGTTGCGCTCCTGCGGCGGCTGGAAGACGCCCTTTGCGGGCGCGGTGACGACCTTGCCGCCAATGGACAACTCGCCCGCGTCCGGGTGCAGCAGCCCCGCGATGCAGTGCATGGCGGTGGATTTTCCGCAACCCGAAGGCCCGAGGAACACGCAGAACTCGCCGTCGCGAACGTCCAGCGACAGGTCGCGGAGGGCGTAGGTCTTGCCTTTGTTATAGGAAACGCTCATCTCCCGGATGCTGATGGAAGCCATGTGTTTGTCTCCTTCACTGTCCGAATACGTCCAAATCGATGCCGAAGCCGAAGTCATACAGGGGGCTTGCGATGTCCTTGGCGCGGTCCTCGCGCTGCAGGAGCACTTGATTCATGGACGCGGGGATTTGGAACGGCGTTCTGCCGGAAATCGGCGCGTCGCCCAGCAGCGCGTCGGCAATCGCCTCCGCGCCCGCCGTCATGCCCGGACGGTAGCCAAGCAGTACCGCGCCGCAGCTTTCGACGATCGGCGTGAGCACATACGCGCGGTTCATAAGCACCACGGCGACGACCGGGACGCCGGTTTCCTTGAGCGCCTGCGCAAGCTCGCGCTGCTCGGCGGGAAATTCGAGCGTGGACGTGCCCCACGACGGTTCGTGCGTGCCGCTTTGCTCGCCGACGACCAGCACGGCGGTCGTATTTTCCAGCGTATCGGGCAGCAGCGAGAGATCGTCCCCGATGTAGGTCACATTCTCCGCGCCGACGCGGTGTTCAAGCGCCGCGAGCACGCTCGTGCCCGCGTGTCCGTCCATCTTCCAGCCGCTGTTGAGCGCGGCGGCGTTCTCGGCGAGCGCGCCCGCGACGATCAGCTTTTGCCCGGAAAGCGGCGTCATGCCCTCGTACTTGACCAGCGTCAGCGCTTCGCGCGCCGCGCGCCGGACGAGCGCGATATGCTCCGGCGCGCCGACAGTCGCCTTGGCGCGCGCCATGTCCGCATAGGGGTTTTCAAACAGCCCCATCTCGAACTTGGCGATAAGCAGCCTGCGCACGCGGTCGTTTAGCTGCTCGGTGGTCAGGTTTTCCACCAGTTTTTTACTCTCGCGCTGCCCTGCGCCGCCCAGCGCGTCCGCGCCGGCGAGCGCCGCGGCGGTGTGGTTGAGCCCCCAGTCGGTCTGGATGATGCCGTCAAAGCCCAGCGTGCCGCGCAGAAGCTCGGTCATGACGACGCTCGATTCGTGCGCGTAATTGTCCACAGCGTCGCCGCCCAGATAGGGCACGGTGCTGTATCCGTAGGGCATGATCGCCGCCGCGCCAGCCTCGATGGCGGCTTTGAACACCGACAGGTGCATTTGAAACGTTTCGTCGTCGTACACAAGCGGCGTGCCGTCCACGCCCGCGCTCTGCGAGCCGGAACCGGGGAAATGCTTGACGCACGCCATGACGGAATCGGGCGTCAGGCGGTCGCCCGCCTGCAAGCCGTCCACCGCGGCGGCGACCATGCGCGCGGCGACATCCGCGTCCTCGCCGAAGCACTCCTGCACGCGCCCCCAGCGCGGATCGGTCGCGATGTCCGCCACCGGCGACAGGCTCATGCGCACGCCCAGCGCGAGCATCTCGCGGCGCTGCATATCGGCAATCTCGCGCACAAGCGCGACGTCGCCCGCCGCCGCCAGCGTGATTTGGTCGGGGATTACCGTCGTTTCGTCGATCCAGCTCGCACCGATAACGGAATCCATGCTGAAGACCACGGGCACGCCCAGCCTGCTTTCCTCGCACAGCGCCTGCGCATAATTCGTCTTGCGCACGGCGCTTTCCACGCCCTCGGACAGGTAGGTGTACGCCAGCACGAAGCCGACGTTCAGTTCGCGAAACCAGCTTTCCTTGAGCGTGATCATCGTCATGTGCAGCATTTGCGCCGCTTTGTCCGCGTCGGTCATGCGCGAAAGCAGATCGTCCGCGCGCGCCGCCGCAGGCAGCCGCCAATCCTCGTAAGGCTCCAGCGCGCCGCTTTTGTTCAAATCCTTGAAGCTCAGCCCGTCGACGGCGAACAGCAGCGTTTCGTCGGCATAGCCGATGGCGGGCTGCTCGCCCGACGCCGGAAGCACGAACACCTCGGCATATTCCGCGTCCTCATCCTCCGCAAACGCGCAGAGCGGCGCGCACAGCGCAAGGCAAACGAGCAGCGCCAGCATACGATACAAACGTTTCATGATTTCCTCCTTACGACGCGGTCACAGCGCCCGCCATATAGCCGCGAATCAGATATTTCCCCATGAACATGTACAGCACCAGAATCGGCAGCGTCAGCCAGATCGAGCCCGCCATCTGGATGTTGAAATCGGCGCTCAGGCTGGACACCATTTCGTTGAGCGCGATGGTCGCGGGCTTGGCGTCAAACGCCGTCATGGTCAGCGCGAAGAGCATTTCATTCCAGATGGACGTGCACTGGAATACGAGCACCGTGACGGTGGCGATGACGGTATTGGGGAGGACGATCTTGCGGTAGATCGCCCACGGACCATTGCCGTCGATCATTGCCTGCCGGATGAGGCAGTCGGGGATATCGGAATAGAACGCGCGGAACATGGACATGCACATGGGCATGCCGTAGATCGTATGGATGAAGATCAGCCCCATGCGGCTGTCGTAAAGGTTGAGCGCGTTGACCGTGCGCAAAAGCGGCACGAGGATCGCTTGAAACGGCAGGTATATGGCGGCGGACAGCATGAGGAAGAATACACCGTCGAACTTGAAGCGATACTTGCTGATGCCATACGCGCAGACAGAGCCAAGGAACACCGAGCCCAGCGCGCCGCCCGCCGTGACGATCAGGCTGTTGACGAGCGCGTCGCGCAATTCCTCAAACGCACCCGCGTATGCCTGCAGGGACACGCTCTCCGGAAGCGCGAGCGGATTGGTCATCAGCGCTTCCTCGCTGGTCTTGAGCGAGGTCGTCACCGCGCCCCAGAACGGCAGCAGGTAGAGCGCCGCGAACGCCAGCATGGCGACATAATACAGGACGCGAAGCGCGCGCATGCGCGCCGACGTCCTTTCGCGAACGGGTTTTTGCGCCTTGGTCATCGTTTGCATACGCTCACTTCTTTCTGCTCGTCAGGTAGGTAAACGGCAATATCAGCAGCAGCACGAGCGCCAGCAGCACGCTGGAAATCGCCGCGCCATAGGCAAAATTGTTCTTCTGGAAGGTTTCAACGTACATCATCACCGGCAGCGTATAGGACGAATAGCCCGGGCCGCCCTCGTGCAGCTGCCAGATGAAATCGAACGAGCGCAGCGCGAACATGGCGATGACCGTGACGGAAGACACCATCGCGCCCTTGAGCTGCGGGATGATCAGCTTGCGGTAGATGCGCGGGGAGTACGCGCCGTCGAGCTTGGCGGCATTGATGACGTTCTGCGGCACGGATTTAATGCCAGCAAAGAAAATCAGCGCGATGTACCCCGAAAACTGCCAGACCAGCGCGATGATGATGCACAGCATGATCGTTTCCTGGCTCGCCGTCCACAGGAGCTTTACGGTGTCCACGCCAAGCATGCGCAAAATGGAATTGACGACGCCGTTGGACGGATTGTACATCCACGCCCAGACCGTGCCGGTCACGACGTACGACAGCGCGAAGGGCAACAAGATCATGCCGCGAAAGAGCGCCGTGCCCTTGAGCCCTTGGTCCATCAGCAGCGCCAGCAGCAGCCCGACGACCAAACAGATGGGGATGATGGAAAACAGCAGCAGCGTGTTCCCCAGCGACGTCCAAAACACCGGGTCGTTCATCAGTTTGGCATACCACCGGAAGCCGCCGAA
>CAZEIC010000052.1:0-8271 GCA_964512175.1 uncultured Oscillospiraceae bacterium | reverse complement strand
GTCCGACACCGACACCCACAGGTTCCAGCCGAGCGACACATACACAAAGTACGCCAGCAACGCGGCGGGAAAGACGAGCGGCCACATGGGATGCCGCCGGAAGAAAACGCGCGCCTTGGTCATGCTCTCTCTCCTATTCAAAGTAGCGCAGTCCGAAGCCGAAATCGTACAGCGGGTTTTCCAAATCAAAGGAGATATCCGACTGCTGCGCGAGCACCGACGCCATATCGCGCGGCATCTGCACGGGCAGCTTGCCGGAGGGGTTGTTTTCTCCAAACAGCGTTTTGGCGATCGCAATGCCGCCCTGCTGCCCGGGGTAATACGCCATGAGGATGGCGGCGGCGTTCTCGTCGCACCACGAAAGGATGATCGGGCGTCCCGTGACCACGACCGTCACGATGGGCGTGCCCGTCGCACGGACGGCTTCCAATATTTCCTGCTGGGACTTGGTGATCTCCAGCGAGTCCGCGCCCCACGGCGAGGAGTGCATATAGCTCGGCTCGCCGACGACCACGACGGCGACGTCCGCTTCTTTCGCGGCATCCGTAATGGCGGCGACGTCCTCGGCAATGTACGTCACCTTCGCGTCTTCGCCGGCGTACTCGGCGATCGCCCGCTCGACCGTCAGCCCCGGCTGCTGGGACGACCAACCGCCGCACAGCGAATCCATATCGCCCGCGCGCAGCCCGGCGACGAGGATGCTTTTGCCCTTTTCAAGCGGCAGTATGCCATCGTTTTTGAGCAGCGTCATGGATTTCTCGGCGGCTTCGAGGTTGACAGCCTGATTCTCTTCGCAGCCGACGTACGCCACCGCCGCGTCCACGTCGACGTAGGGATTTTCAAACATGCCCATCTCGAACTTGGCGCGCAGGATGCGCAGGCAGGCGGCGTCGAGGATATCGTCGGTGATGTCGCCCTTTGCATACAGCGCTTCCATGGTGTCGATCAGTCGTATGGATTCACCGCCGATGCCGTCCACTTGCGCGTCGGAAACGCCAATGCGCACGGCTTCTTCCTCGCTGATTTCGTCGCCCCACAGCGACGCAGACTGCTGGATGCCCCAAATCATGCCCCAATCGGTCTGGATGATGCCGTCAAAGCCAAGCTCGTCGCGCAGAAGATCCTGCAGCGTGGCGCGGCTGCCGAGCGCGGCAACGGTGTCCAGCGCCAGCGGAATGGAATAGTACGGCATAACAGAGGCAAGCCCCGCCTCGATGCCCGCGACATACGGCTTGAGGTGCTCGCGCAGCGATTCCTCGCTGGAAATGATGGGCGCCATGTCCACGCCGTCCATCTGCGGTCCCGCGCCGGGGAAATGCTTCATGCAGGCGATGATGGCGTCCGGGTTCAGGCCGTCCGCGCCGTGCTGGAAGCCGACGACCTGCGCCGTCGTCATTTGCGATACGAGGTCCGCGTCCTCGCCAAACGTTTCCATCACGCGCCCCCAGCGCGGCTCGGAGGCGATATCCGCTTCCGGGGAGAGCGTCATGCGCGCGCCGATGGCGATGTGCTCCCTGCGCGCAATGTCCGCGAGCGTGGATACAAGCGCCAAATCGCGCGTAGCAGCAAGCCCCAAGTTGTGCGGCGTCAGCGTCGCGCCGGTAACGTAGGACGCGCCGTGCACCGAGTCCATCGACACGATGACCGGCACGCCCAGCCTGCTTTCCTCCGCCCACGCCTGCACTTGATTGAGGTTTTCCGCCGCCGTGCGCACGTCGCGCAGCTCGCGCACCAGCACGAAGCCGATGTCTTCATCCTTCGCCCATTTCTGGAGGAAATTGGGAACGGCGCCGTTCGCCTTGGGAACGAACGTCGGGTGCTGCATCTGCGAGATTTTCTCGCGCACGGTCATTTGCGAAATCAGGTCGGCGGCGCGCGATTCGGCGGGCAGTCGCCAGTCCTCGTATGCGTCGAGCGCGCCGTTGCCGTTCAAATCCTTGAACCGATACCCGTCTTCCTCGAGGACGGGCTTGGAAAGCGCCGCCAGCGCGGGCTGCTCGGGCGCGTTTTCCGCGGCGAGCCCCGCGCAAAGCGAAAGGGTCGCCATAGCGGCGGCGAGAAGCGCCGCGCAAACACGTTTAATCAACAATGTTCCATTCTCCTTCCACGCCGGCTTCCCTGAGAGCCTCGGTGATCATCTTGGCGTATCGCGCGGTGTCCGGGTCGGTGCTGGTGGCGAAGTCCGTGATGCGGGTCTGCAAATCGGTCGACGCCGCCCACGGCAGCGCGGTTCCGTGCGTGAAGCTCGGATAGCACACGACGTTCCCGGACACCAGCTCGTCCTTGAAGCGCTTGGTCAGCGCGTTGTAGGTGTCGTCCGGCGTGTCGGCATAGGGCGACACCGATTCCTTGACCTTGGAAAACGCCGCCTGCACGGCGGGATCGGCGACGATTTTCGCGAAACGCGCGCCGCCCGCGACGTCCGCAGAATCATTGGGCACGACGAAGCCGTCGATACACATGCCGAAATACCCGTCCGTGCCCGGCATGTCCATAACGCCGTAATCCTCGCCATACACAAGCCCCATGCTCGTCATCAGCGGCTGCATCCATGTGCCCATGATCTGCATGGCGTAATCGCCAGCCGCCATGCGTCCGGCAGTCTCGTACCACTCGCGCGCCGAATGGTCGGGCGCGACGTAGCCCATGAGCCGGGCGAACACGTCGAGCGTTTCCTTGACCTGCTCCTGCGTCGCTTTGCCGTTGATAAAGTCCTCGTAGGTCTGCGGGCTCTGCCCCATCATGATGCTCTCGAACACCTGACACGCCGCCCAGCCCTTGCGGTCGCCCAAATCGACCGGGTACTTGCCCTCGGGCAGCTTCTGGGAAAGCTGCTCGCAGATGTCCCAGAATTCGTCCCATGTAACGGACGCGGAAGCGGGCGCCTGCACGCCGTATTCCTCGAACATGCGGATACTGTAAAAGATGGTATTGGTCTTATGCACGCCGACAGGGACGATGTAGTAGCCGCCGTCCGGCGCTTCGCACAGCTCCCCGATGCCGGGCAGCACGCGTTCATGCAGCCCCGAATACGCCCATATGCCGCCGAGGTCCAAGAGCATATCGGCGTCGAGGTAGGGCTGTATCTCCTGTCCGGGATGCGCCTGAAACGCCTCGGGCGACCTGCCCGCCTGCTGCAGCACCTTGACCTTCATGACCATCGCGCCGCCCGCGCCGCCGGGGATGGCGTTGGACTTGCCGGAGGCGTTGACGTACTCCGCCTCGAACCCCGCGATAACGGCGTTGATCGCCTCTTTCTCGCCGCCCGCCGTCCACCAGTGGTAAACGTTGACCTTGCCTTGGGCGTCCTTGTCCGCGACGACGGCGGGAATGTCCAGCGCGGCGATCTTCTCGTTGCGCGCCGCGAGCGCGGACAAGGGCAGCGCGCCCAGCGCGAGCGCCGCCAGCACAGCGGCGATTGTCTTTCTCATCATGATGCTCCTATCCTTTATTCCGCGAACGTCAGCGCGCCCCACAGCGAGGGGTTCACGTCGGCGTCCATGCTGCCCGCGCACCACTGGATACGCGCGGTCGCAACGCCCGGACACGGGAAATCCAAATCGAACATGGCGAAATCCACGCCCACGGTCATACCGGGCACGGGCGAAAGCGCGGGAATCTGCTCGTTGGCGAAGTTGGCAAACGGGATGACCGCCTCGAACGTATAACCGCCCTCGATCTCCATCACGGCGCATTCGTAGCCATCCAGCACCTGCTCGTCGCCGTCCGCGCCGACCGATGCAAACCCGCATTGGTTCGCGACCATGTCGCGGTCGATGCCCGTATTAAAGTAGTAATCATCGACGACCAACGTCAGGCGAAAGTCGCCGGGCGCATAGCTTTCACGCGCGGGGTCGGCATTCGCGTCGGTCGACAGAAACAGCACCAGCGAATCCGCCATATCGGGCGGGAAGCCCTCGCGGTACATGAAAGGCGTGTCGTCCAATATCTTCGCGCCGAGGTAGAGATTGTCCGTGTCGTACATCAGATAGATTTCGAGACTGATGTCTTCCGGCCCCGTCCACTGCCCCAAATCGCGCACGATCTGCGAAGCCTCGCAAAGCGCGGCGGGCGAAGACAAGTTCCATTCGTCGAGCGCGCCGTCGATCGCCACTTCGCCCGCCGGGAAACAGGTGATGCCTTGATCGCCGTATGCCAGCGCGCCGCCCGAGAAGGCGAGCAGCGCCGCGATGCACATACAGGACAACCATTTGATACCTTTCATATCCGTTTCCTCCTTCAGCGTCACCGTCAACCTGACGGTTTCTCCGCTTTCGCACCCCCATTATACGGCGCGCTCCCTTGCGTGAACATGCAATATCCAGCACAAGCATTTGCAATTTTGAACCCTCGCGACACGTTTTGCAACCATTTTCACTTGTAAAATCCAGCACAAGCAGTTGTAATATCCAGCACAATGCGCGCGGGCGGGCGCTTTCTATGATATACTGTAACAAACGCGCGGGAAACGGAGGGCGAACCCATGAAGATGAGCCATAAGCTGATCATCATCTTCTCGCTGCTGGCGGTATTGACGACGTGCGCCAACTCTGTGTATTTTTACAACACCAGCCTCCAGAACCTCAACGAGAGCACGCACGCCACGCTGAACGCGCTCGGCAACAAAATGCTCGTGGAGATCGAGGAATACGTGCAGCTGATGGATTTCGCGCTCGAGGAGCTGACCTCCAACGTCGATTTCATGAACGCCTTCCACACCGTATACCTGCATGAAAACACCGAGGACATCGGCGAACTGGTGTCGGCGCAGAACGTCATGTCGCGCGTGATGTACCAAGCGCCGCTGCAAACGGCGTTCTACCGCGTCAGCGCGTACACGCGCAACGGTTTTTACCTGACCAACCTCTTTGAAAAGAACGACGCCGTCGTCAGCTTTTCCGACGAGGCGCGTGCGACGGTCGGCTCGCTTGATTATCTGCGACAGGTGGACGCCGACCCTTTCCAGCGCCGCATCATCGGCCCGCACGGCGACCCGTGGTCGAGCCGTCTGGACGTGCGCGTGGTCTCGGCGGTCAAGGCGGTCATCTGGCACGGGCAGTTTATCGGGTATTTGGAGGTGTCTGGCGCGCTGCCCGATTTGGACGCCATCTTTTCCATGCGGGATTCCGGCATCCGCGCGCAGGCGGTGTTTGACGACGGCGCGCCGCTGTACTGCAACGAAAGCGCGCTGTTCCGCGATATCGCGCCCGGCGTGATGACGCGTTATGCGCTCGAGGGCGGCGGCGAAGCGTTCGTCACCGCGATGCGCTCCAAAAGTCTGGGGCTGCAAATCTACGTCTCGCAGGACATGTCCGTCTACAACCGCAACGTGCGCGATTTGCTGATCAAATATGTCACAGTCGCGGGCATCGTGCTGCTCATCACGCTGCTGTTCGTAGTACTGTTTTCGCTCGGACTGACGCGCGCCATCCGCCAATTGAATAGGAAGATTCAGCATCTGCCCGCCGACAATTTGATGGCGCATCCCGAGGAAGCGCTCCAGACGCTGATCACGCGCCCGTCAGACCGCGAGATCTACCAGCTCGAATGCTCCTTCAACGGACTGATATCGCGCTTGCAAGCGTCGCACAACAACGAGGTCGTGCTGCGAGAAGGCGCGCTCAAGGCGCATCTCAACGCCCTGCAAACGCAGATGAACCCGCACTTTGTGTACAATACGCTCAACATCATCAGCGCCAAGGGCATGGAATCGGGCAGCGAAGAAATCACGGCGCTGTGCGACCAGTTCGCACAGATGCTGCGCTACGCCACCGATATCCGTTCGCAGACGGCGACGCTGCGCGAGGAGCTGGACAACGTCGAGCGCTACCTGCTTTTGTCCAAGGCGCGCTACGAGGACAAGCTGCGCTTCACCATCGATGTGCCGCCGGAGATCACGTCGCTGCCCGTGCCCAAGCTCACGCTGCAGCCGCTTGTCGAAAACGCGCTGACGCACGGCTTCAAGGGGTTAAGCGCGCAGCGCGGCATATGTATCACCGGCAGCGTGGCGCAGGGTACGCTGACCCTCGTCGTCCGCGATAACGGCGCGGGGTTCGACGCCGAGGTGCTCGCCAAGCTGCAGGCCGCGATGCGCGAGATCGAGCGCAAAAAGCCCGCCGAAACGGTGTCGGCGGACAAGCATCTGGGGCTGCTCAACACCTATTTGCGGCTGTTTTATTACAGCAAAGGGACAATCAACATGCGCCTGTACAACGACGGCGGCGCGGTGGTCGCGCTGACGCTGCCCGTCGGCGGGGAGGAACGGAATGATTAACACGCTGCTGGTGGACGACGAAATGCCGGCGCTGCGCTATTTGCAGGCGATCATGGCAAAGCACGCGGAGACCTTTGCCGTCGCGCAAAGCTGCACGGGCGGCGAGGCGGCGCTGCAATGCCTCCGGGAGCGCGGCGACATCGACCTGCTGCTCACCGATATCAGCATGCCGGACATCGACGGCATCCTGCTGGCAAAACGCGCGCGCGAATTGCGTCCCGATATCCACATCGTCATCATATCGGGCTATGCGGAGTTCGAGTACGCCAAGGGCGCGATCGAGGCGGCGGTGGATAATTATCTGCTCAAGCCCGTGAGCCTGCCGGGCATGCGGGACATGCTCGGCAAGATCGCACGCAAGATCGCAGACGAGCGCGAGAGCAAACTGCCGCAGGTGCTGACGGCGCTGCTGAACGAAAAAGAGCGCGACGACGCGTGGATCAGCCGGCTGTACGGCGACGGCAAGTATTTCTTCGCGCTTGCGCGCTGGGGCAACCTGCGCTATCCGCAGAGCGAGCTCAAGACGACCTCGCAAGTGCCGGTCGCCTCCGAATGCCTTCAGGCGCTGCGCGGACGCGACGAGGACGAGCAGATCCTGTATTCCAAGGCGGACGTGTCCGCCACGGACTTTCAGACCGCCGTCAAGGCGTATGTCGCCATGCGCCGCAATCCCACGAGCACCATCGTCTTTTCGCGTAACAGCGATGCGTTCACCGCCATTGGAGGCTTCTACACGCGCGCCTCGCGGACGCTGGAGCGAACGACGGTCGTTGGCAGGCATCAATATGTGTTCCTGACCAACGCGCAGCCCGCGCTGGACACGCCGCACATCCCAAGCGCGACCATCAAGCGGCTGGAGCTGTTCATACAGGACGGCAACGCGCGCATGGTCAAAGAGATTTTCTTCTCCTTGGCGGCGGACTGGGAAAAGCGGCATGTCACGCAGCTATACGTGTCCATGATGGTCAGGCAGCTCGCGCATTTCGTGCTCGCCCTCCGGCTCGACCAAGGGCGGCAGCAGGAAACCGTCATGCGCGAAACCGAGGAATTGCTGCGCTACGCCGTTTCCTACGGCGATTTGATGGCGGGGATGTACGCCATGCTGTTTGACAACGACTCGCTGCGCGATAAACGGCTTTCGCCGGAGGAGCTGTACGCCTTCGCCGCGCGCGTCATCCGCGACAAGTACGCCCAGCCCATCAGCATCCAGAGCGTTTGCGCGGACGTGGGGATATCGCAGACCTATCTGAGCCGGCTGTTCCGCAAGTACGGCGGCGTTTCCTTCAACGCGTTCCTCATACAATGCCGCATGGACAACGCCAAAACGTTGATTCGCGAACATCCCGACATGCCGCTGCATCAGGTCGCCGCCTGTGTAGGCTATGACGATTACGCCTATTTTTCCAAAGTATTCCATCAGTCGGTCGGCTGTTCGCCCTCGCAGTTTCAAGGGAATACTTGAGGAATCGAAAATTTGGAGACGACGAATGGCGAGGCGAACTTCCGGCAAATTGTACATGCGGATTTCGATGCTATGATGTATTAGAAAGCGCCAGCGTGTTGTTTGATGCTATTATCGTAGAAGCTGATCAGCATTTTTACTCCATCCTTCCAACGGCGAAGGATTTTTCCGCTAGGTCTGTTATACGGCATCATCGAACGAATAGCCAGAACACTATTGTGTTTCATATATTGTTCAAGCATACGCAAACAGGGCAGAGAAGGATCGATTCCGCAACTCCACCCTGCCACAGCTCGCCGCAAAAGGAAATCGAAAAAGCCAGTAATGTCAGGCGCTTCAACGCTGGGGCAATAGAATATAGGGGGTATATTTAGCCTTTATATGTATGCAGTATAATCCGTTGCCACAAACTGCTCCAACAGATTTACCCTGAAAAAAGCAAAGTAACCAGACACGGGGTTTATTCCGCGGGCGTTTATCCAATGTATTCCCGCAGTGTCTTGAATAGGATATCGATATCTATCGGTTTGGCAAT
>CAZEIC010000051.1:0-19302 GCA_964512175.1 uncultured Oscillospiraceae bacterium | reverse complement strand
CGAAGGTCTGCAAAACCTTTATTCTCCAGTTCGATTCTGGATGGCGCCTCCACAGAAAAGACCCCGGATGCCTTGAAAGCAAGGTGCCCGGGGTTTTTGTTTGTCCTGCCGCGGCGCGGATACGCTGTGCCGCGAGCAGCGTTACCGCAAGAATCTGCAAAATTATCACAAGAAATATTACATCAATGTTGACATATGTAATATTATGTGATATACTGTCGGCGGGAGAATGGGCTTCATCATTGGTGATCAGGGCAAAACGGGCGAAAGCCCGCGACGCAAAGCTAGAGGGTCTACACCCGAAAGGACAGGACAGCCAGCTGCCACTATGATGCTCATGGCAACCCGAGCGTAGGTTCGGGGCGCAGGCGGGGCGACGCGCCCGGGAAGGGCAGGCGGCTCGCCGAAAAGCGTTCCAATCGGCAATACGCCGTGCGGACCGTATGAGTCAGGTTGATCGTATAGGCGGGAGTATACACCATGGTTCAAGCCCAATCCCACTTTTAAAGCGCCACGGCGAGGTGGCGCTTTTGTTATGGTTGGGCTTTTAAGGGAAGATGAAAGAGGGATTAGGGGAGCGAGGGAATAGGGAGGGGGAACGTGACTGGCGCATAGATGTCCATTTTGCGAGCGAGCGCTATTGATGTGAGCGAATTTCATCCCCGTCGTAGGGGCGGATGCCCACATCCGCCCGCATGCACGGATATTTGTTCGCGGGTCGATGTGGGCATCGACCCCTACGATATCCCCAAATTCCTCGTTCCTAATCTCTATTTCCTCATTTTGAGGTGTCAAAACGATGGCACGACTCCCCCCGCGTACGCTTCGTTGGTGAGCATGTAATCGCGCACCTTTTCGGTCAGCAGCACGCTCTCCAGCGCCTCCAGGAACGGGGCTTCGAGGCTGTCCTGCCGCACGACGACGTAATTGGTGTAGATCTCGGCGGATTCGCTGCCCAGCGGCTCGAGGAAGATAGCGTCCTCGGCGGGGCTGAGACCCGCACCGATGGCGAAGTTGCCGTTGATGACGGCGAACGCAGCGTCTTCCAGCGTGGAGGGCAGAAGCTCGGCGTTGACTTCGACGATCTCCAGATTGTACGGATTTTCCACGATGTCCAGCGTCGTCAGGGCGCTTTCCCACGTCGCGTCCTCGGCGAGCTTGATCAGCCCGGCGTCGCGCAGCAGCAGCAGCGCGCGGGTTTCGTTGGAGGGGTCGTTGGTGATGGTGATGGTGTCGCCCTCGGCGATGTCCTCGAGCGTCGCTTTCGTGCCCGCGTAGATGCCGAACGGCTCGTAATGCACGCCGATGGCGGGGATCAGCTGCTCGTCTTCGGCGACGGAATCATTGTACTGCGTGAGGTAGGGGATGTGCTGGAAGTAGTTGGCGTCCAGCTCGCCCGCCGCGAGCGCGGGGTTGGGCAGCGGGTACTCGGTGAAGATGACGATCTCCAGATCGTAGCCCAGCGCGGCGAGGTCTTCGCGGACGAACTCGAGGATTTCAGCGTGCGGGCTGGGGGTCGCGCCGATGACGATGGTCTCGGCGATGGCGGCGGTGCAGGACAGGCAGAGCGTGAGCGCCAGCAGGATGGACAGGAACTTCTTCATGGTTTTCTCTCCTTTTATACTGATGTTATGAGCGCCTTCTGTGATCGAGCCTCTTGGTCGCGGTCGTGCCCATGACGGTGAAGATCTGCACCAGCGCGACCAGCGCGAGGCTTGCCATGTACATGATGTCGAACTTGCGTTGATTCAGCCCCTTGGTGATGGCGAGCGCGCCCAGACCGCCGCCGCCCGCCGCCGACGCCATCGCGGTATAGGCGAGGATGGTCGTCAGGCAGATCGCCGCGCCGTTGATGAGCGAGGGCAGCGCCTCGGGCAAAAGCACCTTGCGGATGATCTGCCACGTCGTCGAGCCCATGGACTGTGCCGCCTCGATGACCCCGCGGTCCACCTCGTCCAGCGAGCCCTCGACCATGCGCGCGACGTAGGGGAACGCGCTGACGACCAGCGGGAAGATGACCGCGCGCGTGCCGATGGCTCTGCCCATGACGACGCGCGTGACCGGGAAGAGCATTGCCAGCAGGATGATGAAGGGAATGGAGCGCAGGAAGTTGATGACCACGCCGAGCACGGCGTTGAGCGCGGGCATCGGGCGGATGTGCCCCCTGCGCGTGATCACCAGCAGCACGCCCAGCGGCATGCCAATGAGATAGGCGATCAGCGTGGACGGCAAGGTCATGTACAGCGTGTCGTACAGCCCGTCGCGAAGCAGCGGCAGCAGTTGATCCCAACTCATGTTTATGCACCCCCTTTCTCGATCTTGTTGACCGTCAGCCCTTTGTCGGTCAGGTATTGGATGATTCTGTCGCGCTCCTCCTCGCCCCCAGGCGATTCGATGAGCATCTGCCCGTAGGTCTTGCCGCCGATACGCCGCATGTTCGCAGACAGGATGTTGACCGAAGCCCCGCAGTCGCGCACCAGCCCCGCGATGATGGGCTGCCCCGCCGCCGCCCCGCCAAAGACGATACGCAGCGCCGGGCATGGGATCTCTTCCTTTTCCTCCTGCTCGGGCAGCACGCCGAACAGCCGCCTGCCCGCCTGCGAGCGCGTGTGCAGGAACACGTCGTCCACCGTGCCTTCCTCGGCGATCTTTCCGCCTTCGATGATGGCGACGCGCGTGCAGATTTGCCGGATGACCGCCATCTCGTGCGTGATGATGAGGATGGTGATGCCCATGCGGCGGTTGATGTCCTGCAAAAGCGCGAGGATGGATTGCGTGGTCATGGGGTCGAGCGCGCTCGTCGCCTCGTCGCAGAGCAGCACTTCGGGATCGCACGCCAGCGCCCGCGCGATGGCGACGCGCTGCCGCTGCCCGCCGGAAAGCTGGCTGGGGTACGCGCGGCTTTTATCGGACAATCCGACGATTGCCAGCAGCTCGCGCACGCGCTCGTCCGCCTTTTTGCTCGGCACGCCCGCGATCTCCAGCGGATAGCGCACGTTGCGCGCGACTGTTTTCTGCATGAGCAGGTTGAAGGACTGAAAAATCATGCCCATCCTGCGGCGCGCGCGGGAAAGCGCCTGCCCGTCCATGGTCAGCACGCTCTCGCCGTCAAAGAGGATGTCGCCGCCCGAGGGCGCGTCGAGGCGGTTGATGCAGCGAATCAGCGTCGATTTGCCCGCGCCCGACAGCCCGATCACGCCGTAAATCTCGCCCTTGTTCACCGACAGGCTCACGCCGTCTAGCGCGCGCACCTCGCCCTCGAGCGTGTGGAACACCTTCTGTAAATCCTTGATTTCAATGAGCGGTCGCTGCGTCATTCCTTGTTTTCTCCCCCTGATATACTAAAAAACACATCGCGCGCGGCGATGCGTTCGGCTGGAAATCCGTTCTATTCCAAGCGAAGCGTCACAAACAGCGCGGGAGGTTTCTTCCGCAAAGCATGGACATTCGCATGGCACATGACACGCGCATTCGGAAACCCCCCTTCGGTGTGATTGTCATTCATCATACTAGACCGCCGCGCGCCTGTCAACCCCTAAATTGTTTTTTGGCTGTATTGTCAAGCGAACGCTCCCAGATTTTACAATCCTTACAAAACGTAATATTTTCGTAATATATCTTTACATTTGCGAAACAATATGCTAGAATGCTCGTACATCGAATAGCAATGGATTGAGGTGGCCGTAGATGCGGAAGGAATTGTGGACGAAAATGCTGGCAGCGCTGCTTGCGGCGTGCCTGATGCTGGGCGCGGCGAGCGCCGAAATGATTTATCCCAAGCTCAAGCGCGGCGACGAAAGCTCGGCGGTGCGCGAGATGCAAACGTCTTTGCAGGCGCTGGGGTTCGACGTGAAGCCCGACGGCGTGTTCGGGTACGGCACGCGCACGGCGGTCAAGCAGTTCCAGCAGATCGTGGGGCTGGAAGTGGACGGCGTGGCGGGGCATGAGACGCTTAAAAAGCTGTACGAGCTTGCGCCCAACGGCGTGGCGATCAACGGGAAAATCTATCAGGAACAGGCGGCGGCGACGCAAGCGCCGGTCGTATACGTCACGCCCGCGCCGCAGACGCAGACGCAGCCCGCGAGCGGCGGCTATATTAAGTTGAAGCGCGGCGACGAGGGCGACCTTGTGCGCGCGATGCAAAACGCGCTGGTCAAGCTGGGGTATCTGTCCAAGGCGGACGGCGTGTACGGCGACGGCACGCGCTCGGCGGTCAAGCGCTTCCAACAGGCGCAGGGGCTCGAGGTGGACGGTATCGCGGGGCAAGACACGCAGGCGCGGCTGTTCGCGGCGGCGGCGGGCGTTACGCAAGCGCCCATCATTACGCAAGCGCCCGTCGTGACGGCGACTCCCGTGCCCGTCGTAACGGCGATTCCCGCGCCCGTCGTGACGGAAACGCCCGCGCCGAGCAGCTATATCAAGCTCAAGCGCGGCGACGAGGGCGACCTTGTGCGCGCGATGCAGAACGCGCTGGTCAAGTTGGGGTATCTGTCCAAGGCGGACGGCGTGTACGGTGACGGCACGCGCTCGGCGGTCAAGCGCTTCCAACAGGCGCAGGGGCTAGAGGTGGACGGTATCGCGGGGCAAGACACGCAGGCGCGGCTGTTCGCGGCGGCTGCGGGCGCGGCGCAAGCGCCGGTCGTCACGGCGACCCCTTCCGCGACCGCGTCGCTGACGCCCGCGACCGTTATGACGGGCGGCGGCAAGCTCAACCTGCGCGACGCGGGCAAGTCCGGCTCGCGCGTGATCGCGACGATTCCCAACGGCACGTCGCTGCTGCTGTCCGCCAAGGGCGAAACGTGGTGCGAGACGACGTATAACGGCGTGTTTGGCTACGTGCAGACGCAGTACCTGTATTTCCCGCCCGTCGTCGCCGTCACGCCCACGCCCGTGCCCGCGGTTGAAACGACGGTCACGCCCATATCCGTCTCGGGCAAGCTCGACCGCGTGATGTATTCGGGTGAGACGGGCGACGACGTGTATTACGTGCAGCAGCGGCTGGCGGCGTATCAGTACGCCTGCGCGCTGACCAAGGTCTACGACGCGCAAACCATCGAGGCGGTGCGCAATTTCCAGATCCGCAACGGGCTGAAGGTGGACGGGTTCATGGGGCCGTCGAGCTTTTCGCTGCTGGTGTCGGGGCGCGCCATCGCGTTTACGAACTCCTATCCCACGTTGCGGCTGGGGAACACGGGCGATCAGGTGACGGCGATGCAGACGGCGCTCAAGCAGCTCGGGTACGACTGCGACGCCACGGGGTCGTTCGACGACAAAACCAAGCTCGCCGTGCTCGCGTTCCAGCGCGCCAACGCGCTGTCGACCGACGGTATCGCCGGGCAGCAAACGCTTTCGACGCTGTACTCCGGCTCGGCGTCCGCGCCGGGTGAGGAAAGCGGCAAGGGCGACGGCGGCGTGCGCATCTCCGGACCTTCCTCCTCGTCAGTGCAGCTGCTGCACTGGTTCAACGAGGTCAAGCCCTCGCTGTCCGACGGCTCGCGCCTGCTCGTCTACGACCCGGGCACGGGTTACGGCTGGACGCTCAAGGTCTACTCGCGCGGTAACCACTGCGATTCCGAACCGCTGACCGCCGCCGATACCGCCTCCATGAACGCCGCGATGGGCGCGGCATCGTGGACGCCGCACGCGGTCTACGTCAAGCTGCCGGACGGCAGGTGGTCGCTGGCGACCATGCACAACGTCCCGCACCTCTCGGGCGGCATTGCCGCCAATGATTTCAACGGACACCTGTGCGTACACTTCCTGCGTGACATGTCCGAGTGCAAACTGCACGACCCGAATTACGGCGTGCAGCACCAGAACGCCATCCGCAAGGCGTGGAAGGCGATGACCGGGGAAGTTGTGGAATGACTTCCACAACTACCCAATGAAGCGCGCATTGCAGAACACGGCGTAGGGGGCGATGCCTACATCGCCCCGAACCTCCGGAATACGCTATCAGGGAAAGCGGGACGATGTGGGCATCGTCCCCTACATAGCGGCGCGGCGTGCCCCGACACATAGGGTATGTCGCGCCGCTGCTTCATTCCTTCGTCCCATTCCTCGCCTATTTTCTTTTCCCTCCGAATATGCTATACTACCCTCGCTGGGAGGTGAGGCGCATGCTTCGTGTTGGTCAGTTGACCGATACCTTTCTGCCGGTGGTGGACGGCGTGGGGCGCGTCGCGCTGGCGTATTCCGAAACGCTGTGCAGGCTGGGGCATCAGGTGACGGTGCTCGCGCCCATGTACGACACGGGCTATCGCGGCGGCTATCCGTTCGAGCTGGTCGATTTTCATGCCATGACTGTGCCGGGTATCCGGCAGTATAAGACGGGCTCCGCGCCGATGGACGCGCATTATCGCCAGCGTCTGCGCATGATCCCGCTGGACGTTGTGCACGCGCACAGCCCGTTCGCGGCTGGGTCGGAGGGCTTGCGGCTCGCGCGCACGCGCGGTATCCCGCTGATTGGCTCGTTCCACTCCAAGTATTACGACGATTTTTTCAAGTTCACCAAGTCCGAAGCGCTTTCGCAGGTCGGCGTGAAGATCGTGGTGGATTTTTACAACCATTGCGACGAGGTCTGGGTCGTGGGCGAGTCGGTCGAGGCGGTGCTTCGGCAGTACGGCTTCCGGGGCGATATTCAGGTCATGCCAAACGGCGCGCAGATGCGCGAGCCGCAGCCGGACGCGGTGCGCGAGATCGAGCGCGCGTACCGACTCGGCGACGCGCCGGTCTTGCTGTTCGTCGGGCAGATGGACTGGAAAAAGAACATCCACCGCATCCTCGAGGCGGCGGCGCGGCTCAACGAAAGCGGCGAGCGCTTCACGCTCGTGCTCGCGGGGCAAGGGCCCGACAGCCGCGCCATCCACGCGCGCGCGGTCGAGCTGGGCATCGGGCGGCAGGTCATCATGACGGGGCACATTCAGCGCCCCGAGCTGCTGGACGGGCTGTACGCGCGCGCGTGCCTGTTCGCGTTCCCGTCGGTGTATGACAACGCGCCGATGGTCGTGCGCGAAGCGGCGGTCATGGGCACGCCCTCGGTGCTCGTGCGCGGCGCGAGCGCGGCGGACTGTATCATGGAAAATGAGAACGGCTACCTTTGCGAGAACACGGCGGAGGATTTGTGCCGCGTGTTCCGCGAGGCGATCGCCGACCCGGATCGTGCGAAAGCGATGGGCGAGCGCGCGCGGGAGACGATCCCCGTGCCATGGGAGAAGGTCGTGACGCGCGCGGTAGAGCGCTATGAGCGGCTCGTCGCGCTCGGCGGGCATCGCGAGCACGCGGCGGAGGATCTCGCTATCCCGCAGGAGAAATATAAGCAGCGCAGACCCAGCCCCAACCGCAAACCCAGAAAGGAAAAGCGTCCCAAGGCATGAACACGCAACGCAACAAGCGCGCGGACAGGCAGCGCCGCGCCCGGTATCAGCGCGACGAAGCGCCTAGGTACGAGCCGTACGCGCCGGTATACGGCGAGGGCGGGTCGAGCTGGGCGGAGGAAGCGCCGCGCCGCAAAAAGGGCGGCGTGATGGTCGCGGCGACGGTCATCCTGCTGTGCGCGCTGCTGCTGACGGCGGGCGGCTACCTGCTCGCGCGCGCGTACGCGCCGTACCCCGCGTTCCAGCAAAAGCAGGCGGTCATGGCGCGCGACGTGTTTTTCAACAATATTTACGTCGACGGCGTGCCGCTGGCGGGCATGACGCGCGCAGACGCGGAGCGCATGCTCTCGCAGAACGAGGCGTACCACAACCAGTTTTTCACGATCACCGTCGAGGTGGACGGCTATAAATGGCAAATCACGCAAAACGAAGTGCCTTTGGTGCGCAACACGGGCGACGTGCTGGATGCGGCGTTCGCCATCGGCAGGCAGGGTTCGCCCGTCACGCTGGGGACGGACGTGACGCCGTTTGAGCTGCGCTACCGCCACATGCTGCAGGTGCAGAGCGCGGGCGCGTACCTGTACACCGAGGTGACGTACGACAAAGAGGCGGTGCGCGCGCTGGTGGAGACCATTCGCGCCCGCATCGACCGCGAGCCTGTCAGCGCCATGATCGCGACGTTCGATTACGGCGCGCGCACGTTCACGTTCACCGACGATGTGCAGGGCGCGAAGCTCGACGCGGACGCGCTGTACCAACAGATCATCGCCTGCCTCGACCAGAAGAATTATCAGGCGACGGTCACGGCGCAGTCCGAACCCGTCGTCCCGGCGGTCACGCGCGCGGCGCTGATGAGCAGCTTTTCCAAGGTGTCTTCCTTCACGACGAGCACGACCTCCAACGGCAACCGCAACACCAACATCGACCTTGCCGCCCGCGCGATTTCGGGCACGACGGTCATGCCGGGCGAGACGTTCTCTTTCAATGAGACGACCGGGCAGCGCACGGTGAAAAAAGGCTACCTGCCCGCGCCCGCGATCGCCGGCGGCACGACGGTGGACGACATCGGCGGCGGCGTGTGTCAGGTGTCGTCCACGCTGTTCAACGCCGTGGCGATGGCGGATCTGGAGATCGTCTACCGCAGCCCGCACGCGTGGCCCAGCGATTATGTCGACAAGGGGCGCGACGCGACGGTCGACTGGCCCAACCTCGATTTTAAGTTCAGGAACAACAAGGACACGCCGGTGTTCATCGTGGCGTATTACGGCAGCCGCAAGGTCACGGTCGAACTGTACGGCATGTCGCTGGGACCCGGCGAGTCCATCGACCTTGCGCCCGTGCTGATCTCCACCACCAAGCCGCCGAGCGAGCCGACGTACCAGCAGAACCCCGAGCTGCCCAGCGGCACACAGCAAGTGCTCAAGAAAGCGCGCACGGGTTACGTGGTGGAAACCTACCGCGTCTACAAGCGCAACGGCGTGGAATACAGGCGCGAGCTGCTTTGCAAATCGACCTACCGAATGATACAGCAGGTGATAGAATGGAATTGAGCGCGTACAGGCGAGAAAGCAAGGGCGAGCAGAAGCGCGCCGCCATGCTCGACGCCGCCGAGCGCCTGTTTTTCGAGAAGGGCTATCTGGAAACGCCCCTGCAGGAATTGCTCGACCTCATCGGCTGCTCCAAGGGCAACTTTTACCATTATTTCCCAACAAAGCTCGACGTGCTGACGGCGCTGTGCCGCGCGCGCGCGCAGTTCGCGTTCTCGCTGTATGAAAAGGAGCGCGTGCAAACGCTCGTGCAGCGGCTCAACGCGCTGCTGTATTACGCGCTGCCCTTCCGCGACGGCGAGGAGGATTTCCTGCGCATGCTCGCCAAGCTGCGCGGCGGCGAGGAAAACGCCGCGTGCTACGGCGCGTGGATGTCGGCGCAGCGCGAGGCGTTCAAGCCCGAGCTTTCGCGGCTGCTGTGCGAGCTTCGCGAGGCGGGCACGGCGTATTTTACGCGCCCCGCGCTGCCGGATCTTTTGTGGGAGGCGCACGCGGCGTTCATGATCGAGGCAATTTCCGCGCTCTACCGCAAGGAGGGCGCGCAGAGACGGTTGCTGGACGTGATCGAGGCGGCGCGGTTTACGTGGGAACGGTTGCTGGATTTGCCGTACGGCGCGGTCGAGATCGTGCGGCTGCCCGAAACGCTTGCCGTCGCCGCGCGCGTGGCGGGCAGACTGCGCGAATAGCTGTGCTGGTTGGTGTTGCCCGCAGGCGGGTTTTGAGTAAGAATATTTTACGCGTTCAGACCTCGTCCGTATCCCATGCGAAGCCCCGCTTCGCATGGAAAAGGAGCGCTGACGGAGCGCATGAGAAGACCGCCCGCAGGCGGGCTTTGAAGAAGCGCAGTCCGGCGCATTCTATCTTCGTCCGTATCCCATGCGAAGCCCCGCTTCGCATGGAAAAGGAGCGCTGATGGAGCGCATGAGAAGACCGCCCGCAGGCGGGCTTTGAAGCAGCGCAATCCGGCGCGACGCTCCGGCGCGTTCTTCCTCGTCCGTATCCCATGCGAAGCCCCGCTTCGCATGGAAAAGGAGCGCTGACGGAGCGTATGAGAAGACCGCCCGCAGGCGGTCTTTGAAGAAGCGTAGTCCAGCGCGACGTTGTCTGTCCCGCCGTTGCCGGAACACTTTTCAGCTCCGGGCGGCGGGACAGTGGTATATATGATGAGGGAGGAACGCCTGTCGGCATCGCGCCCTTTCCCTTCGACGGGTTCAGTATAGCGCGCGCTTGTGGCGACAGTATGAAGGAATTATGTCCAAATTTATGCCAATGATGGCAAAAAACGCTCGAGGTAGTTTTTCATCGCTCCGTAGAGGTTCGCGTCCGCAAGGAAATGGCACGCGTCGAGCGTGACGGTCGGCACGGGGACGAAGAACAGCGCGGGCGCGATCTTGGCAAGCTCGGCGCGCAGGTCGGGGATGAGCCGCGGCTGGCGCGACACGCCGCCGCCGACGACGATCTTTTCCGGGTCGTAGACCACCTGCAGGTTATACAGCAGCATGGCGAGGTGCTTGATATAGTCCTCGTAGATCGGCAGCACGACCGGGTCGCCCTCGTCGAGCCATTTGAAGATCTGCACGCCGTCGACGGCGGGCGCGTCGTGATGCTTGGGTGCGTTCACGCCGAGCGCCTCCGCGCCTTCGGGCAGCTTATCCTGCATGAGCTTTGTCAAGCCTTCAGCGCCCGCGATATCCGCGCCCTTGGCGGCGGCGACGCGCATGGTGAAGGTCATCATGCCGCAGTGCATGCCGATCAGGCTCTGGATGCTGTAATCACCCGGCTTCATGAGCAGGTAGGATAGCTCGCCCGCCGAGAAGTTCGCGCCGCGGTGCAGCTTTCCGTCCTTGATGATGCCGCCCGCCAGCCCCGTGCCGATGATGACGGCGATGCCGTCCCTGCAATCCTTGAGCGCGCCCTTCCACGCCTCGGCGAGCGCGCCGCATTTGCCGTCGTTCTCGATGGCGACGGGCACGGGGATCGCGTCCTTGAGCAGCGTCAGTACGTTTTGCCCGGTCATGTGCAGGTACGCGCCGGCGCTGTGCAGATGTCCGGTGTCGCCGTCGAGCATGCCCGGCATGCTGATGGCAACGCCCGATACTTCGCTTTGATAGCGGTCGTAGAGCGTTTTCACGGCGTCGACATATTCCCCTACGCTCCCGACCGGCGCGGCGATCTGCCCCTTTTCGGTCAATTCCGCTTGCTCGTCCATCAGCCCGTATTTCAAGAACGTCCCGCCAAAGTCCAGCACCAAGCACTTCATACGCTCGCCTCCTCATACGGTTTGAGCGCGCCGCCGTTGCTCGCGATGACTTCTTTGTACCAGTGGAAGCTCTTTTTGCGATAGCGCGCCAGCGTGCCCGAGCCGTCGTCGTTGCGGTCGACGTACACATAGCCGTAGCGCTTTTTGAGCTCCGCCTTGGACGCGCTCACCAAGTCGATGCAGCCCCACGAGGTATAGCCCATGACGGGCACGCCGTCCAGCGCGATGGCGTTACACAGCTCCCAGAGGTGGTCGTTGAGGTAGGCAATGCGGTAATCGTCATTGACTGTGAATCCGCCCGCGCCGTCGGGGATCAACTCATCCTCCGCGCCCAGCCCGTTTTCCACCACGAACAGCGGCAGACGGTAGCGGTCGTAGAGGCGGCTGCAGGCGTAGCGCAGCCCCTTGGGGTCGATCTGCCAGCCCCACGCGCTGGCTTTGAGGTAGGGATTTCGCGCGCCAAAGAGCATGTTGGCGGCGGCTTCCGGCTGCGGCTTGGCGCTCGCGCAAACGCTCATGTAGTAGCTAAACGATATGAAATCGACGGTGTTCTTGAGGATGTCGAGGTCGCCCGGGAGCATATCGGGCGCCGTGCCGTCGCGCGCCATCTCGGCGAGCGCGTAGGCGGGGTATTCGCCGAGCGCCTGCACGTCGGAGAAGAAGAAATTGTCGCGCTCGATTTGCAGGGCGCGGAGCACGTCGGCGGGGTCGGGCGTGGCGGGGTATGCGGGCATGCAGATGACCATGCAGCCGATTTTCGCGTCGGGGATGATCTCGTGGCACGCCTTGACCGCGAGGCTGCTGGCGACAAACTCGTGGTGCGCGATCTGGTAGATGTCTTTGTTTGTGAGCTGCGCGCGCGGGGTCATCACGCCCGCGGACATCAGCGTCGCCATGCGCATGGAGTTGATTTCGTTGAACGTCAGCCAGAGCTTCACCTTGTCCTTGTAGCGCGTGAACACCGCCTTGCAGTAGCGCTCGAAAAAGCCGACCAGTTCGCGCGAGCGCCAGCCGTCGTAGGTTTTCGCAAGGTACAGCGGCGTTTCGTAGTGCGACAGCGTGACGAGCGGCTGGATGCCGTATTTCGCGCATTCGTCAAACACCCGGTCGTAGAACGCCAAGCCTTCTTCATTGGGCGTTTCCTCGTCGCCGCGCGGGAAGATGCGCGCCCACGCGATGGACAGGCGGAACACCTTGAAGCCCATTTCGGCAAGCAGCGCGATGTCCTCTTTGTAGCGGTGGTAGAAATCCACGCCGACGAGCTTGAGGTTGTCGGGCGTGGGCGCGTCGGTCGGCGGCGCGAACGCGCCTCGCGGCGTTACGTCCTGAATGGTCAGCCCCTTGCCGCCCTCGTCATACGCGCCCTCGCACTGATTCGCGGCGGTCGCTCCGCCCCACAAAAAGCCCTCCGGAAATTTCGACAAGCAAATCACTTCCTTCATGTATGATGCGTCTTGTCAATAATATAGTGGAAATCGCCCTAAATGTCAATGTAAAACATATTATATTGGATGATACGCCAAGAGCCGGACGTTTCGCGTCCGGCTCTTGTATGTTTGCGTATGCTGTCAATACTTGCGCTTGCGTGCGGCCTCCGCCTTCTTCTTCCTTTTCACGCTCGGCTTTTCATAATGCTCGCGCTTGCGAACCTCCGCGAGCACGCCCGCGCGCGCGCATTGGCGCTTAAACCGCTTCAGGGCGCTTTCCAGCGACTCGTTTTCCTTGACCCGTACCTCAGACACTTCTTTTCCCTCCCTTCGCTCATCTCGCCTTGGCACTCGCCGTTTACACGGCGGATGGCGACCGTGCGCATATTATACCGCTTTCACAATTCAGCGTCAACAGGCAATTTTGAATGTTTACATTCATGTCATGCTTTCGGACAGTTTCCGACCGCCGAGCACATGCAGGTGCAGGTGCTGGACGGACTGACACGCGTCCTCGCCGCAGTTGATCACCACGCGGTAGCCGGACTGGTCGATGTTCATCACCTTGGCGACCTCCCGCGCCGCGCGCATGAGCGCCGCGAGCGTGCCGTCGGGCATGTCGCAGAGGGCGTTGAGCCCGGACGCGTGCTGGCGCGGGACGATCAGCACATGCACGGGCGCTTGCGGCGCAAGGTCGCAAAAGGCGACGACCAGATCGTTTTCATATACGATTTTGGACGGGATATCGCCCGAGGCGATGCGGCAGAAGATGCAGTCGTTCATCACAGTCACTCCTTCTATCCATATATACGTTTGACGCGTACCGTTTCATCCCGCGATCTCGCCGGAAAACCCTTCGTCCGTCAGCATCAGCAGCCGCACGGGACGGATTTCGCCCGGCACGCCGCCCGGGGCGCGCGCGTGCATGTACTGCGGCGTGTACCCCGCGCCGTCCTCCTCGAAGAGCACGGGCTGGACGGTGCGCAGCAGCGAGGCGCGGTAATCGTTTGCGAGCGTTTCGCCCAGCGCGATCAGCTCCCGCGCGCGCGCTTCCTTGACGGACTTGGGCAATTGCCCCGGCATGCGCGCCGCCAGCGTGCCCTCGCGCCGCGAGTAAGGGAAGACGTGCATCTTGGCAAACCCGACCGCGCGGCAAAACGCCAGCGTTTCCGCGTGTTCCGCCTCCGTTTCGCCGGGGAAACCCGCGAGCACGTCGGTCGTCAGCGCGCAGCCGGGGAACGCCGCGCGCAGGCGCTCGGCGGCTTGCAGAAATTCCTGCGGCGTATACCGCCTGCGCATGCGCGAAAGCACGGTTTCCGAGCCGGATTGCAGCGCCAGATGGAACTGCGGGCAGACCTTGGGCAGCGCGCGCAGACCTTCGACGAACGCGTCCGTGGCGATCACCGGCTCGAGCGAGCCGAGCCGCACGCGCGAAACGCCCTCGGGCGCGCACGCGGCGGCGATCGCGGAAAGCAGCGACGCGTTTTCCAAGTCGCGCCCGTAGCTCGTCAGGTGCACGCCCGTTAAAACAAGCTCCTGATACCCCGCGTCGGCGAGCCTTTGCGCCTCTTGGCGGACGCTTTCGACCGCGCGCGAGCGGATGCCGCCGCGCACCGACGGGATGGCGCAGTACGCGCAGAACCTGTCGCAGCCCTCTTGGATCTTGAGCACGGCGCGCGTGCGCCCCGCCTGCCCCGTGACGGATAAATCTTCGTAGCGCGCGCGCGTCACGTCCGTTACCGCGACGATTTGCTTGTTTTCCTCGACCGCTTCTTCCAGCAGCGTCACGACCGCGGCGCGGCGGCTCGTGCCGAGGATCAGCCGCGCGCCGGTCGATAGCAGCGCGCCCGCCTGCTTTTGCGCGAGGCACCCGGCGATCACGATGTGCGCGGCGGGGTTCTGCCTGAGCGCCCTGCGAACCGCCTGCATGCTCTTTTTGTCGCCGACCGCCGTGACCGTGCAGGTGTTGACGACGTATACGTCCGCGAATTCGTCAAACTCGCGCGCTTCATAGCCCGCCGCGAGGAAGCGCTCGAGCATCGCTTGGCTGTCGTACTGGTTGACCTTGCAGCCCAGCGTGTGAAAAGCGACGGTCTTCATGCGGCAAGCTCCGCCGCCGCGCGTCGCGCGACATACAGCTTGTTGCCGTTTCGCGCGACATACAGCAGCGCTTCCCGGCGCTTGCCCTGCTCGCCCGTCAGCGCGCAGAGCTGCGCGAGCTGCCAGTGGAGCTGCACGGCGCGGTGGTTGATCGCCGCGTCGTGCGAAAGCAGCGTTTTGAGCGTTTCCTCCACGCCCGTTATATCACCCTCTGCGATTTTCAGCGCCGTTTCGGTGCGCGAAAGCCCTTCCGCCAGCCCGCCCAACTGCTCGGGCGTGAACACCCCGGCGTAGCGCTGGGCGCGCGCAAGCGCCTCGCGCGCTTCGGGAAGCCGCGAAAGCAGGGTCAGGTTGCCGGCGATGTTGTTATAGCAGACGGCGCGCTCCATCGGGCTTTGCATGGCGGCGACCTTCTTTTCCAGCAGGCGGTTGACGGCAAGCGCTTCTTCGTATTCGCCGAGCGCCTCCAGCGCGTAGCCGCGATTGTTGAGCAGCATCCTGTAGAATCGCCCGTACTTGATATACCCGCCCGGGCAAAAGCACGAAAGCAATTCGCCCGTCAGCGCCGCCAGCGGCACGGGGTCGCACGCATTTTGGCATTGCGAGAGCGCGCCCGCCAGCATGCGTGAAATCAGCCTGTTGCGATAGAGCGTGATCGCCGCCAGCGCGCCCAGCGCGACAAGCAGCCAGTACGTCGGCAGCACGCGCAGCAAAGCGAGCACGGCGACGAGGAAAAGCGGTATCTGGTAGAGCAGGTTCCACTTCATGCCCGCGCGCGTCGTGACAAGCTTGACCAGCTTTTCTTTGGCGTTCATGCCATGTCTCCCTTCAACGCGAAGATCGCGACCGCCGCCGCCAACCCCGCCGTCTCCGTGCGGAAGATGCGCGGGCCGAGCGTCACGGGCACAGCGTCCGCAGAGACAAGCGGCGCGAGGTCGGCTTGCGCGTCCAGCCCGCCCTCGGGAACGATGACGATGGCGATATCCGAGGCGGTTTGCATTGTGAGCGCGTCGGCAATGGAAACGCCGCGCGCCTCCTCCCACGGAACAATCGCGAGTTCGTGCGCGCGCAGCCGCCCCGGCAGCGCGGGCAGCGGCAGCGCGTCCTCGATATCGGGCGGCGCGGCGCGGAACGCCTGCTTTGCCGCCTCGCGCGCGATGCGCCGCCAGCGCTCGAGCTTCTTCTGAATATCCCCGTCCGGCACGCAGCGCGACATGCGCACCGGCACGATGCGGCACACGCCCGCCTCGGTGCACTTCTGCGCGATAAAGTCCATTTTGTCGCCCTTGGGGATGCCCTGATAGAGCGTCACGCGCGTTTTCGCCTCGGTCGAGGGCAGCTCGCCCGTGATTTCGCATTCGCCGTTTTCCAGCAGCGTCGCCGATAAAAGCGCGCCGTCGCACAACAATATCACGCCGTCGCCCGCTTGCAGCCGCAGCACGCGCTGCGCGTGCCTGCGCTCGTCCTCGGGCAAAAGCGCGCGCGTATCGGACAGCCGTTCGGCGTAGAATCTGTGCATCAGCGCATCCTCGCGACAAGCGCGACCCACTCGCCGCGGCGGCGGCAGTCGATGATGTCGTAATCGTTTTGCGTCAGCGCCTCGCGCACGTCGTCCTCGCGCTCGCGGATGATGCCCGAGCAGACGAACGTCGCGCCGGGGTTCAGGCAGGCTTTGAGGGGGCTTGCGAGCATGCGGATGACATCGGCGAGGATGTTGGCGACCGCGAAATCGAACGCGCCCGTCACGCCCTTCGTCAAATCGCCCTCGCGCACCGTCACGGTTGCCTGCGCGCCGTTGCGCTCGACGTTCTCTTTCGCCACGCGCACGGCGACCGGGTCGATATCGATCGCCAGCACGTCCTTCGCGCCCAGCAGCGCGGCGGAAATGGCAAGGATGCCCGAGCCTGTGCCCACGTCGATCAGCGCGCCGCCGTGGTAGTATTCTTCGATCAGCTCCACGCACAGCGCGGTCGTCTCGTGCGTGCCCGTGCCAAACGCCATGCCCGGGTCGAGCGTCAGAACGAGGTCGCCCGGCTGCTTGTCATAGCGCTCCCACGACGGGCAGATGACCAGCTTTTTGCCCGCGCGGAAGGGCTTATACGCCTTTTTCCACGCGTCCGCCCAGTCCGCTTCATTGACCTGCTGCCGCGTGACCGCGAGCGTGCCGATATCGAAGCCGCACAGCGCGGGCAGCGGCGACAGCGCCGCGTCCAGCGCCGCCACGTCGTCGGGCGAGGAAAACCACGCCTTGACGCGCACGTCCTCGGGCATGTCGTCGATCAGGCTCTGGTCGATCAGCTCCCAGTAGCCGTGCGGCTTGTCGGGGTCGGGCACGTCGGCGCGGTCGACGATCTGCGCGCCCTTCGCCCCAAGGCGCATCAAAGCCTCGGCGACGATGTCCGCGCCGAGGCTGTTGGTGGAAACGGTGATTTCCAGCCAAATCATTTAGTTGAACAACTCCTTCATCTTCTCCAGAAACGACTTTCGCCCCTCGTATTCCTTGCCGGAGGAAGCGTCGTCGAACTGCTTGAGCAGCTCCTTTTGCTTGTCGGACAGCTTCTTGGGGATCTCCACGCGGATGTGCAATACGAGGTCGCCCTTGTACTGCGCGCGAAGCTGCTGGATGCCGTACCCGCGCAGCCGGAACTCCGCGCCCGGCTGCGTGCCCTCGGGGATGTGGTGCTTGACCGTGCCCGAGAGCGTCGGCACGTCCACGTCCGCGCCGAGCGCCGCCTGCGTGAAGGAGATCGGCAAATCGAGGTGGATGTTCGTGCCCTCGCGCTTGAACAGCTTGTGTGGGCGCACGGCGACGTTGATGTATAGATCGCCCGACGGGCCGCCGCCCTTGCCCGGTTCGCCCTGCCCGTTCATGACGATGGTCTGCCCGTTGTCGATGCCGGCGGGGATTTTCACCGTGCAGGTGCGCTTGCGGCGCGCGCGTCCCGTGCCTTGGCAGGTCTGGCATTTGTCCTGAATGACCTTGCCCGTGCCCCCGCAGGTCGCGCAGGTGCGCACGTTCACAAAGAAGCCGGACGACGATCGCACCTGCCCCGCGCCTTTGCAGACCGGGCAGGTCTTTGCCTGCGTGCCGGGCTTCGCGCCCGTGCCGTTACACGTATCGCAGTTCTCGCCGCGCATGAACTCGAAGGATTTTTCACAGCCGAACGCCGCTTCCTCGAACGTGATGCGCAAATCGTAGCGCAAGTCCGCGCCCGCCTGCGCGCCCGAGCGCCGCTGCTGCCCGCCCATGCCGCCGCCAAAGAGCTGGTCGAAAATGCTCTCGAAGCCGCCCATGCCGCCCTCGAACCCGAACCCGCCCGCGCCGCCGAAGCCCGCCTGCGGGCCGTCGAAGCCGAACTGGTCGTACCGCGCGCGCTTTTGCGCGTCGGACAGCACCTCGTTTGCCTCGTTCAGCTCCTTGAAGCGCGACTCGGCGGTTTTGTCGTCCGGGTGCAAATCGGGATGGCATTCCTTGGCGAGCTTGCGGTACGCCTTCTTGATTTCTTCCTCGCTCGCCTTTTTATCGACCCCGAGCACTTCGTAATAATCGCGTTTGTTTGCCATTTTGTCCTCAACGCGCAAATGAAAGAGCCGAAAACGGCGCTTTCATTTGCCGGTTATTGTTGGGAAGCGGGCGACCATAGGTCGCCCCTACGCCGTGTATCCGAATCGCGGTTAGCGATTCGCGCTATTTTTCCGGGGGTATCGGGGGTGTCCCCCGATTGATTCCGCAGGGGCGGGTTTGCCGCCCCGAGGAGCAGGCGTTAGCCTGTGTCCTTACGCGGTCTGCCGCCCGGGGAACACCTCTGTTTTCGCAGAAAACGGAGGTGTTCCTAGGCAGACCGTGCAACCGATGAAAAGCGCGTTCCACGCGCTTTTCATCGAACGTTAGTGTACGTCGCCGTCTGCGTTAAATGAACCATCCGGATTTTGCTGTCCGCCCATGTCCTGCCCGCCCATATCCGGGGGAACTTGTCCGTCGCCGGGCTGACCGCCCTGCTGCTGGTAGAGCTTGCCGAAGATCTGGTAGACCTTCTGCGTCATCTCCTCCATGCCCGCCTTGATTTGGTCGACGTCGTTTGACTCGCGCACCTTCTTGAAGTTGTCGATCTCATTTTGCACGGTCGCCTTGTCGGCTTCGTCGAGCTTCTCGCCGTTTTCGCGGAGCTGCTTTTCCATCTCGTAGATCAGGCTGTCGGCGCGGTTGAGCGTTTCGACTTCGTCCTTGCGTTTCTTGTCGGCTTCGGCGAACTGCTCGGCTTCCTTGACGCGCGCCTGAATTTCTTCCTCGGACATGTTGGTGGACGCGGTGATCGTCACGTTCTGGGTGTTGCCCGAACCCATGTCCTTGGCGGAGACGTTGACGATGCCGTTCTTGTCGATCTTGAACGTGACCTCGATTTGCGGCACGCCGCGCGGCGCGGCGGGAATGCCCGTGAGCTGGAAGCGACCCAGCGTCTTGTTGTCAAACGCCATCGGGCGCTCGCCCTGCAGGACGTGGATTTCGACGGTCGTCTGCCCGTCGGCGGCGGTGGAGAACACCTGCGATTTCTCGGTGGGGATGGTGGTGTTGCGGTCGATGAGGCGCGTGA
>CAZEIC010000050.1:0-19376 GCA_964512175.1 uncultured Oscillospiraceae bacterium | reverse complement strand
GAACTGATCGAGTATGATGCCGAAGAAGACGAGTTTGACGGCGAGTGCAAATTCGACTGGGTAGGCGTGAGGGAGGGCTGACATGGACGACGAGCGCCACAAGGTGAGATGGCTCGACGCGTCATGCCACGTATGCGGAGCACGGCTCAACAGTTGGGACGCCAAGATCAGCAAGGCGCTCAAGTACAAGCACCAGACATGCGAGAAGTGCGTCGCCAAGGAGTATGACAAGACGGTGGACGAGGTGCGCGACATCATGGAGGACTTCTTCGGGATGCGCCCGTGCCAAGGAGTATGATATGGAACTGACCAAGCTGACGCGCGCCCTGCTTGCGCAGGGGTACACCAAGGAGAACCCGCCTGACGAGTACCGCGAGTGGGAAGATTACAGTGGCGGCTGGACGTATGGCGCGGCGCAGATCGGTCGGCTATGGGTCGAAACGCCGTGCGGGCTTCGCGGCCACGCCCATACCATCGGCGGCATGATGTCCTACATGGGCATTGACTGGTGCCTCGAAAACGACAACTACGTCATATGCTGCCCGCACAGGAAGCGCGGGTGCGAATTGAACGATCCGCTTTTGAAAGATCTCAAGTACACGCAGTGTGCGACGCGCCTTGTCGATATGCCACCGGAGGGATCGAAAGACACGCTGCAAGCCGCCTACGACGCCTACAATAAGCGATGCAATGAGATGCTGCAGGCGTGGGTGGATAAGCGCGGCGGGCGCTATTGCCCGTACATGACACGGATGGACTACGAGACGGGTAAGGTGTACACATGGTATGACCCACGGGAATGTGCGAAAGACGGCTGCAAAACATGCCAATTGACCGGTGAAGAAATGGACCCGAAGAGGGGGAACGTGTACTACGACCTTTGTACGGAAACACGCGAGGGCAATGATGACCTGATCGGGTACAGGATGCAGGTGCACAAGCGCAAGGGCGAAAAGCTGTTTGCCAAGACGGCCAGTATGACCATCTGCAAGCGCGCCGAAAAAATGCCGGACTACATCGCCGAAAGGGTTGCCCACGATAGAGATATCAGCAGGCAGATGTTTTTCGCGAAGTACCACGGCGTACCGTTCCGATACTGGGTTGAGAACATTCGCGCCGAGCGGCGGGAAACGCGGGACATGCTGCAAGACCTCAAGGACATCGCCGACGGCATCACCGTTGTCCATGCATCCGACGAAGAAAAAGAGACCAAGGAGAAGAAGCGCGAACGGCGGCAGGAAGCAAAATACAAGGGTCTCATCCGACGCGAAAAACTATGCAGGACGGGGGACTTTACGCCGGAGCTAATCGCGCATTACAGGCGCAGGCTGGAACGCGACGAGGACATGAAAAGCCGTGTGTTGGCGGCGCTGGACGAGGAAAACATGGGAAAGCAAAAGCGCGAAAAGCACGAGCAGTTGTCACTGATGATATAAGGGACAGGAGGACTGACATGAGTACACAAGAGACGGTACGGGTGGGCGAGGTGGAGGCATGGCGCGACGTGGAGTTCCCGCCGGGCAGACCGGACAGCACAAAGGGCTACAAGGCGCTCGCGTGCGCCGTGGTCAAGCGCGCCGTGGACGATTTCCGCAGGACGATCAAAAGCCCCGTCAGCCCGCGAGCAGAGAATTTCGAGGAACTGCTCGACCGCAAGCGGCGGCGTGTGAACGAGATTCTTTCATTCTTCCGCAGCGAGCAAGGGGAAATGTACTGTGACTACACCGATGTCGTCAGCGCGTGGCAGACGCACGAGAATCTCAAGCGCGAGTACGACCAAAGCAAGCTCAAAATACAGATCGACGGTCTGAAACGCAGGAACAGGAGGTAAAACATGGAGGGCAAGCAGTACGACGAGCAAACGATATGGGAAATGTGTGCCGATTTGGGGAATGAAATCAGTTACTTGGATGATGTGATAGCGATGCTGGAAAGGCTGGAGGTGGGATAATGTCAAATAAAATTCATTACCAATGCAGTAATTGCGGTAAACGCGAACAGACATCCGCTTGGGTTGGAATTCCTGAAGGCATGTTTTACCTCGGTTATCGCGCTCACGGGGATGTGTTGTATTGCCCTGACTGCGTTAAAACATGGAAAGAGCGCAATGGCATGGAATATGACGAACAGTATAAAGACGCGCAGCATTTGTTCGCCGCGTGGTGGAACCGTCAGGTGCAGATGCAGATGACGGACAAGAGCAAAATCAGGACATATAGCCGTAATTGTGTTGGCGATTTTGTGGAGGTGGAAGGATGAATAAGCAGATGAGCCTTACGCATTTAGAAAGGCGGTGACCGCATGAACGCAAAAGAAACACTCAATGCTATCCGTGACGAGGACCGCGCCATCCAGAACGCTATCGAGCGCGTTGAAAACTGGTACGACGCAGCGACGCGCAGCACAGGATCGATGGAAGCCGAACGGGTATCAGGCACAGGCGAACGCAGCCGGGTAGAATCGGCGGTGTGCCGGATTGTGGATTACGAGCGGGAACAACACCTGACGGCGCGGATAGATGCGCTCGTGGACATGCGGCAGAGCGCAGAGCGGATTATCAAACGGATTGATTCGCCCAGGTTCCGGCAGGTCTTGACGCTCAGGTATTTGCAGACGGAGAGTTGGAAGTGGGGCTGGCGTCGGATCGCGTCGGTGATGGGGCTGCCGCTGACGACGGTGTACGAACTGCACGGCTGGGCGCTGCAGGCGTACGAGACGGCCCGTAAACGGCCCGAATTGCCCCGCACGGGCGATTTAGGCACAGACTAAGGGATTCTATCACGGTCGATTCTGGACGCGCTTAAAACGCAAATAAAAGCCAAAACCACAACATGTAGTGGTCGATTAAAAAAAATAACCACAACCTATTGACATCCGAACGCGTTTGTGGTAAAAGTATACCATGAAATACTTATAAAGAGGGCCACAAACATGTGGTCCTTTTTATATGGTTTCATACCAATCAGGCGGGCGCGGGTGTTTACATCCGTTGCGGGACGTCTCGCATTTGGGCTGGTGGGGGCGCGGGACATGATGCTGGTAGGAAACCGACGTCTTGCCGGTTGTACGGGATTCGTTACGACGAAACCCTATTTTGAGCAAGACCATTTTCGTGAGGCCGCGCAAATGGTGAAATCACATATTGTGATATCGCGGTAAAACGAACAGCATAGAGCGGGAGGGCCGAGCTTGTACAAACCGTGGGAGCAGGATGTAATCGACCTCCGTGCCGAGGGGATGAGCTGGACCGATACGGCTGACGAAATCAGGCGGCGATACCCCGAGATGGACGTTGGCGAAATGAAGTTGATACGCAGCTGCCGGTCCGTGATGGAGAAATACGCGCGGCATAAAGGTGTGCCTGCATCGGTCGAACCCGCCACGGTCTCAAAAAAATACAACCAAGACGGCACGGTCGAAAGTGTCTGCCTGATTGAGTTATGGGACGGCGAGGATTTAACCCCGGAGAAGATACTGGCTTTTCACAAGCTGGACGCCGAGAAGTGGCAGGTCATAAGCTACACCAATAACATCTGGCACGCTATGACCGGCAAGGACAAAGGCAATCAGCGCAGGCAGATGTATCAGAGCAAGCTGGTAGCCAAACCCAAAGCGGGCGGTATCAGTCTGACCGAGATAGACCGGCACTTTCGACAGCTTGACAGGGTTTACAAAAGTCCAATTGTTTTCCCGCCATATCCGGCCGGTAGCAAGATGGCCGAGGTCAATATAGCTGACCTGCACCTGGGCCGCTTATCGTGGCACGGTGACACCGGATACAATTATGACCACAAAATCGCGCGGCAGATGTTCGGCGAGATTATCTCGGAGATATACCACGCGCTCAAGATGATGCCGCTTGAGTACATCACGTTTGTGTGGACGAATGACTTTTTCAACAGCGACACAGTAGCAAAAACTACAACGGGCGGCACGCCTCAGGATACGGACATCCGCTGGCAAAAGCTATTCAACGCAGGTGTGGAGATGCTGGTTGACGCGATTACCATGCTGTCCGAGTTGGCCCCGGTAAAGACCTTTTACACCGCATCTAATCACGACGAGGCGACCGCGTATCACGCTATCAAGTACCTTGAGGCATGGTTTCGCGGGGATAACCGCATTGAGGTCAACACTGACGCAAGGCCGAGGAAGTACATGCTTTACGGTAATGTGCTGCTTGGATACACACACGGCGACAAAGAGAAACCATCCCGGCTGTCATCGCTGATGCCTAATGAAGCCCGGACGCTTTGGGGGCAATCAGTAACGCGGGAGATACATGCGGCACATCTGCACAGCGAGCACGCGATTGAAGAAGTCAACGGTGTAATCGTGCGGAGAGTATCGTCACCAACCGCACCGGATACATGGAGTGACAAAGCGGGCTATGTGACAGCCGTTCGCAAGGCGCAGACGTTTATCTACGACCGGGAGCGAGGGCTGATGCAGACCATCAACACGCCTGTTGGGGCGCAGGCGGATGGGGGGAATATGATATGAGGCGGTGATCTGAGTGGCTCAGGTATTCGCTAAACCATTCTATGACTCAGCACTCTGGCAGCGTACACGCAGAGAGATACTCCGCAGGGATAACTACTCATGCGCTGACTGTGGCGGGCGTCGGCGCGCCGTGAGAAAGAAGCGTGTACTGTGCCGATGAAAATGAAACGGTTCTGCGCGTACGCGGGATGCGGTCAATTGACCGACGGATCGCGGTATTGCCCCGCGCACGAACGCGAGGCAATGAAAGCGCTCGCGCAGAGGGAGCGGGAGAGCGCGAAAATTGCGGACAGAAAGCGCGGGAGCGCGGCGGCGCGCGGGTATGACGCACAGTGGCAGAAGTTCCGCGACTGGTACCTGCGTCAGCCGGAGCATGTGTTCTGCGCGCTGCATATTTCGCGGGATTGCGCGGGCGTCGCCGACTGTATCGACCACATTGTGCCGCTTGAGATGGGCGGCGCGAAGTATGACATGAGCAATTTACAGCCGTCCTGCCGCGCGTGCAACGTGAAGAAAGGGAGAACCGTCCTGCGCGGAAACCATGTTTACGGGGAATGACGGGCGGCGGCGTTCAGCCTATCGGCGTAACGCACGTTATCACGCCATAAGGAAACCTTGGCGAAGCCAGAAAGCACCATTTGCTCATTCAGCATCCTGCCGTCAGGCAGATATACCCATGCGAGCAAACGATCCCAATAGTCGGTCGGGATGGTGTCAAACTCGAGGTAAACAAACGAGACATCCGTAAGAAGCGATTGCAGATATGCCGTCGCTGCGATCGCGTTATCCTCGGCAGGGCGACCGGGCATGACGCTTTCGGGCGTGTCAATGCCATTTAACCGAACGCGGACACTTCTCCCCTCCTCCGTGATTACGCGGATTGTATCGCCGTCCACCACGCGGTCGAACGCATATGCAACCGCCGTTTCGGGGACGGCTTCGGGCAGCGCGCGGCAGACAGGCAACACAAAAATCGCTGTCAACGCGACCAATGCAACGCGAACGAGATTTTTCATGTGCATCACCGAACACATCATAACAAACCGACGCGAGGAAGTCAAGTGACGTGGCGAACGCCGGAGCGTCCGGCGGCAAAGCCGACGGTAAGCGGAGAGAAGGCGCAAGCTGTAGCGAGGGGGTAGCGCGCGCAAGCGAAGCGCGGAGCGTGCGAGCTGGAAGGAAGGGAGGCGGGCAGCGTGAAGGGACGTAAGCCCATGCTGACGGTGCTGGACAACAAATCCCACCGAAGCAAGGATGAGAAAGCAGCGCGGGAGAAGCACGAGCCAAAGGGCTGCGCGTGCGATATGAAGCCGCCCGTGGGACTGTCGCCCGTGGCGAAAAAGGCATGGAAGAAGTATGTCGCCCTCGCCAAGGCGTGCGCCCCGCCGTTCCTCAATAACCTTGATATCGACGCGCTGTACGTGCTGTGCGAGGCTGTCGCGGTGTACAGCGACGCGGCGCGGGAATGCGGCGGGAAAGCCGTTGTGGACATGATAAACGCGAAAGGCATCCGTATTCAGGGTACAAGCCCGTACTGGAAGGAGATGCAGGCGGCGGGCGAGGTGATCCGCAAGATGAGCGAGCAGTTGGGGTTCACCCCGGCCGGGCGCGCAAGGCTCGGCGTCGCCGCCGCCAAGCGCGAGGAGGAAGAAGACCCGATGGCGCGTTTGCTCGGCGGGATGTAAGGGCGCCGTTATGACATTCGACAACGACCGCGCGATGCGCGCGGTGAAGTTCATCAGCCTGCTCAAGCACACCAAGGGACAATGGGCGGGGAAACCGTTCGATCTGCTGCCGTGGCAGCACCAGATTATATCCGACGTGTACGGCACGCTGGACGACAAGGGGCGGCGGCAGTACCAGTACGTGTACCTCGAAATTCCCAAAAAGAACGGAAAGAGCGAACTGGGCGCGGGCATCGGGCTGTATCACCTGTTCGCGGACGGCGAGAAGAACGGCGAAATTTACGGCTGCGCGGCGGACAGGGCACAAGCAAGCCTTGTATTCGACGTGGCGGTGGACATGATTGACCAGTGCCCGACGCTTAAAAAGCGGTGCAAGCTCACACTGTCGCAGAAAATGATGACCGACCGCGTTTCGGGCAGCAAGTACAAGGTGCTGTCCAGCGAGGCGTATTCCAAGCACGGGCTGAACGCATCGTGCGTCATTTTTGACGAACTGCACGCGCAGCCGAACCGCGAGTTATGGGACGTGATGACGGTAGGCGCGGGTGACGCGCGGGAAAGCCCGATCTGGTTTGTGATCACGACGGCGGGCGACGACCCCGACCGCCAATCCATCGGCTGGGAAATCCACGAGCGCGCGCGGGATATTCTCGCGGGCGAAAGGATGGACCCCAGATGGTACGCGAGGATCTGGGGCGTGGAGCCGGAATTCACGGGCGACATCTACGACGAGGAATTGTGGTATCGCGTGAACCCGAGCCTCGGAAGCGTCATTGACATTGACAAGGTGCGACAGCACGCGATCGCCGCGAAGTGCAGCGCGCAGGAGGAAATGAACTTTCGGTGGCTGCGGCTGAACCAGTGGGTATCGCTCAAGCATGTGGGATGGCTGCCGGTTACGCTTTGGGACGATACGACGCGGGATTTCACGCGCACCGATATGCTCGGACGCGAGTGCTACGTGGGCATTGACCTTTCGACCACGACTGACCTGACGGCGATCACCTGCCTTTTCCCGCCCGAGGAAAACGGGGAATGGCGGTTCTTTACCGACGCGTGGATCCCGGAGGACATGATGCGTGAGCGCGAAAAGAACGACCGCGTACCGTTTATCAAATGGGCGCGGGAAGAACACGTGCACGCGACGCCGGGCGGCGTGGTGGATTACGGTTATCTGGCGGCGCACCTCAAGAAACTGGCGCTGGACTACCGGGTGAAGTTTTACTGCGGCGACCCGTGGCACTTGGAAATGCTGCGGCAGCTCCTGCCGGTGGACGATCAGGAGAAGTTTATCCAGATCACGCAGACCATGGCGGGCATGAGCGCGGGAATGCACGAGCTGGAAAGGATGTTCCGCGAAGGCACGGTCGCGCACCCGGTCAACCCGTGCGGGCGGTGGTGCTTCGGGAATACCGCCGTGGCGATTGACGGCAACGAAAACAAGAAACCGATGAAGAACAAATCGCGCGGACGCATCGACATGACGGTGTCGCTGATCAACGCGATGGCGGGCGCGATCAAACTGGAGCCGAAAAAGAGCGTGTACGAGGACAGAGGGCTGCGCGTGATTTGATAAGGGGTGACGGAATGAAGATTCGAGTGTTTGGGCGCGTGCTGGAGATTAGGAACGAGGCGGGAACGCGCCCGCAGGACGAGGACGCGTGGCGCGCGTATTTCACCGGCGCGGGCTATCCGTTGTCGCCGCTTTCGGCGCTCAAGGTCAGCGCGGTATTTCGCTGCGTTGATCTGGTGAGCAAGACCGTCGCCGCGCTGCCTCTGCACCTGTACGAGGAAACGGCGACGGGCAAGGAAAAGGCGAAGGCGCACCCCGCGTATCGGCTGACGCACGTTTTGCCTAATCCGCAGACGACGGCGTACGAGTTCTGGCAGATGTTCGTCGCCAACCTCCTTCTGACGCGCGGGGCGTACGCCAAGGTGCAGCGCGACGCGCGCGGGAGCGTCCGCGCGCTGTGGAACATCCCCACGGGCAACGCAAGCGAAATCCAGCATAACGCCGTGAACGGCGAGCGCTATATCGACGTGACGCTGACGGACGGAAGGACCGAAAGGCTGCGCGAGGGCGAATTCCTGTACGTGCCGTCCTTCCTTTTCGGCAGCGCGAAAGACCCCGAAGACCCCATCCGTATCGCGGCGGACGTTCTGGGGCTGACCGACAACCTGACGCGGTACGCGCGCGCGACCTTTGAGCAGGGCGTGAATCCGGGCGGCTTCATTGAATCGCCCGCAGGATTGAGCGATAAGGCGTTTACGCGGCTGAAAGAGGACTTCGCCAAATCGTACGCGGGCGTGATGAACGCGGGCAAGTTCATCATTCTGGAAGAAGGCACGAAGGCGAACATTTTCACCCGCGACATGGAGAAGACGCAGAACCTGGAGAGCCGAAAATTCGCCGTGACGGAAATCTGCCGCATTTTCGGCGTGCCCGCGCATTTGTGCATGGACATGGAGCACGCGACGTTTTCCAACATCGAGCAGCAATCGCTGGAGTTTGTGCGCGACTGCATCGGCCCGCTTTGCGTGCGCATCGAGCAGGCGCTTTTCAAGGACGTGCTGAACGAGCGCGACCGTGCGGACATGTTCTTCAAGTTTTCGTTAAACGGGCTGCTGCGCGGCGACACGGCGGCGCGGACACAGTATTACAACATGATGCGGCAGGGCGGCGTGATGAGCGCGAACGAGATAAGGCGGCTGGAGGACATGAACGATTTGCCGGGCGCGGACGGCGACGCCGTGCTGATTAACGGCAACATGATCGCGCTGGAAAACGCGCGGATCAATCTGCCCAAGGGCGCAAAGAAAGGCGGGACGGCATGAAGAAGTTTTGGGACATGAAAAACCTTGACGAAAAGTGCGGGGGGATTTTGCTGTACGGCGAGATCAGCGATATGACATGGTTTGGGGACGAGATCACGCCGAAACTGTTCGCGGATGATCTCAAGGCGCTGGGGAACGTCAAGGACATCGACGTGTACGTGAACAGCCCCGGCGGCGACGTGTTCGCGGGCTTCACGATCTACAACCAGTTAAAGCGCCACGAGGCGAAGATTACCGTGCACGTGGACGGACTGGCGGCGAGCGCCGCGAGCATTGTGTGCATGGCGGGCGATACCATCATCATGCCGGAGAACGCGACCATGATGATCCACGAGGCGACCTCGCGCGCGCGGGGGAACAAGAAGAACATGCGCGCGATGGCGGACGAGCTTGACCGCATTGACGGGCAGATCGCGGGTATCTACGCCGCGCGGACGGGCAAGACGCAGGAGGAATGCCTGGCGCTCATGGAGGCGGAAACATGGATGACGGGCGCGGAGGCGCACGAAAGCGGATTCTGCGACGAGGTCACCAAAAACAAAAAGATCGCCGCCTGCGCCGACATGGAGAAGTACGAAAACGCGTACAAGCGCCCGCTCAAGCCGCCTGACAGCAAGGAGCCGCCCAAGGACAGAGCCGCCGACAGGGGCGGTATTTTATTGCCCGAAAACGGGGACGAAAGTCAGCCCGTAACGGATAAAAACACGCTGGACGCGCAGCACAGACGATTCCGAATGAACGAACGCAAAAAAACAATGACGGAGGGATGAACCATGACCCTGAATGACATGCTCGCGGAACGGGCGCGAATCTACGACCGGATGCAGGACATCCAGAACCGCTTCAACGACAAGCCCATGGAGGGCGCGGACAAGGACACCTACGGCAACCTTGAAACCGAGTTCGACAGCATGACCGCGAAGATCGAGGCGGAGAAGAAAAAGCTGGAGCGCGAACGGCTGATGGGCGAGAAGGCGCCCGAAAACAAGCCCGCGCGCACCGAGAACGACGTGCTGGACGCGTTCCGCAACCATCTGCGCATCGGCGACAGCGAGACCATGAAGGCGTACAACGCCTTGCAGATGGACAACCCCTCGCAGGCGGGCTACCTGATCGCGCCCGAAAAGTTCGTCGGCACGATGATCAAGGAGCTTGACGACGCGGTGTTCTTCCGCACGCTTGCCAAGAAGTTCTCGCTCAAGGGCGCGCACAGCATGGGCTTTCCCAAGCGCATCGAGCGGACGAATACCTTCCGGTGGGGCAGCGAGGTGAGCGAGCCGACGGAGGACACGAGCCTCGCCTTTGGCAAGCGCGAGTTCGTGCCGCATCCCGCGAGCTTCCTTATCCGCGTGAGCAATACGCTGATTCAGAACGCGCCCGAGGTGGACGCCATCGTGCGAAGCGAGCTTGTCGCCGAGGTTGCCAAGAACCTCGAGGAAGCCTACATGACGGGCGATGGCGTGAACAAGCCATTGGGCGTGTTCACGGCGGGCGCGAACGGCATTTCGACGGCGCGGGACGTGGCGACCGACAACACCGCCACCGCCATGACCTTTAACGGCTTGATCGAAGCGAAGTACGCCATCAAGAGCCAGTACCAGCCGAATGCTAAATGGCTGTTCCACCGCGATGCGGTGAAGATGCTCGCCAAGATCAAGGATTCCGACGGTCAGTACATCTGGCAGCCCTCCGTTGTGGCGGGCACGCCCGACATGCTGCTGGGCAAGCCGGTGATGATGAGCGAGTACGTACCGCACACCTTCTCCGCGAACCAGTACGTCGGTATGCTCGGCGATTTCAGCAACTACTGGATCTGCGACGGGCAGGACATGTTTATCCAGGTGCTGCGCGAGAAGTACGCGCTGACCAACCAGATCGGCTACATCGGCCGCCTCGCCACCGACGGCATGGCGGTGCTGGACGAGCCGTTCGCGCGTATCAAACTCGCGGCGTCGTCGTCGTAACCCACACAGTACAATAACGAATTGGAGGAATGAACCATGCTTTCGATGCTGAAAGAAGCCAAAATCTCGGTTGTGAAAGGCGCGGTGGCGGCGGGCAAAACCGCCGTAAGCGACGCCGCGATCATCGACATGCAGGGCTTTGAGAGAGTCCTGTTCCTTGCCGTGCTGGGCGACGACACGGAGGCGACCGCGAAGGTGACGCTGAGCGTCATCGCGGGCGACAAAAGCGACCTGTCCGACGGCGCGGAACACGCGACGAAGGCGACGCACGCCGCCGAGAGCGCGACGAGTGCCGACGGAAAAGCCGTTGCGCTGGAGGTGCTCAAGCCCGTCAAGCGCTACCTACGACCCAAAGTAACACGTGAAACGGCGGACGCGAACCTCCTGTGCGTGCTCGCCATCCAGTTTAACGGCGACAACATTCCCGTGAGCACGGGCGACGTGATTGCCTCGGCGCTCGTTATCGGGTAAACCGCCGTGAAGATCAGACACATCACGTTAAGCGCAGGTCCGGGCGGAGTATTCCGCCCGGGCGACATCCGCGACGTATCCGAGGACGAAGCCAGGGCGCTGATTACGGGCGGATACGCCGAGGCGCTGGAGATGCCCGAGAAACCGGCGAATAGCGCTGCGCCCAAGACGCCGCGCAAGAAGAAAACGGAGGGATAGGATATGCGCTACGCTGTCGTCACGCCGCCCAATGCTGAACCCATCGCGCTGAACGACGCTAAGGACCATATAAACCAGACGCGCGACGACACGAGCGCGGACGTATCCGTCCTATCCCCGATCATTACGGCGGCGCGCGAGTACGCGGAGAACGTGACGGGGCGGGCGTTCGCGCCGCAGACCCTCCAGGCGTACCCCATGAACTGGCGCGAAGCGCAGGAACGCCTGCCGCGCGCGCCCGTGAGCCAGATCACGAGCATCACCTACTACGACGAAGACGGGAACGAGCACGGATTGACCGACTACGCCTTTGACGCGACGGACAACCGCGTATACATCGCACGCTCGCCGAGTGAGCGCCTGCGCGCGTATGCGCCCATCACCATCACCTACACATCCGGCGCGGACGCGCTGCCCAAGACGGCGCGGCAGGCGATGCTGATGCTGATTGCGCACTGGTATGACAACCGCAGCGCCGTGAAGGTGACGGAATCGGGCGTCAATGTGGTATCCGACGAGATCGCGATCGCGGCGACGCGGCTGCTCAACCAGCACAAAGAGAGCGGGTGGTTCTGATGCGATACCCGCTCGCGGGCGACCTCAAAACACGCATTGACGTGAAGCGCGTCACACAGACCGTGAACGCGAATGGTTTCCCTGTCAAGACCGAAACAAGCCTGTTCTCATCGCCCGTGCGCTGCCACTGGAAGAACGCGTACGGCAAGGAAATCTACGAAGCCGCGCAGCTCAAGCTCGGCGAGACAGCAACGCTGACCCTGCGCTACACCCCGCGTATCGACGTGCGGTGCATCGTCTACAAGACGCCCGACACGAACGCGTGGGAAATCGTATCGTTAAGCGATCTGGACGACAGGCACCAGTGGCTGGAGATCAAGGTAAAAAGGACGGTGAAGGCGTGATGGAGCAGAGGATCATGACGGCGCTGTCAGCGCTCGACCTGCCCGTTGCGCAGAACGTGTACACGGGCGCGGAAACGACCTTCCTGACTTTCAACTTTGACGTTTATCCGCGTGCTTACCGCGACGATCTGCCGACCGCAGAGCATTACGCCGCGCAGGCGCATCTCTACGCGCCGCACGATACCGACACGACGGCATTGCGCGCGCGGATCATTGCCGCGCTCACGGGCGCGGGATTCCCGCGACCGAGCGTGCTCAATATTGCGGACGAGTACGCGCAGCACCTTGTGTTCGAGTTCGGCGACGAGGAGGTCATCTGATGGGCTTTGAACTGACCGGCGCGGAAGAACTGATCAAACAGCTTGAAAGAATGGGAATGCGCGTGGAAAGCGTCGGGGACGCCGCGCTGACCGCCGCCGCGCAGCCCATTGCCGAGGAAGCCAAAAGCCGCGTGCACCCGATATCGGGCGATCTGACCGAAGCCATCCGAGCAGGGAAACCGCGCACGGGCAGGAACGGCCGGAAGATCACCATCGGCGTCCACCGCAAGGACTGGCACAAGGACGATTACTATCCCGCCTACGTGGAGTTCGGGCACGGCGGTCCGCGCCCCGCGCCGCCGCATCCCTACATCCGCCCCGCGCTGGAGACAAAGCGCGACGAAGCGAACGCCATCATTGTGAACACCATCAAAGCGGCATTGCCGCATTAAGAACGGAGGAATAAACATGAGCCTTACCCCCACCGAATCCCCGAACGTCGCGAGCGTCCTGGGTCTCAAAGATTTCCGCATCGTCGAGCTGACGGTTGACAACGCTTCCACGCTTACCTACGACGACACGCTTCAACTGGTCGCGGGCGCGATTGAAGCGAGCGTAACGCCGGATAATTCCGACCCCATCAAGCAGTATTACGACGATGTCGAGGGCAAGGTGATCTACGCGGATCCCGAAATCGCCTTCCGCACCAAGATGGCGGACATCCCGCTTGCCATTCAAGAGAAGATTCTGGGCAACACCATTGACGAGAACGGCGTGCTCATCCGCAAGGCGGGCGACGAGCCGAAGTATTTCGCCGTCGGGTTCAGGAGCCTCAAATCGGACGGCAAGTACCGCTACGTCTGGCTGTACAAGGTGCGCGCCAAGCCCATCACGGAAACCTATTCCACCAAGAAGGGCAAGGACGTGACGCTGCAGGAGCCGGAAATCGAATGGACCGCGATCAAGCGCACGCACGACAACGAGTATCAGGCGATCGCCGACGAGGGCGAGAACGGCTTCGACACGACGGCTGCTGCGGCGTTCCTGTCCAGCGTGTACGAGGCGAGCTATCCCGCGCCCGCGCCGTAACAACGCATAAGGGAACACAACGAGAGGAGAGCGGAAACGCTCTCCTCTCTCTTGATGATGAAATGGGAGGGATTCCGTGATTACCTGCACGCTGAACGGCAAGAAATACACGGTGGATTTCATATCCGGGCGGGCAATGCGCGAGATGGGCGAGGCGGCGAAAACCTACGCCGATATGCTCCGCGCCGCGAAGAACGCCGAAAACGGCGTCATGACGGAAGAAAACGAGATCGATCTGGGCGAAGCCATCGACGTGATGGCGCGGTGGTTCTGCCTTGTCTTCCGCGACCAGTTTACCGTAGACGAATTATACGACGGCTATCCCGCCGACCGGCTCATGCACGATATGGCGCTGACGTTGATGTCGGTGCAGACGCAGACGACGGGTGTGCTTGACGATTTCCCTACGAAAGCGGCGATGCCGCAGACGACGGGGAAAGAGGACTGACGCTGAACGACTATGTGTATTCGACCTACAACAGCCTGCTCGAATCGGGCTGGAGGATGAAGGATATCGACGAGATGGACTTCATCGGCTTCCTGCGCGTGCGCGCATGGAACGCGCGGCGTAAGCGGGAAAAGGATAAGCCGAAAACGACGTTTATCGACAATGTGTGGCGAAGGTAACGACCGAGGGGGTTGAAAAAGATGTCCGAATCCGTCCGTGATCTGGTGGTCACGCTGTCCCTGAACACGGGGAATTTCCAGCAGAACATCAAAGCGGTCAATCAGCAGATCAAGGCGGCGCAGTCTGCCTTTGCCCTCGCGGGCGCGGGCGTGAAGAACTTCGAGAATACCTTTGCGGGGCTGAACGCCAAGGCGGCGATGCTCCGGTCAACGCTCAAACTCCAGCAGCAGGCGCTGAACGAATATGCCGGATCCCTCTCCAAAGCGCAGAGCAGACTGCAGACCGCGAAAGACGGGCAGGCGGCGCTCGCGGGCGCTTTGCATCGCGCCAAACTCGCTTACGGCGAGAACTCGAAAGAAGCAAAGACCGCGCAGGATGCCATCGACAGAAACGTCAGCAGCATACGCCGGTACACCAACGAAGCCGCCCGCGCCGAGGCGGGCATGAACCAGACGAAAGCCGCGATCCGGGAGACGAACGCCGAGCTTTTGACGGCGGAATCGCGCTGGACGAAGACCGGGCTTGTTATGGCGGCGACGGCGCAAAAGTTCACGGCGGCGGGCGCGATGATGACGGCGACCGGGCGAACGATGACGCGGTACCTGACCACGCCGATCGTGGCGCTGGGCGCGGCGGCGATCAAGGCGTCGATTGATTTTGAAAGCAGTTTCGCGTCGGTGCGCAAGACGGTGGACGCGACGGAACGCGAATTTGAACTGCTTGCGAACGCGAGCAAGACCATGAGCACCGTCACGGCGACCTCGGTGAACGAGATCAACGAAACGATGGCGTACGGCGGGCAGCTCGGCATCAAGAACCAGTTCCTGCCCGAGTTCACGCGCATTATGACCGACCTTGGCAAAACGACCGATTTGTCCGCCGAAAGCGCGGCGCTCGCGCTCGCCAAGTTCGCCAACATCATGGACATGGACCAGAGCGAGTTCGACCGGCTCGGTTCGACCATTGTCGATCTTGGCAACAAGTTCGCCACGACGGAGGAACCGATTGCCGAAATGGCGCTGCGCCTTGCGGGCGCGGGCAAACAGGTGGGGCTGTCGGAAGCGCAGGTCGTGGGGTACGCCACGGCGCTTTCTTCCGTGGGCATCAACGCGCAAATGGGCGGCAGCGCGTTTTCCAAAGCGCTGATGAAGATGGAAACCGCCGCCGCGACGGGCGGGCAGGCGCTCAAGGATTTCGCGCAAATTACCGGCACGACGCAAACGGAGTTCAAGGCGCTTTGGGAAAGCGATCCCGCCGCCGCGTTTGAAAAATTCATCGTCGGGCTATCGAAGCTAGACGACGAGGGCGAGAGCGCCATTGTGACGCTGCAGGAAATCGGCATGAGCGAAATCCGCCTGCGCGATACGTTGCTGCGCACGGTGAACGCCAACGAGCTGTTCTCGCGCGCGCAAGAAACGGCGAACAAGGCGTGGAAGGAAAACACGGCGTTGACCGTTGAGGCGGAAAAGCGCTACGCTACCACGGAAAACCAACTGCAAAACCTCAAGAACACGGCGCTTTTGTTCGGACAGCAGATCGGCGACGATCTGAACCCGGTGATCCGCTCGCTTGCGGACGACGCGGGGGAACTGTTGGAAAAGTTCGGCGAGCTGGACGCGACGCAGCGACTGCAGATTGTCAAGTGGGGCGGCATCGCGGCGGCAGCCGGACCGGCGCTGATGGTGCTCGGGAACGGCGCCAAAAGCATCGTGAGCATCAGCAAAGCGTTCGGCACGTTTTCAACCGCCATCGGCACGGCGGGCGGCGGGTGGAAAGGATTCATGTCCGTCGTCGGCAAATCGCCGCTCACATGGATCGCGCTCACGGCGGGCGCGACGGCATTGGCAGCGCAACTTTATGATGTCGCGAGCGGCGCGAAGGAAGCGCGCGAGGCGCTGGAGGGGATGCAGGACACGGCGCGGAACTGGGCGGGCAGAACAGCGCAGACGATGTACGGCGGCGAAGGGTTATCGTTCTTCGGGTTGGACGCCGAGAGTTTCGCGGCGGGCGCGGGGACGACGGCGAAAGAGATTGAAGGCTGGGCGGACACGGTAATCGCGTCGTGGAAAGCGGGGCAGAACCGTCTGCGCTGGAATTTCAAAACGAAATCGTACGACCAGAGCAACATGAAAGAAATGCTCGAGTTGTACAAGACCGCCACGGCGGGCACGCGCGGGGCGGTGGAGAGCCGGACGGGCATTGACGCGCAGGCGAGAAAAGACCTGGAAGCGCTGGACGCGCTCGATCAGCAGATCGAAAAGCTGATGAGCAAGCGCAGCAAATCGCAGTACACCGACGCCGAGATCAAAGAGTTTGAACGGCTGATCACGCAACGAGAGGCAATCACAGTTAAATACAAGCTCGAAGCCGAAACGGGCGCGGGGTATGAAAACATCCTGAAAGGCGTCGAAAAGGAAACCGCGCGCGCGTTTGCGCGCGGCGAAGCGGGCGCGCCCGTCAAGGTGTACGAAGAAGCGATCCTCGCATCGGCGCAGGGGCTGAAAGCGATCAATGAACAGCTCGATACCGAGTATGACAAGCAGTACGACCTGATCGGGCTCATGGCGGAGGGCGCGGAAAAGGACGCCGCGCGCGCGGCGCTGGACGCCAAGTACGCCGCCGACCGGCAGGCCGCCTACGACCGCTACGCCGCGACGCTCAAACAGGTGATCGCGCCCGTGGTCGAAAAGGCAGGATTCAAGGAATCGGAGCAGGCGATGACCGATCTGCTTGCCAAGCTGCGCGAGTACGGCGCGGCGGGCGGCGATGTCAAGCCCGCGCTGCTGACATCGCTCAATGCGTTTGTCGCGGGCATGGACGAGGACGCCATCGTGGAATACACCGCGCTGCTCGGGCAGCTCAAGGCGCTGACGCGGGACGGCGGCATGACATCCGGAGAAATGCAGGCGATGTTCCCCGATCTCAATATCGACGCTTTGCTCGGACAGATCGCCGAGATTGAGCAATTCCTGCTCAACCGACCCGAAGGATTGGAGGGGCTGAACAAGCTGTTCGCCGATCTCGGCGAAGAGGTCGAGAAGATTATGATCGACCTGGACATGACCAAAGCGGCGGACACGTGGGGACAGTTTGCGGAAAACCCGGGCGCGGTTACGGCAAAGGTGGAGAAGTACGACGATACCGGCGCGCAAGTGCCGCAGCCGGTGACCACGGCGATGATCACCGAGTTCAAGGACCGGACGGCGGACGGGGCGAACCCGCGCGGCATGGACTTTGAGGCGTGGATTACGGGATGGTCGAACAGGGAAGGCGTCAGCGCGGAAAGCCTGATCGCGGCGCTGACGGCGCACGTGATCAAGTATGAGGACGACGGGCTGCGCGACGCGCTGCTCGATTACGTGATTGCGTACATCAAGAAGTACGACGATACGGACGCGGGCAAGGACGCGCTGCTCGCCCAGATGATCGGCACGATCACGGAGTACGGCGACGAAAGCGCCCGGAGCATGCTGCTCAAGGAACTCAAGGGATACATCGGGCGGTATGTGGACGACGACGCGCACAAGGAAGAACTGCTCGCCGATCTTGACGCGACGATTCAGGCGTACCGGGACGACGACGCGGGCAAGGAAGAACTACTGTCCGCGCTGATTGGCAAGATCACGGCGTACACCGACAGCGACGCGGACAAGGCGGCGCTGCTCTCGTCGCTGATTGGCATCATCACGGGCTATACGGACACGGAGGCAAGGAGCGCGCTGCTCAAGGGACTGGTCGGAGAAATCGTGGAGTACGACGATACGGGCGCGAAGACGCCGAAACCGCAGATCACCATACGCGTGAATTACGAGTACGGCGAAGCGGAAAAGGAAGAAGCGGCAACGGCGCTGGATACCGCGAGAAAAGGCATCAGCGTCGCGTTCGGCGAGGACCCGGCGCAAAACGACCTGTTCAATAACATCAAAAACGCGGCGGCGGCGAGCAGCGAAGGCATGGTCAATTTCTACATGTCGTACTACAACCGCTTCGCCACGAAGAAACAGGCGGCGGTATGGGATAAGATTGTCGCGGACCTCGAAAGCGCATACGATTTTGACAAGGTGCTGGAGGGCAAGGACAACCCGCTTGCCAAAAGCGGATGGTCGAAACTGTACGCGGCGTATGAACTACTGTTCGGCGACGCGGGCGCGAACCCGGAGAAGTACGCGCGCGATCCTCTGGATATCGCAATTGAAGAACATCTCAAGAAGAATCCAACCGAAAGATCACCGCTTGGTAAACTCTTTTTCGGGGATGACGATACAAGCGTACAAAACGTCATGCGCGAAGTCATCGAGAAATACGAAGTATACAAGAAATTGGCCGAAGCAGATAAGGGCGGGTTGTTCGGTTGGATCAGCGGTGTCGAAAGCGACCGCGAGTGGAACGAAACGGGAGATTTACTTAAACGATTCGGCGCAGACGACATGACGAGCATGATGACGTTCATTACACAATACGCCGCCGCCATCGAAAGCGGAGCCGAGATCAGCGACGAGGCGAAAGCGTCGTTCGCAAGCGTTGTCAGTTTCCTCGAAGTGCTGTCCGTCATGAAGCCGGAAGGATCGGAGAACATCCTTGCTTCCATTGTCGAAGGCTTGCAGGCGCTCGGCGCGGACACGAGCGTTCAAACGCTGGTAGAGGACCTGAAAACGCTGACGGACGAAGCACCGGGCGAGATGGAGGGCGCGGGCGCAAACATGTCGCAGGGGCTTGCGGCGGGCATCCTGTCGGGAAAGGGCGCCGTTGTCAGCGCCATGGCCGAGGTGGCGCGCGCGGCGGTGGCGGCGGCGAAAGCCGAATTGCAGATTGCCTCGCCCTCG
>CAZEIC010000049.1:0-19967 GCA_964512175.1 uncultured Oscillospiraceae bacterium | reverse complement strand
TGAAGGAACGACCATAGTGCGAATCGCTTTTTTCAGCAGGCCCTACCGTAGGCAAGGAAAAACGCGCCTGCAAACGCGCGGGCTGCACGTATGTGGAGTATCAGGATATCGCAAAGCTCCCGCACACCTACGGTGATCCCGTCGTCGTCGAACCCACCTGCACGGAACCGGGCTCGAGCACGCGGACTTGCACCGTCAGCGAATGCCAAAGCAAGGAAGTAACGCCGCTCAAGACGCTGGGGCATGACCTGGAGGGCGTCGCTTGGACGCAAGCGACCGCGCCGACGTGTTATGCCAAGGGTTCGGAAACCCGCGCCTGCAAGCGCGCAGGCTGCACGTATACGGAAACACAGGATATCGCCATGCTGCCGCACACCTACGGCGCGCCGATCGTCGTGCCCGCGACGTGCACCGCCGCCGGCTCGAGCACGCTGACGTGCACCGCCGCCGGCTGCGGGCATCAGGAGGCTACGGCGCTGGCGGCGCTCGGGCATGCCTGGAGCGACTGGGATACCACCAGAAGGGCGACCTGCGAACGCGCGGGCAGCAGAACGCGCACCTGCGAACGCTGCGGCGCGACGGACACAGGCAATATCACCAAGCGCGAGCATACGCCCGGACAATGGCAGACAGTCACGGAAGCCGATGAAACCAAGGACGGTCTGCGTGTGATCCTGTGCACGGGATGCGATGCGACGCTGCAGGAGGAGATCATTCCCAAGCTCGAACCAAAGAAAGAAGAGACGCCGGTCGAGCTTCCCGATGGCATCATTGTTCTTGAGAAAGAGGAAGACTCCGAAGAACCCGAGCGCGTCGTTTATGTCGCCACCATGCACGTTGCTCCCGAGACGAACCTGAAAACGCTGAACATCCAGACAGTGCCCCCCGTCGCCAACGAAGAGACGCCTGTTACGCCCGAGCGCGACTTGATCATCGAGGCGAGCACGGTACAGGAACTGATATCGCAGGGCGTCGGCGCGATCGCGTTCCATTCGCATGAGGACGATGTCATTGTGGAACTGCCGCTTGAAATGCTGAACGAACAGGCGAAAGCGCAGAATCTGCCGATTTCCGACGTGCGCGTGCAGATTGTCGTCACGCCGGTTGAAGAGGACGCGTACGAGGCGATTGACAAGCCGTTCGTGTCGGAAGGCAGCCGCGTTATCACCAGGGCGTACAGCATCTCCATGCAGTTTGTGGACGCGCAGGGAAATGCGCTCTCGAACATCGTCGCGAGCGCGCGCACGCTGCGTATGACAGTCTTGAGCGGCGCGGTGGTGGGCGACAGCGTCGAGGTGGTCTTCTATCCGGCGGACAAGACGCTCGACGTTCAAACCTTGCCGGCAACGCATGCAAACGGCATCGTGACCGCGGTGATCAGCGAATCGGGCATCTACGTAGGCATTTCAAAGTAAGACAACCAAGGCGGGCAGCGGCGGATCATGTCGCTGCCCGCTATACTAATAATGGAAGGAAGTCATGACATGAGAAGCATACGCATGGGGATCGCGGTAGCGCTCATACTGCTGTGCTGCGTCACGGGCGCTTTCGCGCAAGAAGGCAGTCTGGTGGTCGATCACGTCGAGAAGACGGAAGACAATATCATGGAGATGTCCGTATCCATAAAGGATAACCCGGGGCTTGCGGGTCTAGCTTTCTACGTGCGCTACAGTTCTGATGTGGCAGAGGTTATGCATGTGGAAACGGTAGATATCGGAAGCGACTTTCTGATGGCATACAATGAGAAGAACACAGGCGATTTGTTTGTCGTAATGATCCGCGCCGATAACGCCACGAGCGACGGCGAATTGCTGCGGCTTCGCTTCCGGTTATATGATGAGGAAATCGTCGATGCAGGATTCGTATCGCTCATACTGGACACTGAGAACGTCATCAACGCGGCGCTGGAGACCGTGCCGCTGAGTACATCTAAGGAAACGAAGTAATACCGAACACCCGTCAATACGCGCACCGACATCCCCGTATATATGGAGGAATGGCAAATGACAGCAAAGAAGTTCGTTATCCGGTTCATTGCGATATTGGTCGTCATGTGCATGTTGCCGCTGCAAATGCCAATAACGGCTTTGAGCGAAGATTTGCCAGAACCCCCGCCAGTCGTAGAGACGCAGAGCGAGCCGCCCGCTGCACCGCCAGCCGAGCCGCCCGCCGCACCACCAGTAGAACCAACCGCTGTACCGATAGCGGAGCCGACTGCTGTGCCGACAGCGGAACCGACGGTTGAACCGACAGCGGAACCGACTGCCGAACCGACGGTAGAGCCGACAGTTGAACCGACAATTGAACCGACGGCCGAGCCAACCGCCGAACCGACGGCTGAACCGACGGTTGAACCGACTGCCGAGCCGACGGTTGAACCGACGATAGAGCCGACGGTTGAACCGACGATAGAGCCGACCGTTGAACCGACGATAGAGCCGACCGTTGAACCGACGCTCGAGCCAACCGCCGTACCAACGCCTGAACCGCCGATTGACCCGATCGACTATACGCGCGACGCGAGCGCGAGCGTAACGTTCACATCCGGCTATGCCGTGATGGTCAAAAGCGCCGCTGTATATCGCGAACAGATCGCTCTTTCACGCGCGACAGACGCGGACATATTGACGACGCTATCCAGAGACAGCATTGTGTACGTTTCCGGGCGCGAGGATGCGGGACAGAAAAACGATACGCTGCGTATACAGTTCGGCGTGGCGGATATTGGGGATACGCGCCGCGGGTATATCCCCGCTTCCGCCGTTCGCCCGATGAGCAATGAACAAGTAGAAGCGCTGCTTGCGCAACTGCAAAGCAAGAAGACAGCATCCTATAACGGTCACGAACTACCGCTGCTCGACTGCGTGATTGTGGAGATGGTTGAAGAACAACCGCCCATCGAGGAACAGCCCCCGGTCGAGGAACTGCCGCCCGTTGAAGAACCTGCTCTGACGCAGGAACAACCGCCAGTCGAAGAAGAACCCATCACAGAGGAACAGCCCCCGGTCGAGGCACTGCCGCCTGTTGAAGAACCTACCCCGGCAGAGGAGCAACCTCCTGTCGATGAAGAGCCCATCACAGAAGAACAGCCCCCGGTCGAGGAACTGCTGCCCGTTGAAGAGCCTGCTCCGACAGAGGAACAACCTCTGGTCGAAGAAGAACCCGCCATAGAGGAGCAACCTCCGGTTGAGGAACTGCCACCTGTTGAAGAACCAATCCCGGCAGAGGAGCAACCTTCTGTCGACGAAGCACCCATCATTGAGGAACAGCCCCCGGTCGAGGAACTGCCGCCCGTTGAAGAACCTGCTCTGACGGAGGAGCAACCTCCTATCGTCGAAGAACCCATCACAGAGGAACAGCCCCCGGTTGAGGAACTGCCGCCCGTAGACGAGCCTGTATTGACAGAGGAATCAGCGCTCATCGACGCTAACGCGCTGACGGTCGATGCCGACATGATGCTGTCGGGAACGGAGACCGAACTGACGTTATCCGCGTCCGCTTCTTCCGCTTGGATCGGCGAACAAGTCGCCGTGAGTATCGCTCTCGCGAATAATCCGGGCATCAACCAATTAACGTTTGATATCCAGTATAATCCAGACGCATTCGCGTTCATTTCCGCCGTTCCGTCGGCAGCGTATGCCGATGGTGTGACCGCCGTCCTAACAGAGAACGGCGTGATTCACGTAACGCTTCATAACAGCACAGACCTCACGGAAAACGGTGCGCTGCTTACGCTGACGCTGCATGTCGACCCCAGCGCGAGCGCGAGTGAGTACCCGATCGCACTTGTATGCGACCCGGCAAAAGCCCTCAATAGCTTAGGTCTAGAGTTTACTGTGACGCTTGTTGATGGTTCGGTCACGGTAGATACATACGCATTATATGATGTGAAAGTAGACGGGAAAATCGACATCAGGGATGCGACAAGGACACTGCAAGGGTATTTAGGGTATGCAACGCTTACAGCAAAGGAAATGAAAGCGGCCGACGCCAATATCGACGGCGTTTTAGACATAAGAGATGTCACATACGTTTTGCATGTCTATCTAGGAACAAGAACCAATGTCAACGTTATCCCCTCCGCCGCGCTCACCGTCTCCGTCAAGTGCGACAAGACAGAAGCCGAAACGGGCGATGCGATCACATGGTCGGCGCAGGCGTCGGGCGGTTCGGGCGCGAAAACGTACTGCTTCTTTATCTATAAGGACGGCGTACAGGTCGACAGTTCGGACGACTATTCCGCCGAGAAGACGTTCTCGTACACCGCGACCGAGCCCGGGGCATACTACGCTAAGGTATACGCCAAGGACAACAAGGGCGTCAACGCCGAGAAACAAAGCGCTTCTCTAAACGTCACCGGCACGGAATCACCGCTGACGCTCGCGGTCAAGCACGCCTACAGCGGTATGACGATGTACACGGACGCCGAGATCGATGAAATCAACGTATTCTTTATCGTTCAAGGCGTACAGCCTGCCGAGAACGGCGTTTGGTCGATTCGGTACGCGGGCGATGGCGAAGCGAGCGAGCAGGCGATTGCGTATACATCTGCCAATAGTTTCATTAGCGATTCAGACGAACTACTCTATAACGTCGGGTTCAAACTGAAGGACAGTTTGACGCTGACGGAAGCGCTGTCGGTGCCGTTCGAGGTTGCATATACAGTATCCGACAGCCGTTCTGTTACGAAAACGTTTGAACTGTTCGCCGCGCCGCCGTATCCGGCGCATCCGACAGGCGTGGCGCTGGCTGCCGGGCTGGAAAGCAGCGTAACGTTGAATGTCGGCGATACATACACCGTTCCCCAAAGCATTCCAAGCTGTATCACCCCGATTGATGGCGCGTTCCCTGAGGGAACGAACGTTAACTTGGTTGAAGAAGGCATGTTCGATCAAACGGAGAGCTATACGCTCGAGAAAATCGGCGATACAGAGGCTCGGTACACCTTCAAAGCCGCCGGCGTGTATACACTTACATATATCGCGGAATACGCGAACTATGTATGGTCCGCGAGTATTACCATTAACGTTGGCGCATTAACCGCGCCGACGCTGACAAGTCCCGTGCTCTCGCAGGATTCAGCGAATCCGACGGTGCTGTCCAAGAAAAACATGACGATTGAATGGGAGAGCTCGGGGCACAGCTGGCAATCGGTTTCTGTGACGCACTTCTCATCAGCGGAGCAGTTCGGTAGTTATTCACTTCCGGCTGATCACCGCTGTGCGTTGTTCCTGCCGCTGGCAGGCGTGCTTAGCAATGAAACGTATGCGTTGGAGCTGGAGACTGATATCGGTTCAGCGACGTACTACTTCACCATGACCGCGCCCGCGCTGACCGCGCCAAAATTGACCGTGCCCGCATATGACGGTCTGTTCGGTGATTCCTTTAGCCGGAATAACGAAATTCTCGCCGGAGAAGCGCTAGCGCTCGAATGGAGCGCCGTGACCGGCGCAGATCACTACCGCGTAGAGGTATACGAGTATGCCGGGACGTTAGAGACCGGATTTGCCGACACCGGCACGGTATATACTTCCGGCGATTTGACAGGTACGAGCTTTACCGTCCCCGCTTCCGAATTGGATACCGGTAAAGGATACTTGGTCAGTTTGATCGCCGTGAACGCGGACGGCGCGGAAGCGCACGCAACCTACTACTTCCTGTGCGTAGCGGCGTATTCCTTCAAGGCGGTCGAATTGATCTGCGACGCGGGCGAGTCTTTGGCGCTCGGGTTGCCAATCACATGGACGCTGTCGCACCAGTACGGCACAGCGCCGTACACATACCACTTCACCGTTTACCAGTACGACGATACGGGCGTTCAAACCGTTGCGATCGAGTCGGAGAGTGGCTACGGCAGCCCGTCCTTTACCTACACGCCGACGGAGGCGAAAGCATTTGATTGCCATGCATACGCCGTGGATGCCGATGGCATGCGTACTCGGGAGATCATCTCCGCCTATCAAGTACAGGTGCAAGATACGTCCAATCTCTATCAATATGAACTGGACGATACGGAAAGCTTTTTCACGATCACCCAGTACCTGGGAACGGACGCCGATTTGGTGATTCCGAGCGTATGGGACGGGAAGCCTGTACAAGTGATTGGCGCCAATGCGTTCGCGAATATGCCGAATATCGAGAGCATTGTGTTGCCCGCAAGCGTGCGAACCATCAAGAACAACGCGTTCAGGAATACTGGTTTGTCGAGCGTAACGATACCCGCCGGTATCGAGCAGATTGATCCGGGCGCGTTTGCCGGATGCGAAAGCTTGACCGCTTTTGCTGTCGATTCCGCCAATACGGCATATACCACGGCGGACGGCGTGCTGTTCACCAACGCGATGGATAAGCTCGTTGCTTATCCCGCCGGCAAAACAGGCGCGTCGTACAGCGTGCCCGAGGGCGTGAACGCTATCGAATATAACGCGTTTGAAGGCGCAAAATGCACCACGATGCATTTCCCCGCGTCTATGCAGACGATATGGGGCAGTCTGATCGAGCACGACGCGCTCGAGGCGATCACTGTGGATGACGGCAACACTGTCTTTACAGCGGTGAACGGCGTTCTGTTCAGCAAAGACATGAAGACGCTGCATATCATCCCGTTGTCGTTCAGCAACGGTGGTACATACACCGTGCCGGAAGGCGTTGAAATCATTGGCAATGATCTGCTGGTCAACAACAATCTAGGCGTCGCTGAAGTGATCCTGCCCGGCAGCGTGACGACGATTGGCGAACGGGCGTTTTTCGGCAGCGAGGCTTTGAGAAAAGTCGTCGTGCCCGCCAGCGTGACGACGATTGGCGCTAACGCATTCAAGGAAAGTGTTAACCTGACGATCCATTGCGCGCCGGAGAGCGCGGCGTATACATACGCGGTCGCCAACGATATCGATTATGAACTGTTCGTCACACCCGACAGCGATTTCGTGTTCAATGAAGGAACGGAAGCAATCACGGTCGTTAGCTATACTGGGACGGAAAGCGTGGTATACGTTCCCGCCGAAGTAAACGGCGTTCCGGTAACGAGTCTGGGCGACAACGCTTTCAAAGAGAACACAAGTCTCGAATCCATCTACTTACCCCCCATTATCACCAACATCTCCGCGAGTGCGTTCGAGGACTGCACCAACCTCACGAGTGTAACACTGTCCAACAACGTAACGGTCATCGGGATGGCTGCGTTCAAGAACTGCACGAACCTTACTACCATGAACACGACTGATTAAGAATCATATGAAGAACACGCACCATAACGCGAGCGCCGACGATCCGTACAGACCGCAGGGCAAGCGCGGTATGCTTGCCGTTCTGGCGCTCGTCTTCACGCTCTGTATCCTCCTCGCAGCCGCCGTTCCTCCGCCCTCCGCCCGGGCGGAGGACGGCGACACGGTCGACTATGTCGGCGGCAAGATCTCCTATACGCCGTATCGCACGCGCGCGCTGCTGGATGAACTGGAAATCGCCTATATCACATGCGACAGCCCTTACCTCCTGCTCGGACAAACGGCAAACTGGACGATCTCCATTGCGGGCGGCGACGGTGACTACCAGTGCAAGTTCCTATTGTGTTATCAAGCATTCAACAATTCCACCAGCCAATACTCTGGCTTGTCTTTGCAAGGTCCGTCCTCCACTAAAACTTTCTCCGCGGATATCACAGAATCCGGGCGATACTTCATACAGGTAACGGTCACAGATAGTGCAGGCGCCACGCTGGTCTGGCAAAGCCCGATTTATGTTTCCGCTACCGAAAACGACCTTGAGCTTCCAACCACGGTGGCGGGCAAGGTACGCGCGCTGGTCGAAGCATGCTTGGTGTCCGGCGCGTATTCGGAGTACGAAAAAGCGCTATGGGCGCACGATTGGCTCGTGCAAAACGCGGAATACGACATGACGTTTCAGAATGTCAGTTACCATCCCGACGGCGTGCTGCTGTACGGCAGGGGCGTATGCCAAAGCTACGCGCTCGCCTACCAAATGCTGCTGCACGAGCTAGGCGTTGAATGCCTGTATGTGACCGGGATTGCGGGTGGCGGAGGGCACGCATGGAACATGGTACGCATCGGCGGCGCGTGGTTTCATGTCGATTGCACATGGGACGACCCCGTGAACGGTTCTCCGAATTACAGTTATTTCTGCATCACAGACGAGATGATGGCAATCGACCATACATGGTCAACCGCCGCCGTGATGCCGCAGTGCGATACCGTAGCGGCTTTCACAAACGCGGGAGAAGGCGCGACCATCCAGTATCAGGACGTCGCTACGCTGGAAGCGCAGCTTACGATATACGTCGGCATGCGCAAGAGCATGTTGACGATTTTCTATACGGGCAGCGATACGACACATAACCTCCGCGAACCTACCGCCGCGTGGCTCGAGCAGAATAAGGTTTCCATGAACATCGAATCGTATACGTTCGACGAGTACTACCTCAATTACGTGTACATCGACTACCTGCCGAGCGTTGCACTGCCCGAGCGCATCACGCTGCAGACGGATGCCGCAACGCTTGCCCCGGGGCAGGAAATGGCGATTGATGCCGTCGTTCTGCCGCGCACCGCCGATCAGACCGTTACGTGGTCGAGCGACAATACTGCCGTCGCCGTCATTCGCGACGGGCGTGTGCTTGGCGTAGCGCCCGGGCAGGCAACCCTTACGGCAAGCGCCGCAAACGGCGTTTACGCGCAATGCGCCGTGCGCGTCACGGAAGGGGACGATACGCTCGGGCTTCTCTACCGCGTACACGACGGCGAAGCGATCATCACGGGATATATCGGAAACGCCGGTGCGCTCGATATACCGAGCGCGTTCAACGGCTTGCCGATCATCGCGGTCGCGGATGGCGCGTTTTCGAGCTGCGCTCGTCTGACCTCCATAAAAATGCCGGACAGCCTGCGTCTGATTGGCGACGGCGCGTTTATCGGGTGTGAGGCGCTCGTCCGCGTACAATTCGGAAACGCCTTATATGCCATATCGGACGACGCGTTTACTGGGCTTTCCCCCACGCTGGTCTGTTATCCTGATTCCTACGCGCTGTCATACGCGAACGCGCGTCGGTTCGCGCACGCATGGATCACGGACGGCTTGCTCGATATCGCCGTCTTCTACCCGCCAAGGCAAACGATCTACGCGCTCGGCGAAACGTTCAACCCGCTGGATTTGATCCTCACGCTGCGTTATCAGAACGGCTCGGAGTATATGATCGACGACGGCTACGTTGCGGACGACACAGCGCTTCACATGCTTGGCGCGCAAGACTTATCGGTGTCCGTGGGTGCGATTTCGACAAGCATTGCCGTGACAGTCGTTCCCGACCGAACGCTGCATTTGCCAAACGCGCTTAGCACGCTCGCGGCGGAGGCTTTCTATGATAACGACGTGATCGGTCTGGTGTATATCGGTGCGTCTCTGACAAGTATCGGCGAGCGCGCGTTCATGGGCTGCGATCTGCTGACGACCGTTTATGTTCCCGATACAGTGACGACCATCGGCGCGGATGCCTTCGCCAGCTGCCCCATGCTGACGATCGTTTGTTCGGAAGGCAGCGCCGCGCAAACGTACGCCGTTCAAAACAACATACCGCACCGCGCTGCGGACATAACCGCGCCGTAGGCGTATAGTAACAAAACAAATCGGCCGCTACAAGGAAACCCCGCCGCGTATCTTGCGCGACGGGGTTTAACGAATGATTACATTAATCGTCGGCGAGACGATAGCCGTCCGCGACAGTCAGCAGCGCGTCCGCGTCTGTGCCGCCGATGTGCACGGCATCCGGAGTATTTTGCAGGGTGTACGCAAACGTAAGGAAATCGTCGCCAAGTCCGCGCATGACCGCGTCTACGCTTGCGGCATCCTCCGCCTGTGCGACCCGGAGCATGGCATACAGCGCGTCTGCGGGAGACGCTCCGCGCACAACGGCGGCTACGGACAGGAACACGTCGCGGCATACGCCCGCGCGCATGTCCAGCCACGGATGCCGATAGAGAAGCTTGCCGTTCGCTTCGTACTGGAAAAAGCCGTAATCGCTTTCGGTCAGTGGAAAAGCGGTCATTTGGCAGCACACGGTATTGGCGGGCGCAAGCGCGGTCGCCGCTGTCTGCACTTTGCGATCGGCGCATCCGTACAGGCTATACTGCATATCGTCGCGGTTGAGCGTCACCGATATGCCGCTTGCCGAGTACAGATACCCGTCCGTAAAGCCCTGCGCCGTCATATCCTGCGCAAGCAATTGCAATAGGTACGCGTCGTGCAGCAAATTGAGGTCGAGTACGGGCGCGGCGATATCATGGCGCGACAGCATCGCTTTATATTCGGGAGAAATGTCGAACATGATTTCGCGCGTTTCTTCGTTTATGACGCGCAGCGTGAAATGCGAGCGTTCTCCGGACATTTGAGCGATCTCCGCGAAACGCGCCGCCGTATCGGGGTCGTTGCGCGGGTCAAACTCGGTTGGCGATTCCAGATAGCGTATAGCGCGCCACTCGTGATACAGTGCGCCGTCAAACACGCTGTACCCTTTCCCCGCCTCGGTTTTACGCAGCGCGTCGCGCAGCACAGAAAATAGCTCCTCGCTCACTGTAAACGTCTCACCGGGGTGTTGGTTAAGCGTGGCAAGGTTGACGTATCCTTCATACTCGTGCTCCGCGTCTAGCAGCTTATAACACCGTTCGAGCGCCAGTGAATACGCGGCGTTCGCGAGGTTGAGCCGCTGCTTGATTGCATCTGACGAACCCTGTGCGTGGAGCATGAACGTTACGCCGCTGTCGAACGTCGTCACCTGCGTTTCAGGGCGCGTCTCCAGCGCGTAATACCCCGGCTCTTTGTTGCCCATCTGCACCACGCCGTACGTGATACCGACGACCGCGATGATCAGCGCCGCCGCGAACAGCGCGAAGCGCAGCCTGTTCTTCCCGCTTTGGAAAAAAGTCTTTATGCCCATATCGCTGCGCGCCCGGTCACTGCCGCACGTCCTGTTCCTGCCCGTCAAAGCGGATTGCCTTATACTTGGCGATCTCTTGACTGTCGCCGAACACCATGTGCCCGTTGCCGATGTCTACCATCTGCGGCTGCTCCTCGTCCTCTTTGTATACGCGCGGCTCGTAGATGTAGAGCTTTTGCTGGCGCGCCAGAATCGGGTCAGGAATGGGGATGGCGGAAATCAGCGCCTTGGTGTAGGGATGCAGCGGGTACTGGAACAATTCCTCGGTCTCCGCGATTTCCACGATACGCCCTTTATGAATGACGACGATGCGGTCGGAGATGAACCGCACGATGGACAAATCATGCGCGATGAACAGGTACGTCAAGTCGCGTTCTTTCTGGAACTTTTTGAGCAGGTTGAGCACCTGCGCGCGAATCGACACGTCCAGCGCGGAGATCGGCTCGTCCGCGATGATGAAGTCCGGCTCCATGACGATGGCGCGCGCAAGCCCCACGCGCTGGCGCTGCCCGCCGGAGAACTCATGCGGATAACGCGTCAGGTGCTCGGGCAGCAGCCCGACTTCTTTGATGACGCGCTCGATTTTCTCCATCCTCTCCTTCTCGCTGCCAAACAGATGGAAGTTGTACAGCCCCTCGGAAATGATGTATTCGATGGTGGCGCGTTCATTGAGCGATGCGGCGGGGTCTTGAAAAATCATCTGGATCTTCTGGATGACCGCCTTGTCCTTCTTATGCGACAGCCGCCCGGAAATCTTCTTGCCGTTGTAGTAGATAGCGCCTGCCGAGCACGGGTTGATGCGCACGATGGCGCGACCGATGGTCGTCTTACCCGAACCGGACTCGCCGACCAGCGAAAGCGTCTCCCCCTTGTAGATGTCGAAGCTGACATTATCGACTGCCTTGAACCGATTCTTGCCCTGCTTGAAGACAACGTCCAGATTCTGGATTGACAGCAATACTTCCTTATTCGTTACCATCTTGTCGTCTCCTTACTTGTCAAAATCGGCGTAGAGTTTGGACATTTTCTCGTGCAGGTTCTGAATGATCTTTGGCGTTTCGAGCTTGGGCGCGCGCGGGTCGAGCAGCCATGTTTTAGCGTAGTGCGTGTCGCTCACGCGGAACATGGGCGGCTCCGCCACGCGGTCCACCTCCATGGCGTACTGGTTGCGCGGCGCGAACGCATCGCCCACGATTTTATTGTACAGAGATGGCGGCGTGCCCGGGATGGAGAACAGCTCGGTGTCCTTATCGGAAAGCTGCGGCATGGACGACAGCAGCGCCCATGTGTAGGGGTGCTTGGGGTCAAAGAAGATGTCCTCGACCGTGCCGATCTCCACGATCTGCCCTGCGTATAGCACGGCGACGCGCTCTGCGACGCTCGCGACGACGCCCAAATCGTGCGTGATGTACACGATGGTGAAGCCTAGCTCATTCTGCAAGTCCTTGATGAGCTGGATAATTTGCGCCTGAATCGTCACGTCCAGCGCCGTCGTCGGCTCGTCGCAAATCAGGATTTTGGGCTGGCACGACAGCGCAATCGCAATAACGATGCGCTGACGCATACCGCCCGAATACTGGAACGGATAATCGTCGAAGCGCTTTTCCGGCTCGGGGATACCAACCATGCGCATGATGTTGATGGTGCGCTCCTTCGCCTCCGCCGCCGAGCACTTCTGGTGCTTGAGGATGACCGTCATGATTTGTTTGCCGATCGTCAGCACGGGGTTGAGCGAGGTCATCGGGTCTTGAAAGACCGTGGCGATCTTCCGACCGCGAATCATTTGCCAGTCGTGCGTGTACTTGATGCACGAACAGTCGATGACCGCGTAGCCACGCAGCAGGTTTTGCTTTTCGTCCAGCCCGCGATACTCTACATGGAACGCCACCGTCTGGAAAATACGGTCGCGCACGCGCGGATCGTTCAAATCCTCGCCCACGAGCATGGACTGGCGGAACTCGCGCTGCAAGCGCGGGATGAACTTGATTTGCGAGGAAATCGGGTAGCGCCCGATGGAGAGCAGGATTTCGTAAGCGAGAATGCGATTGCGCTCGAGCACCGCGTCCGACAGCCCATGCGGATTGCCCGGTTTGTCGGGCTTGGCAATCTTTTGCTTGCGCAGCGCTTTGAGGCGCTCGATCTCGCGCGCGTCCGCCGCGCGCAGTTCGGCGTTCTTCTTATACTGCTCGCTCCTGCTGGCTATCAGATGCTCGCGCTTTTGTTGCAGGCGCTTTTCCGCGTCCGCCAGCTTTTTCAGCTTTTCCTCGATGCCCTTGATTTCCTTGATGTCGGATTCGTTCTTCTTGTCCAGCGTCTGGACGTAGTTATTGAGTTCGACGATATCGCCTTTGATCTCCTTGAGCCCTTCCTCGAACTCGTTCTCCTCTTCCTCCGTGAGCGTCTTGACATGCTTCACGTCGGCGCGCTTGGCGAGGATCTGCTTGTACTCCTCCGCGCCGCGCTCGAGTACGGAGGAACGGTCGAGCGTGCCTTTGAGCATGTCGATGAGCTTGCGGTTGCGCCACGTCAGCGATACGTTGGTTTCCGACAGTTCCTCGTCGGCAAAGATGATATGCCCCTGCGACACGAAGCCGTTGGAGTCGAGCATGCCCGCGAAGGTTTTTGTCAGTACGGATTTTCCCGAGCCGGACTCGCCGACGATGGCGATGGATTCATTCTCGTAGATATCCAGCGAAACATTGCGGATGGCGGTCAGAATCCTGCCGCGCACGTTGAACTTCACGCACACATCCTGCAACGAAAGGAGGGCTTTTTTCTTCGGATTCTCAGACATTTCGATTCCCCCTCACATATGCGTCCGTGGGTCGGAGGCATCCGCCAAGTTTTGACCCAGGACGTACAGGATGATGGTGATTGCCGATGCGATGGCGACCGGCGGCCAGAACTCCCAAGGATACGTCAGGAACGCCGCCTGCGCCTCCTGAATCATACGCCCGAGGGACGGCACTTCGGCGCTCAAGCCCACGCCGATGTAGGAGAGGAAGACCTCCATCGATATGTAGGAGGGAAGCTCGCTCGCCAGCAGCGTCACGATGACCGAAGTCATGAACGGCAGGATGTTTTTGGAGATCACGCGCACGACCGGCGTGCCCAGGCACCGCGACGCAAGGCTATACTCGCGGTCGCGGATGATCATGACCTGCGTGCGGAAGAAGTAGGAAATACCCAGCCATCCCGTGACCGTCAGCGAGAACACGAGGCTCCAGAAGCCCGAGCCGATGATGTACACCAACACCGAGATGACCAAGATATACGGCACATTGGCGATGATGTTGTAGAGTACCAGCAGCACGGAATCCAAGCGTTTGGAGTATCCCCAGAACGCGCCGATCAATATGCCGATCGTCATGTTGATGGCGGCGCAAATCATTGCCAGCAACAGGGACGTGCGCGCCGACGTCAGGATGCCGTAGAAGATGGAGTTGCCAAGACCGCCCGTGCCGAAAATCCATTTGAAGGAGAAGCCGCCGAAGTAATCCATCGCCGCCGCCGGGCTGAGGTTGAAGGTGTTGGCGTTGGTGACGTTCTCATACGGCACATAGGGGCAGAAAATGGGGACGATGAAGGAGCTCATCAGAATCAGCGCGAACGCCACCATCATCACGATGTTCGACTTTTTGCGGAAGAACATGCGGAACACCGAAGCCCAGTAGGAATACCGGGGCGCGATGATCTTCTCGGACTGTATTGAATCGTTGCTGATGAAGCGGAACATATCGTCGCTGACTGTGATTTGCGGCGCTTTCACATCTTGCGTCATCTTACCTTCCACCTCCTTTGGACTTTGAGAGGGAGATCCGCGGGTCGTACTTGGCAAGCAACAAGTCGCCAAGGATGACCGAGATGATGGAAAGCGTGGTGTAGAACACCGTGCAGGCGACGATGATGCCATTGTCGTGCGAGTTGATGGCGACCGTCATCAGGTTACCAACACCCGGCACGGCGTATACGCGCTCGGTGATCAGCGCGCCCGTCAAGCAGCCCAAGATGTTGCCGGGGATGCCGTGTACCAGATAAATCATGGCGTTCGCGGAAATGTGCTGGCGGTAGATTTCCTTCTCCGACAGACCCTCCGCGCGCGCGAACTTCACATAGTCGGAATTCATCTGGTCGATCATGTACCGCCGCATCCACTTCATCAGGCTGCCGATGGACGGCAGCGCGAGCGAAACGACCGGCAGCACGTAGCCCAGCACCTTGATTTCGGCGTTGGCGAATTTGTACGGCAGGTTGAACAGCGTCGTACCGATGGTCGCGAACAGGAAGATGTACGCCAGCGACGGCACCGCCATGATGAAGATGATGTACCCGTTGCCGATTTTGTCCAGCAGCCTGTCCTTCCTGCGCGCCATAGCGATGCCCGTGGAAAGACCGATGACATACGCGATGAATACCGCAATCAAACCGATGACGAAGGAGTTTTCCAGCATAGACAGCCCGGTGAAGCGGTAGGTATAGTTGGTGTACCTGTCGGGGAACTGCTGCTCCTCCACCTGCGTGATCACGCCCGCGTTATACGTCAGCGAGTGGAAATCAATCGCGGTGTCGGAATACTGGTCCGTTCCGATGTTCAGCGGGAACTGCGTGCGCGACGTGAGCATAGCGCCCGTCGGCGTAGAAATCACGCGCGTGATTTCCTGCTCGCGATATTTCGTGAAGGAAACGCCTAGGTTCAAATGGATGAAATTTTGGTGGATGAACGGGAAGCGATCGTCCACATACAATAAATATTTGTGCTGCGTGCCGGAGCCGACCACGGCGTAAAAACCGGAGTACGGGTCTTCCTCCACGCGGATATAGCGCTCTGTCAGGTTGGGGTCTTGAACGTCGTTGACCGTCTCGACCGTGAAAATGTGGGACAGATAATTGCCAAGGCGTGTGAGCACGCTCTTTTCAATGGACGCGAACAGATAGCCCGACCCGCCGGGCTTGACCTTGCCCGAGGCGTAGGTAATGGGCGTAAGGTACGTGACCGTATAGCCCTCCGCCTCGTACTTGGCGATGAACTCCTGCACCGTGGCGTTTTCAAGGTATGTCTTCGGGTTTTGAATCGCCTTTTTGTCGGCTTTGAACCCGTCGTCCTTGTCATACCCTTCGCCAAGGGCGTTCAAGTACTTGGTTTTGATGAAGGAAGTATAATCGACATACTCCAGGTAACCGTATTTCTGGTATTGAATGTGTTCGTACACCACGCGGTCATTACTGCTTTTCTTGTTCCAGACATCGTCCATCTGGAAAATGACGCTTCTTTCCGTCAGCGAATAAACCAGCAGCATGACGCAGACGATCACCACCAGCAGCGAAAAGATGGAGAACAGTATACGCTTGAGTAGATATCCTTTCATGCCAACACCATCTCGTTCTATATATTCTCGGCGGAAAAGATTTCCATCGTCTACAATACGCGCTTGGGGGAAACGGCTTTCGCCGTTTCCCCCCTAGCTTGTCAAAAAACCACCTCTCGCGTTGTCGCCTACGGGATGGCAAGGGGCATCACGTACCAGTGTACGCTCAACCCCTTGCCACCCTTGTCTCCTAGCGATAGGCGGCTTTTAGGCAAGCTAGTAGTTACGCATCGCGCCCTTTATGCGAACGCATAACAGGCGTTCGTCTTGAGTAATCAGAACAGACCGATGACCTTCGCCATGTAGCCTTCGCCTTCGCCTTGGAAGGTGTCAAGGTACGTGCGCGGGTCGCCGAAGTCCGGACCCCAGCCAGAACCATAGAACACATCGAAGTTGCCCGCTTCGCCGGTGGTGGCACGATAGCCGCAGGCATAGAAGTCAGCGGAAGTGGTCGCCTCCAGGAGGTTGACCTGCACGTTCTCAGCGCCCAGGCAGCTCTCGATGACCTGCTTGTACGCCTGACCCTGCGCGGTGTTTGCGGCGGAGGCGGAATAGTACACAACGTCAATCTGGATCGGGAAGGTCACTTTGCCAGCGAGTTCTTCCTTGGCGGCAGCCAGAGCGGCGACAGCGCCTTCGGGATCGTACCAGCCGTCCACGCCGTCCTTGACGATGATGTTGTTGCCGAGCTTGTCGGAGAAGTACTGCACCATGTCGCCGTAGAAGGTGCCGGCGGGGAACACGTGCCCGTCAGCCGCAGTCGTGTCGGCGGAGAGCTGCACGAACTCGGGGTGTGTGTACATGTTGCGCATGTTGGTGGTCTTGAGGTCCTCGCCGCGGGAAACGGCGTTCCACGTCGCGCGATCGAAGCCCTTGGTCAGCGCCTTGCGGAAGTTCCGGTTCATCATGGCGGTGTGGGTGTCGATCTTCTGCTGTTCGGTCTGCGCGGAAGTGACAGCGCCCGACGCGAGAGCATACGTGCCGCGGTTCATGTTCAGACCAGCGAAGTATGTGGTGCTGGTGGTCTCGGAGATGTAGTTGTACTTCTCGAAGTTTCCGTCTTCCTTCGCCATGGCGAGCGTACCGGAAGCTTCGGTCAGACCCAGACCCGCATACACGCCATCCACGACAGCCTTGTAATGCTGGGGCATGTTCTCGCCGTTGTCATAGACCCAGGTGATGGCATCGAGCTTCACAGAGTCGGGATTCCAGTAGTTCGCATTCTTGACCAGGCTGATTTCCGAATCGGCGTTCAGCTTCTGGATGAGGAACGGACCGCAGTAGACCTGCGAGGAAACGTCGCTGTTCAGACCGAAGGAATACCCCTCGGCGGCGACCGCCTCGGCATATTCTTCCGCGCCGTACGCGCCGCCGTGGCTCAGGAACCACGAGTCGCAGATGGGCAGGAAGCAGGAATAGGTCAGCATGGTCATGAAGTACGGAAGGGGCTTGGCAAGGGTGACTTCCAAGGTGTACTTGTCGGGCGCTTTGTAACCGACGGCGTCAAAGCTCTCGCCCGCCATGTACTCGGTGGCGCCAGCGATAACGCCCTCAACCAGCCACTCAAGACCCGCCTTGGCGTCCATCATGTGCTGGAAGCCGGCGACAAAGTCCTGCGCGACCACTTCGGCGTACTGCGTGCCCTCGGCGGTGTACCAGTACACGCCCTCGCGGATCTTGAAGGTGTAGGTCAGGCCGTCTTCGGAAATTTCCCAAGATTCAGCCAGCCCCGGGATCATCTGCCCCAGATTGTTGTATTCAACCAGACCGTCCACCGTGTTGACGGTGATTTCGGTGTCGGACTGCGAGGAGGTGTTCAGCCAGTCCAGCGTCACCGGGGCGGTCGTGAAAGTCCTGCGGTAATGGGGGTTGATGGTGTGACCCTTTTCGATGAGGTAGGCTTCGGGATCGTACACGCCTTCGCCCGCGACCGCCTTGTGCCACAGCTCGAACAGGTCGGCGCGCTCATCGGGCGTGAGGAAGTCGTCGCCGGAGATGACAAGACCCTTGACGCGGTCGTCGTCATTGCCCCACTGCACATAGGGGATGGTGCGCGGCGCGATGCGCGAAATGGTATAAGCGCCGTTCTGCGTGGTGGTCGGCTGCATCACGGCAGTGTCCAGCAGCATCGCTTCCGCTTCGGCGAAAAGCACAAAGGATTCGTCGATGGACGCGGCTGCCTTCGCCTCGTTCAGCTTGGCGGTATAGTCGCCCAGCAAGGCGTTGTAGATCTCCTCGTCGTCGCCGCGTTCGTACAGTGCGCCTTCTGCGAAAGCGACCGAGCACAGCATGACGAGAGCCATGAGCACGGAAAGGAACCTTGATGCCTTCATAGATCCAACCTCCATTTTTTTGTTCGACCGCGACCGGATCGGACGCGGACGGGAACGAATTGCCCGCTTGCGGAGATTCGTTCATAGACACCCCGCCAAGCTGAAGCTATGTCTATGTTATCATATCAGAAATGCGTTTGCAAGCATATTTATGCGGCTGGAATGAATTTTCTTTGTTTCTAAATGTCATTTTTCGACATTTCTTATGGACAGTGTCCCGAAAGCGACAGAGATACTCGCGCGGGTTGCACATCGCGCGCGGTGCGCATAAAGAATCGCCGCGCGCATCGGCGGCGGCGATACCTATATTTGGTTTTTAGATGATTCGCGTCATTGGTTTCAGCGGTTTCAGCTCGCCTCAGCGTCCAGAAAGCGGTACTGCGCCTCGACCAGCGCGCGATAACTGCCGCCGGGGAGCGCGATCAGTTCCTCATGGCTGCCGGACTCGGCGATGTGCCCGTCCTTGACGACCATGATCACGTCCGCCGAACGGATGGTGGACAGCCTGTGCGCGATGACGAAGCTCGTCCTGCCTTTGAGCAGCACTTCGAGCGCTTTTTGGATCAACTGCTCGGTATGCGTGTCGATGGAGGAGGTCGCCTCGTCGAGAATCAGGATGCGCGGGTCGTTGAGCAGCGCGCGGGCAAAGGAAATCAACTGCATTTGCCCCTGCGAGAGCGAAGAGCCGCGCTCGGAAACTTCGGTGCGATAGCCTTTCTGCATGGCGCTGATGAACTCGTGCGCGTGCACCATCTTCGCCGCCTCGATGACTTCCTCGTCCGTCGCGGAAAGCTTGCCGTAGCGGATGTTGTCCATGATCGTACCCGAGAAAATGAAGCTGTCCTGCTGCATGACGCTCATCTGGCGGCGCAGCGAATCGAGCGTTACATCGCGCACGTCGTGCCCGTCGATGCGCACCGCGCCGCCCGTCACGTCGTAAAAACGGCTGACAAGGTTGACGACGGTGGACTTGCCCGCGCCCGTCGGACCGACCAGCGCGACCGTCTGTCCGGGCTTGATTTCAAAGGAAACGTTCTTGAGCACCGTCTTCTCCGCGTCGTAGGAGAACGTCACGTCGTCGAAAGTCACGCGCCCGTCGATGGGCGGCAGCGTTTCCGCAGCCTGTTTATCCTGAATTTCGGAAGGCGTGTCCATGATTTCAAAGATGCGCTCCATCGAGGCGGCGGCTGTCAGCAGGCTGTTATAAAAGTTCGACAGCGTGTTCAGCGGCTCCCAGAACCTGCCGATGTACCACAGGATCAGCAAAAGGTCCGCCAGTAGCAGCCCGTCCTGCATGAACCGAACACCGAAAATGTACACAAGCAC
>CAZEIC010000048.1:0-20158 GCA_964512175.1 uncultured Oscillospiraceae bacterium | reverse complement strand
CGCCGCCGCGTCCTCGCCCACCAGCGCCGCGATGCGCTCGCGCATTTCGCGCGCCGCTTTGTTGGTGAACGTCAACGCCAATATCTGGTATGCCGGCACGCCGTGCTCTAGCAGGTTCGCCACGCGGTAGGTCAGCGTGCGCGTCTTGCCGGTGCCCGCGCCCGCGAGGATCAGCACCGGCCCCTCGAGCGTTTCAGCCGCCAGTCTCTGCATATTGTTCAGATCGTTTAAGTTCATTTGCCTTTTTCCTCATCTGTGTTCATTCGGGACAGTACCAGCCCGTATCCGTTCGCGCCGTACCGAAGCGCCTTGTTGACGCGGCTGATGGTCGCCGTGCTCGCGCCGGTCGCGTCGGAGATGCGCGCGAAGGTAACGCCCTGATCCAGCATCCCGGCGACCTCGAGCCGCTGTTCTATGCTCTTGATCTCCTGTATCGTGCAGACATCCTCCAAAAAACGGCAAACTTCCTCACGCGAATGCAGCGTGAGGATCGCGTCCGCCAGATGCGTGCCCGGAGCGATGTTTGCCGACCGTGTTTCCGGGGTGCCGCTTGTCATCGAGAACACCTCTTTTGTCCGTCTGCCTGTGCGCGGTATCAAGCATAGTATATCACAAAACGCGCGCGATTGAAAGCGTTTACCCAGAAATTCGGGCAAAAGGACGGCGAAAACGGGGAGACAGAAGCGTTAGCGGCGTTTTCCGCCGAACCAGCCGAGCGTCATTTCGCGCAGCGAGCCGACCGCCTTTTGCACGGCGAGCCGCCCTTTGCCCGAGGCGGCAAGCCCGAACGCCAGCAGCCCGACCACGCCGATGCCGACGACCCACGCCGTGCCCTTCCACGCGCCCGATTCGCTCTCCGCGCTCGCGCTGTTGCGGTATTGCACGTCGCTCGCGCCCGCCGCGCCCGTCACGCCGCCGTACAGCGCGCGGTAGAGCACGTCCGCCATGTACTTGGTGGAGGTGATGGCGCGTTCCTTGGAAAGCGTGTACGTGCCGAACTCCAGCAGTATGGCGTTGGGCGCGAGGTCTTGGTTATACGAGCCTTTCCCGATGTAGATGTCTTTGATCAGCCCGGGGTGCGTCTTGTCGGCGATCGCCTTGATCTGCGCGGCGAACGCCTTGTTCGTTTCGGCGTTTTGATTCGCTCTGCCGACGAGCAGGCGCACCTTGGTCGTTCTTTCGTCGCCGACGTTGGCGGTATACTCGTCCGGGTCGGGGATGCCGTCTCGGTGGATATCCAATATGGCGTCCACGCCCTCGCCGAGCAGCTCCGTGGCGGTCGACCTGCTCCTGCGGTACGCGCCCGCATCGTGCGGAAAATGCGTCGAATCGTCATAATAGACCGTCACGCCCTTTGCCTCGAGCGCCTCCTTGAGCGCCTCCGCCACGTCGTAAATGCCGCCGCGCTCCTCGTCGCTCGTCACGCCGTCGGTGGGCTTGTAGCTTTCGTCGGAGTGCGTGCAGTAGATGGCGATGGCTTTCCGCGCGGCGGAGACGGGCAGGGAAGCGTCCTCCGACAGCCACGACACGTCGGGCATGGCGTACTGCCCCACCAATTCCAGCGCGGCGGTCTTGGCGTTTTCATCGACCGACGACACGCGGTAATGCGCGTTGTCGCCCGCGATGTATTCGTCGCCTTTCTCGGGCACGCCCGCGAGCATGGTGATTGTCTTGCCCGCCGCGTCTTTCAGCGTAAAGAGCGCGTCCTCCTCGTCCGCCATGGCAAACACCGGGAACGCCAGCAAAAGCAGCGCGATCCATACCATTTTCATTGATCGCCGCCCTCCCTGACAGGCGAATAGACGGAGTCTTTGTTTTCGCGGTTCTTGGGGCGCGCCATGCGCTCGATGATCTCGCCGATCAGCTCCGCCAGCAGCACCGCGAGGATGCCCGAGATGACCACGGCGTCCACGGCGCCCGCGCCGCCCAGCACAAGCGCCTGATCGACCCCGCGCGACCAGTTCAGGAAGGCGGTCGCGGTATCGGCAAGCAGCACGCCCAGCACGCCGCAGATGAACGCCGCGCGCCGCGAGCGACCGAGCACATAGGCGACCACACCGCCAATCAATCCATACAGATAATTCGGGTCGATCATGATGCTTTCAGGTTCGTTGGGCATAAACAGCCCGCAGGCGAACACGATCGCGCCCGTCAGCACCGAGCCGATGAGCGCGCGCGCCTTTTCCTTCCCGGTCTCGGCTTTGATCAGCAGCCACACGCATACGCCGACCGGCACGAGCGCGCCGCCGACGTTCACGCGCACGCTGCCAATGGGGATATTGGGAATCAGCCCGCCAAAGAAGATCGCCGCCGCGATGATCAGCGCCGCCGTGTCGCTCAAGCGCATTTTGTCCAACACGCGCTGCGCTACGCCAAAGAGGATCAGCACGGAAACGACCGTCAATACCAGCATGCCAACCGACATGGTTCATTCCTCCGGTTTCATCAGGGATATCGCTATGTTCGCCCATAAACGCCGCGATTATGCGAAAAATTGCCGTATGCATATTGCTTACGAACCCAATCAAAAATCGCGGTCAGCGATTTTCACAATCTTTCGGGGGTATCGGGGGCGAAGCCACCGATTCAATTCCGCAGGGGCGGGTTTGCCGCCCCGAGGAGCAGGCGACAGCCTGCTTCCTTGCGCGATTTTCGCCCGGGAGGCTCCCGCAGGAGCCGAGAGAAAATCGCGTTCCGAACAAAGGGGCGTCTCCCGCCCCTTTGTTCGCAGGGCAATCGCGACGCGATTGCCCGGAAAAATTGCCGTATGCGCTTCCCATCGCGTACAAAATATGGTATACTCGGCTTCGTAAGCCGATAGATAACGGGTCGGATATCGGAAAGGAGCTTTGCGCACATGGACAGTCGGTGCATTCCGCAGATACAGGCGGTTTTTTCGCAGCTTCAGACGAGACTGATGCTGCTGGACACAGAGGGAAACACGCTGATTCCAGCCGACGGCGCGCGCTGCCAGCTTCCCGAACATTTGGAAAAGGGCGGCATGCTGTCGGCGGGCGAGCATTTATTTATTAAGCCCGTCAAGGACGACGACATCGTGCTCATGGCGCCCGACGACCAGCGCGGCGCGAGCAAGGACGCGTTGTTGCTCGCCTGCGCGCTGATTGCCGCGCTCGGCGCGACCCGCAGCGGAGAAAGCGCGTTGACGGGCGCATATCGGCGCATACTGCAAAACGAGCTGTCGGTCGCCGAGATGGACGCAGCCATCAGCGAATACCAGATCCCCGCCGCAACGCCAAGGTGCGTGCTGCTGTTCCATATGGTGCAGGTGCGGCAAAGCAGCGCGTGCGATATCCTCGGCGAGATCCTGCCGCAGGCGGCGAGCGACGTGCTCGTACCGATGGACAAGCACACGGCGGCGCTCATCAAGGACGTCGTCGCGGTCGAGGACATGGACGAGCTCAAGCAATACGCCTGCGCTGCGCAGGAAACGCTGCTGGGGGAGACGGGGCTGCCCGTGACCATCGGCATCGGCGAGAGCGCGCAGGGGCTGGACGAACTGCACGCGAGCTACCGGCAGGCGCGCAGGGCGATCGAGATCGGGCGCGTGTACCGCGCGGACGATACCGTGCATGTCTACAGCACGATGCTGCTGGAGCGTTTCCTGTCCGACCTGCCCGCCGATACTGCGGCGCATTACCATGACCTGCTGTTCAACCGCCACACGGCGCGTCTGTTCAGCGAGGAGATGCTGTTCACCATCGAAATGTTCTTCAAGAAAGACCTCAACCTTTCCGACACCGCGCGGCAGCTGTTCATCCACAGAAACACGCTGGTGTACAGGCTGGACAAGGTGCAAAGGCAGGTCGGGCTCGACCTTCGCAAGTTCGAGGACGCCGTCACCTTCAAGATGCTGCTCGAAATGAAGAAATGTATGAGCAACAGAGCCAAAAAGACTGAGTAAGGAGCTGCGCGAATGAAAAAGAGAATCCTTGTCGCCGTGTTGGTCGTGCTGCTGGCGCTTCCCATGGTCGCCTATGTGGATGACGCGCGAGCGTTCGACCTCTCCGGCATCCTGGGCGGGCTGTTCAGCAAAAATCAGGACACTGTGACCATCCCGCGCGAGGAATACGAGCAGCTTCAAAAATATAAGCAGCTCGAGGAAATCTACCAGTATATTCAGGAATACTACTATGTCGAGCCGGACACCGACAAGATGCTCGAAATGGCGACGCGCGGGCTGCTCTATGGTCTGGAAGACCCATATTCTTTCTACTATTCCCCGCAGGAGTGGAGCGACCTCTGGGCGGATGACGAAGGCGAGTACGCGGGCATCGGCGTACAGATGCTGGGCAACGCGGACGATTTGTCGGTGACGATCACGCGCGTGTTCAAGGACACGCCCGCCGAGGCCGCGGGCGTGCGCAAGGGCGACGTGTTTTACATGGTGGAGGACATCGAAGTGACCGCCTACACCATGCAAAACGCCGTGAACATTATGCGCGGGCGCACGGGCGAGAGCGTGCACATCTCGGTGCGCCGCGACGGCGAGATTTTGGAGTTCGATATCGAGCGCGCGATCATCAAAATGAACCGTCTGGAATACGCGATGCTCGACGACAACGTGGGCTATATCTGCCTGTACGAGTTCGCGGGCGACTGCGCCGAGGCGTTCGAGAAGGCGCTGACGGCGCTCGAGGAGCAGGGCGCGACGGCGCTGGTCGTCGATCTGCGCGACAACCCGGGCGGTTGGGTGGACGACGGCGTTGCGATTGCCGATCTGTTTCTGGACAAAGAGCTGATCGTCTACGAGCAGGATCGCGCGGGCAATCAGGACAAGCTGTACGCGACCGAGGGCCGCGACGATATCCCGCTGGTGCTGCTGGTCAACGAAAACTCCGCGTCCACCAGTGAGATCCTCTCGGGCGCGCTCAAGGACTACGGGCGCGCGAAGATCGTCGGCACGACGACGTTCGGCAAGGGCATCATCCAGTATGTCATCGCGCTGGAAACGAGCGACGAGGACGCGGAAGCGGGCTTCCAGTTCACGGTGGCGCAGTATTTCACGCCGCTGGGCAACCCCGTGCACGAAATCGGCATCGCGCCCGATATCGAGGTCGCCATGCCGGAAGAATTGAGCGGCGTGTATTTCGCGCTGGGCGAAATGGCGGACCCGCAGCTAAAGGCGGCGTGGGAAGCCGCGTCGGCAATGAACGATTAATCGGTAAGGAGAACGCGTTACCTTGCATGTGTTTGACATCATCGGTCCTATCATGATAGGACCGTCCAGCTCGCACACGGCGGGCGCGGCGCGCATCGGGCGCGTGACGCGCAAGCTGCTGGGCGAAACGCCCGTGCGCGCGGATATCGGGCTGCACGGCTCGTTCGCCATGACGTACCAAGGGCACGGCACGGACCGCGCCATCGTCGGCGGGCTGATGGACATGGACGTCGCCGACGATCGGCTGCGCGACAGCCTCGCGCTCGCCGAGGCGCAGGGCTTGGAAATCGTGTTCCATACCGTGCGCCTGCGCGGCGCGCACCCGAACACCGTCGTCATCGAGGCGCAGGCGGCAAGCGGCAAGCGTGTGACCGTGCAGGCGGCGTCAGTCGGCGGCGGGAGCATCCGCGTGCAGTATTTGAACGGCTTGGAGGTCGGCTTTTCGGGCGAGGCGGTGACGCTGATCATCCAGCATACCGACACGCCGGGCGCGATCGCAGACGTGAGCGTGACGCTTGCCGCCGCGATGGTCAATATCGCCACAATGCGCGTGTTCCGCCGCGAAGCCGGGGGAGAGGCGGTCATGGCGCTCGAACTGGACGAAACGCCCGCGCCCGAGCTTTTGTGTACGCTGCGCGCGCGAAAAAGCGTGCGAAGCGTCACGCTGCTAGACAGGATATAGCGTATGGAATATTCATTGAAGGCGCTTATCAGCGCCGCGAAAACCGAGGATATCGCGCAAATCACGCTGCGGGAGCAGGCGCTTTGCGACCGCGTGCCGGAAGAAACGCTGAAGGCGGGCATGCGCGAGGCGCTGTCCGTCATGCGCGGCGCGTGCGAGCGCGGCATGGACAGGGCGCTGCGCTCGCTGTCGGGCATGACGGGCGGGCGCGCGCCGCTATACTTCGACGCGGCGATCGCCGGAAAGACGGCGGGCGGGACGCTGCTGGGGAAGGCGTGCGCGCGGGCGCTCGCCGTCGCCGAATGCAACGCCGCGATGGGGCGCATCGTCGCCGCGCCGACGGCGGGCGCTTGCGGTATACTGCCCGCCGCGCTATTGACCGCGCAGGAGGAATACGCGCTGCAAGACGACGCGCTGATCTCCGCCATGTTCGTCGCCGCTGCCATCGGGCGCGTGATCGCCAGCCGTGCGAGCATATCGGGCGCGGAGGGCGGATGTCAGGCGGAGTGTGGCACGGCGGCGGCGATGACGGCGGCGGCGCTGGTTTACCTGCGCGGCGGCAACGCCAAGCAGTCGTGCGACGCTTGCGGCTTCGCGGTGATGAATTCGCTCGGGCTGGTGTGCGACCCGGTGCGCGGACTGGTGGAGATCCCGTGCGTATATCGCAACGTCGCGGGCACGGCGGTCGCCTTTGCCGCCGCCGATCTCGCGCTCGCAGGTATCGCTTGCCCCATCCCACCGGACGAGTTGATCGACGCTATGCGCGCAGTTGGCGACGCGATGCCCGCCTCCCTGCGCGAAACGGGCGAAGGCGGCTGCGCTGCGTGCCCGTCTTGCGCGGGCTGAATTGTTTCACGTTAAACAATTTGCATAAATAATTACGCGAAATATGTCATTTTTTAATAGAAATCTTGTTTTCCGTGCCGCTTAACAGGCGCTGGATGTTCGCTTTATGTCGAAGCACGCTGAGCGCGAGCAGTAACGCCGACCACGCGCCGACCGGCCAGACGTTGACCGTGAGCACGATGAGCACCGAATAGACCGTCAGCATCGTCAGGCTGCCGAGCGAGATATACCGCGTGAGCGCGATCACGCCGACGCACGCGGCGATGGCAACCGCGCCTTGCCACGGAAACAGCACGAGCAGCACGGCGCATGAACACGCCACGCCCTTGCCGCCCTTGAACTGATAGAATACGGGCCAGTTATGCCCGACGACCGCGAACAACGCCGCCAGCATGCCGCCTTCGCGCCCCGCGAGCCACAGCCCGAGCGCAATGGCGGCGACGGTCTTGAGGAAATCGCCCAGAAAGGTGATCAGCCCAAGTTTCAGCCCCAGCACGCGCAGTACGTTGCTCGCGCCCGTGTTTTTGCTGCCGACGGCGCGGATGTCCACGCCCTGCCGCCGCGTCAGCAATATGCCCGTGGAGATGCAGCCGAGCAGGTAACCGATAGGGACGCACAACAAGAGTTTTAACCAATCCATCCGGCAGCTCCCGTCCGTCCGTTCATTGCGGACGCTCTTTCTCTCGTAGTACCATCCGGATGGGCGTTCCGGTGAAGTCGAACGCCTTGCGGAGCTGGTTCTCCAGATAGCGCTCATACGAAAAGTGCATGAGCGCTTCGTCGTTGATAAAGAGGAGGAAGGTCGGCGGGAAGACGCTCTGCTGCGTGCCGTAATACACGCGCAGCCTGCGCCCGCCCGTCATGGGCGGCTGCAGCGCGATCTGCGCGTCGCCGAGCACATCGTTGAGCGCGCCCGTGGGCACGCGCTTGCCCGCCTGCGCGTACACCTGATCGACCGTCTCGAGCACGGTATGTGTCCTTTGCCCCGTCAGCGCGGAAATGAACAGCACGGGCGCGTAGTCCATGAATTTCAACTGTTCGAGCACATCTTTCCGGAATGCTTCGAGCGTGCCTGTTTCCTTTTCAAGCGCGTCCCATTTGTTGACGACGACGACGGCGGCTTTGCCCTCCTCGCGGATGATGCCCGCGATTTTGGTGTCCTGCTCGGTCACGCCGTCCACCGCGTCGATCAACAGCAGCGCCACGTCGCACCTGCCAATGGCGGCAATGCTGCGCAGCACGCTGTATCGCTCGAGCGAAGCGTCCTGCACCGCGCGCTTGCGGCGGATGCCGGCGGTATCGATGATGTTGTACAGCGTGCCGTCCTCGGATTCGAGCAAGGTATCCAGCGCGTCGCGCGTCGTGCCGGGGATATCGCTGACCATCGCGCGCTCCTGCCCCAACAGGCGGTTTGTGAGCGAACTTTTACCGACGTTGGGCCGCCCGACGACGGCGATCTGCACGGCACGGCGCTCGTCCTCGTCCGCGTCCTCGCGCGGCGGCAGCAGCTTAGTGATTTCCTCCAGCAGGTCGCCAAGCCCCAGCATGTTCGCGGCGGAGATGGCGATGGGGTCGCCAAGCCCCAGCGCGTAATACTCGTACAGCGCGTCGTTCAGCCCCGCGTGGTCGAGCTTGTTGACGACCAGCAGCACGGGCTTTTTCGTCGCGCGCAGCAGCGCCGCCACGTCCTCGTCGTCTGGTACGAGCCCGTCGCGCGCGTCCACGAAAAAGCAGATAACGTCCGCCGTGTCGATGGCGATTTCCGCCTGACGGCGCATCTGCGAAAGCAGCACGTCCTCGCTCTTGGGGTCGATGCCGCCCGTGTCGATCAGCGTGAACTCGCGCCCCTGCCATTCCACGTCGGCGTAGATGCGGTCGCGCGTAACGCCCGGGGTGTCCTCGACGATCGCCACGCGATGCCCCGCGATTTTATTGAAGAATGTGGATTTCCCGACGTTCGGTCTGCCGACGATGGCGACCAGCGGTTTTTGCGATGCCATACTTTATGCTTCTCCCATCAGCGCCCGCAGGAGCGCTTCTCCGTCATTTTCGACCACCGTAACAGGAAAGGGCAGCGCCGCGCGAAAGTCCGCCAGCGTCATGCCGTCCAAAAAGATATCGCCCTCTGCGCGCAGCGTGTTGCGGCAAATTAGCAGCTCGTCGGTTTGCACGCCTTGCACCTGCGCCAGAATATCCCCGCCCGTCAGCAGTCCCGTTACCGTCACGCTCTCGCCAAAGAACGCGTTGCGAATCGCCTGTACCGTGACTTGCGCGCCCTCGGGCGCGTATCGCACCATCCACCCCCGCATGACGGGCGCGACCGACGCGCCGCACGCGATCAGCACGCGCCGTGCGTTCGCCGTATCGTATTCGCCGCTTTCGCGCGCCTCGCGCAGCCCGCGCTCGAACTGGCGCAGCAGCCCCACGCCGTTCTCGATCTGCGGATAGCCCTCGTACTCCGCGTCGCTCGGCAGTTCGCGCCCGGCAAGGCAGTAGAGTTCGTCGGCGGCATACACAAAGTGCGTGCCGATGCTGGCGAGGCATTTTTGCTGCCACGTTTGGCATTGGTCGAGCACGGCGCGCGCTTTCTCGCCGTCAAACGGCGTAAGCGCCGCCAGTCCTTCGCGAAAGCGCGTCAGCCCGACGGGCACGAGCGCCGCCGAGCGCGCGGCGGGATAGAGCGCCGAGAGCTGCGAGAGCGTATCGGAAAGCACCTCGCCGTCGTTGATGCCGGGGCAAAGCACGATTTGGCAATGGAAGGAAATGCCGCTTTCCGCCAGTGCGTGCAAACGCGGCATGAGCGCCGCGGCGGCGGGATTGCGCATCATGCGGACGCGCGTTTCGGGGTTTACGGCGTGCACGGAGATATACAGCGGGCTTGCCTTGCGCTTGAGGATGCGCGAAAATTCCGCGTCGTCCACGTTCGTGAGCGTGATGTAGTTGCCCATCATGACCGACAGCCGCCAGTCGTCGTCCTTGACGTACAGGGGCGAGCGCAGCCCGGGCGGCATCTGGTCGATGAAACAGAAAACGCAGTGGTTTCTGCACGCGCGCGCGTTGCACTGCATGGATTCGCCGAATGCCATTCCCATCGGCGCGTCGCCGCGCTTTGCGACCACGATCTTTTCTTCCTCGCCGGACGCGCGCCGGATCGTCATGACAAAGCGCTTTTTGCTCGTCAGCGCCTGATAGTCGATATGGTCGAGGATGGGCTCGCCGTCGACCGCTATCAGCGCGTCGCCCGGTTTCACGCCGTTTTTCCAAGCGACGCCGCCGCGCGCGACCTGCGTGATGATGTGCTCGATAGGCATGGCGTCGCCTCCTTTTAGCGTACTCATGGCGAAAGTTCCTCCCGCCCCAGTATTATTATCCCTTATTTTCAACGGCTTGTCAAGGAACGGTTAAATCCAGGGCAATCGCTTGCACGATTGCCCTGCGAACAAAGGGGCGGGAGACGCCCCTTTGTTCGGAACGCGATTTTCTCTCGGCTCCTGCGGGAGCCTCCCGGGCGAAAATCGCGCAAGGAAACAGGCTGTCGCCTGCGCCTCGAACCGGCAAAGCCGGTTCTGCGGAACTATATCGGTGGCTTCGCCCCCGATACCCCCGGAAAGTTTGTGAAAATCGCTAACCGCGATTTTATGATTGGCTTTGTAAACGATAACGCTGCGGTTAAAACGCGGGGAATTGTTCATACTCAATCTGGGGTGATGGCTTGATGCAGGTGCGGACAGACCTTGCCATGGAGTCCAGCGCGGGCGCGACCGGGCTGGACGGCGTCGCAGTCAGCACGCGCAAGGCGGACGGCGTGACCGTTCATCAGGTGGACGTGACGACCGACGAAGCGGCGGCGGCGCTGGGGAAAGCGCGCGGACGGTATATCACGCTGTGCGACGAGAGCATCGCGGGCGCTTCCGCCGCGCGCAGAAAAGCGCTCGCCAAGCAGATCGGCGCGGCGATCGGCAATATGCTGCCGCCCGAGGGCGACGTGCTGGTCATCGGGCTGGGCAACCGGCGCATCACGGCGGACGCGCTGGGCGCGCACGTCGTCGAGCGCATGCTGGTGACGCGTCATCTAAAGGCGGCGATGCAGACGGAGCTGTGCGGCAGGCTGCGCGGCGTATGCGCGATTTCGCCCGGCGTGCTCGGCGTGACGGGCATGGAGACCGCCGAGATGGTCATGGGCATGGCGGAGCGCGTGCATCCTGCCGCCGTCATCGCCATCGACGCGCTCGCGGCGCGCGAGACGGCGCGCATCGGCGCGACCGTGCAGATCACCGATACCGGTATATTGCCCGGCAGCGGCGTAGGCAACCACCGCGCTGGGCTGACGCGCGAGACGATGGGCTTGCCCGTCATCGCGCTGGGCGTGCCGATGGTCGTCTACGCGACGGTCATTGCCCGCGACGCGCTTTCGCAGCTCACGCGTGAACTGGGGCTTGGACAGGACGAGCACGAGGAGGCGCTGGACGCGCTGGTGTCGCAGGTCGCGTCGCCGCTGTGCGATATGGTCGTCACGCCGCGCGAGGTGGACGACATGGTCGGGCGCATCGCGCAGGTGCTGGCGCTGGGCATCAACATGGCGCTGCAGCCGCGCCTGACGGGCGGCGAACTGACGCTGTTGATGTATGATTGAGCGTTCTCGCGCATATAGCTGCTTTCGGGGGGATGCTGATGCGCTTTTGTGTCTGGCACGCGGGCGACGTGAAACGATGGGCGGCGGGCGCTGTAATGGTGCTGCTCGCGTTGGGCATTTTTTCCGGCAGGCTGCTCACCGCGCGCGAGGAGGAAGCGGTCGCGGCGTTTGCGGCGTCCGCGCCGACCGAATCGCAAGATGGCTTTACCATCGACGTGCTCTCCGCAAGCTTCCGTGAAACGCCCGCGCGCGTACTGATTTATCATACGCACACGTTCGAGGCGTATCAGCCGACCGAGCAATACGCCTACCAGCAGACCGAGAAATGGCGCACGCGCGATAGCGAGCGCAACGTCGTGCGCGTCGGCAAGGAATTGGCGGCGCTGCTGCGCGCGGCGGGCATCGAGGTCACGCATGTGACGGAAGCGTTCGAGCCGCCGCTGCTGTCGACCGCCTACGCGCGATCGCTGGAGATGCTCGAGGAAAAGCTCTCAGCCGGGGAGCGCTACGATCTGTATATCGACCTGCACCGCGACGCGTATTCCGCCGGCATCCCGGGCGGGCAGACGGCGAGCGCTGGCGACACGCAGCTTGCGCGGCTCATGGTGCTCATCGGCAAGGGTACGGGGCAGACGGGCGCGGGCTTTACCGATCGCCCCGCGTGGGAGAACAACCTCGCGGTCGCACGGCTGCTGACCGACAGCCTGAACCGGCAGGCGGACGGGCTCTGTCGCGAGATCGCCGTCAAAAGCGGACGTTACAACCAGCATGTCGCGCCCAACTGCGTGTTGATTGAGGCGGGCAACAACCGCAACACGCTGGAAGAGGCGCTGGCAAGCATGCCGTACCTCGCGCACGCGATTTGCGAGTTTTTTGACAATCTTCCCCTTGCGCCCGAGACGGAAAGCAAGTAAAATAAGGGCGACAGGGGGTGACGTTCCGCTGGACGATATACGAAGACCGATCGGCATGTTCGATTCCGGCATCGGTGGCTTGAGCGTGCTGCAGGCGGCGAGACGCGCGCTGCCCGGCGAACGCTTCCTATATTATGCCGACACCGCGAACGCGCCGTATGGCGTAAAAACGCAGGAGCAGGTGCGGGCGCTGTCGCTCCGCGCGGCGGACAAGCTGCTCGCGCGCGGCATCAAGGCGCTTCTGGTCGCCTGCAATACCGCGACCTGCGCTTCCGCGAGCCTGCTCCGCGACAGGCTGCCGATCCCCGTCGTCGGCGTTACGCCAGCGCTCGGCCGCGCTGCGCGCATGCGAAGGGACGGCGCGATTCTGGTCATGGCAACGCCCGTCACGCTCAATACGCCCACATACGCGGCGTTATTCGCGCAATACGGCGAGCACGCCATTTCGCTTCCCTGCCCGGGGCTGATGGACTTTGTCGAGCGCGGGGACACGAATTCCGACGCGCTGTGCGCGTTCCTTACGCGGCTGTTGTCGCCGTACCTTGACATGCGCGTGGACGTGGTGGTGCTCGGCTGCACGCATTACGCCTTCCTGCGCGACGCGATACAGGGCTTTTTCAGCGCCGATACCCGCGTCATCGACGGGTACGACGATTCGATCTCCGCACTCCGCGACGCGCTTTCCGAAAAATGCCTGCTCAACGCGGCGACGGTCGGCGGAAGCGTCGAGCTGCTGTCGTCGGGCGGCGAAACGGCGGTCGCGCGCATGCGCGCGCTGATGGACAAATAACATATGCCGCGCACGAATGAAACGGGGGAGATGCCCGATGGAACACGACGGTCACAGAAAACGCCTGCGTGAGCGCTTCCAGGCGAACTCGCTCGACGGCTTCGCGCAGCATGAGATCCTCGAGCTGCTGCTGACGTTTGCCATTCCGCGCGTCAACACCAACGATTTGGCGCACCGCCTGATCGACCATTTCGGCTCGCTTCGCGGCGTGCTGGAAGCCGACCGCATGAGCCTTACGCAAGTCAAGGGTATCGGCGAAAACGCCGCGACGCTGCTTGCCATGCTGCTGCCCGTGTATCGCGTGTACCAAACGCAGCTTCTGGAAGAAAGACCTGCCATCGGCAATATCCGCGACGCCATCGCGCTGTGCCGCGCGCTGCTGCAGGGCAGGCGGATGGAAACGTTTTTCCTCATTTGCCTCAATGGAAATATGCGCGTGACGCACACCGAAAAGATTGCCGAGGGCTCGGTCAGCGAGGTCGCGGTCTATCCGCGCAACCTGCTGGCATCCGCCATGAACCACAACGCCCGCGGCGTGATCCTCGCGCACAACCATCCAGGCGGCGATCCATCGCCGTCGCGGGAGGATATCGATGTGACGATGGAACTTTCGCGCATGCTCGAGCCCGTACAGATCATGCTCTTTGACCACATCATCGTCAGCGACAGGACGGTGTACAGCTTCCGCTCGGAAGGGTACTTCGCGCGCAGGGACGAGGACGAGCAAACGCCGCTTGCCGCCGAGCGTCCCGGCAGGACGCTGCCGCCCGTCCGCAAGCGCGCGGGGAAGTAGGAAATGCGCGCGCGCGGGCGCTCGCGAAATTTGTCGGAGGAATCAACGAAAAAAGCCTTGCCATCACAGGCAAATGTATGTATAATATCATAGAATGGGTTTTTGAGCAGAATACATTTAACAGGAAGAAACTAACGCACGAAAGGGTGGAACAGGTCATGGGAAAGGTTCATGTGTTCGATCATCCGCTGATCCAGCATAAGCTCAGCATCATGCGCAACAAAGAAACCGGCACGAAAGAGTTCCGCGAGCTTCTGGACGAAATTTCCATGCTGATGGTCTTCGAAGTCACGCGCGACCTGCCCACCGAGGAAATCGAAATCGAAACACCCATCTGCGTGACCAAAACGCGCGCGCTCGCAGGCAAGCCCATCGGCATCATCCCCATCCTGCGCGCGGGGCTTGGCATGGTGGACGGCATCACGCGGCTGATCCCCAACGCCAAGGTCGGGCACATCGGTCTGTACCGCGACCCGCAGACGCTCGAGCCGGTCGAATATTACTGCAAGCTCCCGGCGGACGCCGAGCAGCGCGAGCTGATCGTGCTCGACCCGATGCTTGCCACTGGCGGCAGCGCGTCCGCCGCGATTCGCTTCATCAAGCAACGCAACTGCATGAACATCCGCCTGCTCAACCTCATCGCCGCGCCCGAGGGTATCGCGCGCGTGCAGCGCGAGCATCCTGATATCGATATCTACGTCGCGGCGCTGGACGAGAAGCTCAACGAGCACGGATACATCGTTCCCGGACTCGGCGACGCGGGCGACAGGCTGTTTGGCACCAAATAACCTTTGCAATGGAGGCGTAGAGCATGGCTCTGGAATGGCTCGAGAGCATCAAGCAGGCGGAAGCCGCGGCGGACAAGCTCCGCGCGGATGCCGCCGTGCAGGCGCATGAGATCGTCAAGTCCGTCAAAGAAGCGTCGCTCGCGGGCGAGCGTAGCGCCGCCGTGGAGCTTCGCGCGGAGTATCAGGCGCGCATGACGAAGCTGCGCGAGGAAACGGAAAAAGCCATCGCCGCGCAGGCTTCGCAAAAGCAAAGCGCGCTGGGCGATATGCGCCGCGCGGCGGAAGCGCGCATCCCGCAGGCGGCGCGCCTCGTTGCGGAGAGGATATTGCGATATGGCGATCGTTAAAATGCAGCGCCTCACGATGCTCGCGCCCAAGAGCGATCGTGATCAACTGCTCCGCGCCATGCAGCGTATGGGCTGCGTCGAAATCGAAACGCCGGCTGACGAAGTGGCGGACTTTATCGCCCAATCGTCGGGCGAAGCGTTCGCGGCGCAGGAAGAAATCAAGCGCCTCAAATGGGCGCTGGACATGCTCGCCAAGTATGACACGAGCAACAAAATCTCCTTCGGCGTGATGCCCGAGATCGACGAATCGCAGGCAAACGCCGTATACGCGCGGCGCGAGGAATTGCTCGCGCTCGTTTCGCGGCTGGAAGCCTACGAGCGCCGCGGCGGCGAGCTTCGCTCGCAGGAAGCGCGCCTGCAGGCAAGCGCTATGCAGTACCAGCCGTGGGCGGCGCTCACCGCATCGCCGGACGCTTTCCGGGCGACGCGCGGCATGCGCTTTTTCACGGGCACGGTGTCGCCGCGCGCGCTTTCGTCGCTGGAAGACGCGCTGCGCTTGCTGCTTGCCACGGTGGACGTCGTGTCCGAGACCCGAGAGGGCGTTTGCGTGATCGTCGCTGCGCACGCTTCCTGCGAGAAGGAAGCGCTGGCGGCGCTGGAGAGCGCGGGCTTCCAGTCGGAGAGCTTCGCGCCGCTCGCGGGGCGCACGCCCGGCGAATACCTTGCCAGTTTGCAATCTGAATTAAGCGCCGTCCAAGCCGAGCGCGCGGAGATTGCCGACGGTATGGCGGGCATGGCAGGCGATATCCAGAGCTTGAAAATCCTCATCGACCTGCGCACGATGGATTTGGAACGCGCCGAAGCCTCCGCGCGCGTCGCGGAGACGGACAGCGTGTTCTTGCTGCGCGGCTGGGTGCCAGAGGAAGTCGCGGCGCTCGTGCGGGAGAAGGTCAAGAAGCTCTCGCCCGCTGCGGCGCTGGAAATGTCCGACCCGCTGCCGGACGAGGAACCGCCCGTGCGTCTGCAAAACGGCAAGCTGTCCGCGCCGTATGAGACCATCGTCGAGGGTTACGCGCTGCCCACGTACCGCAGCATCGACCCGACGGCGGTCATGGCGCCATTTTACGCCTGTCTGTTTGGCATGATGCTGTCCGACGCGGGTTACGGGCTGCTGATGGCGCTGGGCATTCCGCTGTTCATCAAGAAAAAAGGCATCAAGCCGCAAAACGCCAAGCTGCTCTGGGTGCTGACGATGGGCGGTCTGTTCACCATCGTCTGGGGGCTTGTCTACAACACCGTCTTTGGCTATAACCCGCTGCCGCCCGCGCTGTGGCTGCTTGACTCGGTCAGCGAGCCGCTGCTGGTCATGGGCGTGTGCATCGGCATGGGCGCGATTCACCTGTTCGCGGGCTTGGGCGTGGCGGCGTACATGAACATCAAGCGCGGCGACCCGCTGGCGGCGATTTGGGATCAGCTCAGCTGGATCATGCTGCTGTGCGGCATCGGCATGCTGGTGCTGCCCGCCACGGCGACGATCGGCAAGTACCTTGCCATCGCGGGCGCGGTCATCGTTTTGCTGATGACGGCGCGCGACAGGAAAAACCCGATCAAACGGCTGATTGGCGGTTTGAGCGCGCTGTATGGTATCACGAGCTGGCTCAGCGATTTGCTGTCCTACCTGCGCCTGTTCGGCATGGGTCTGGCGACGGGCGTCATCGGCATGGTGTTTAACCAGCTCATCGGCATGGTCTGGTCGGGCGGGCTGATTGGGAAAGCGCTTGCCTGCGTGCTGTTCTTGTTCTGCCACGGCTTCAACCTCGGCATCAACGCGCTCGGCGCGTATGTGCACGCCTGCCGGCTGCAATACGTCGAGTTCTTCGGCAAATTCTACGAGGAAGGCGGCAAACCGTTCAAGCCGCTTTCCCGCAAGACAAGGTATGTAAGCATCCGCTCGCCGCAAACCGAGCCGTGATTGCTTCATAAATAACCGTTCCATCAATATCACAAGGAGGAACCCATATGACTATCGGACAAATCCTGGCTCTGCTCGGCGCGGCGATGGCCGTCATCTTCTCGGGCATCGGCTCGAGCCGCGGCGTCGGTCTCGCCGGCGAAACGGCGGCGGGCGTCTCCACCGAGAACCCGGACGTATCGGGCAAACTGCTCGTGCTCCAGTTGCTTCCCGCCACGCAGGGCATCTACGGTCTGCTCATCGGCGTGTTCGTGCTCATCAACACCAACGTGCTCGGCGGCACGATGCTGCCCGTGACCTTTGAGCAGGGCATCTCCTACATCGTCGCTTGCCTGCCCATCGCAGTCGTCGGCTATTACTCCGCCATCAAGCAGGCGCGCGTTTCTTCCGCCGGCATGCTCATGACGGGTCAGCGCCCCGAGATGCAGGGCAAAGGCGTTATGATGGCGGTCATGGTTGAGACCTACGCCATCTTCGCGCTGGTCGCCTCTTTCCTGATGGTCAACGCGATCAAGCTGTAAGGAACAGGAAAATGGACGTAAAAAGCATCCTCGATAAAATCGACGCGGACGCGCGCGAGGCGGCGCAAAAGACGCTGAGCGACGCGCGGGCAAGCGCGGACGAACTCGCCGCCCAGTCGCGCGAGCAAATCCAAGCGCAGCGCGAAGCGATGGAAAAGCGCGCGCAGCGCGAGGGCGCGGAAACGGTCGAGCGCATGCGGCGCATGGCGGAACTGGAGGACAAGAAAGCGGCGCTCGCCGTCAAACGTTCCGTGATGGACGGCGCGTTCCGGGAAGCGCTCGGCATCCTCGAATCCCTTCCGAAAACGGAAGCGCGCGCCTTCTTCCTCAAGGAGCTTGCGCGCGCCGCGCGCGGCGGCGAAGCGTTGCTGATCGGGCGCGTGCAGCCCGATTGGTTCGACGACGCTTTTCTGGCGGAAGCGAACGCGCTTTTGCTCGAGAAAGGCGTACAGCAGGGCGTTGCCTTATCCGCCGAGCAAATCGACGGGCGCGGCTTTCACCTGCGCTCTGGCGGCGCGGTGATGGACTGCACGTTCGAGGCGCTGCTCGCGGACGGGCGCATGGCGCTGGAAAGCGACGTAGCGAAGGCGCTGTTCGAATGACCATGGCTATTGATAGAAGGGAAAGGTGAGGTTGCGCTTGCCGCAAGAGAGCATCTACTACGCGCTCGGACGCTTGAGCGTGCTCCAGAAAAACGCGCTGGATCAGCAAAAGATCGAACGCTTGCTGCAAGCGCAGACGGCGGAGGACGCGCAGCGAACGTTGCAGGAGCTTGGGTGGACGGAGAGCGAGGATTACGAAAAAATGGCGGCGGATCACGTCCGCGAGGCGTGCAGGCTCGCGCGCGAATTGACGACGGACGAACGGCTGCTGGACTGCTTTTTGCTCCGCCATGACGTGAGCAACCTCAAAATGCTCATCAAAGCGCGTTGCCTCGGCGTGGACGCGGGCGCGCTGTCGCAGTGCGGCGTGTTCTCAACAGACATGCTCGCGCACGCCGTCGCCGACCGTCGATACGACAAGCTGTACCCGATACTGCGGCTCGCGCTGCTCGCGCTGGAAAAGCGGCTCGCCGTCAAGGTCGACCCGCTGGACATCGACATCACGCTGGACAAGGCGCTTTACCGTCAAATCTTCTCGCGCTTGCCCAAGCACGCCGATTCCGCGCGGCGGTATTTCATGGCGCGCGTGGACGTGCTCAACCTCGTTATGGCGCTGCGCGCCGTGCACATGGGCAAGGACGCGGCGTTCTTCCAATCGCTGCTGATTCCGGGCGGCACGATCGCCGAAAGCCGGTGGCTCAAGGCGTATGAATTCCCCGAAAAGCTGCCGCAGCTCGTTAACGGCTACGGTTTGAAATTGTATCACGCCGCCATTACGGCGCAGTTGGACGCTAGCAAGCTCTCGAACCTCGAGAAGCTGATGGACGACCATCTGCTGTCCATCTTCACCGCCTACAAGCGCGATTTGGACAGGATTGAGCGCATCATCGGCTATGTGCTGATGCGCGAGCGCGAGGCGGCGGCGGTGCGGCTGATTATGGCGGGCAAAATCAACGAATTCCCGCAGGAAGCCATCCGGGAAAGGCTGCGTGAGCTATATGGCTGAAAAACGCTATTCGCTGGGCGTGGTCGGCGAGCGCGACGTGGTGCTCGCGTTTCGCGCGCTGGGCATGCGCGTGCTTTGCTCGGAAACGCCCGACCAAACGCGCATCGCCGTGCACACGCTGGTCACGGAGGGCGTTCCCATCATCTTTATGACGGAAAACGCCGCGCAGGGAGCGCCTGAAACGCTCAAGCGCTACGCGAGCGACCCCGCCGTTTCCATCATCCCCATTCCCGGCAGCCGCGGCACGAACGGCTTTGGCATGCGCCGCGTCCGGGACAATGTGGAAAAGGCGATCGGCGCGGACATACTATTGAACGAAGAGGAGTAATGGATTATGGCGCAGGGAACCATCGTGAAAGTCGCCGGTCCTTTGATCGTCGCCAGCGGCATGGCGGACGCGCGCATGTACGACGTGGTGCGCGTATCTGGCAGCCGTCTGGTCGGCGAGATCATCGAGCTTCGCGGCGATCGCGCGTCCATACAGGTCTATGAGGAAACCTCGGGGCTGGGTCCCGGCGAGCCGGTCGAGAGCACGGGCGCTCCGCTTTCGGTGGAGCTTGGGCCCGGCCTGATCGAGTCCATCTTTGACGGTATCCAGCGCCCGCTGACGGAGATCCGCAGGATCGCGGGCGAGCGCATCACGCGCGGTATCGAGGTTCCGTCGCTCAATCGCGAAAAGGAATGGGGCTTCGAGCCGCAAAAGCGCGTCGGCGACCATGTGCGCGCGGGCGATATCCTCGGCAGCGTGCAGGAGTCCGCCGTGGTCGACCATAAAATTATGACGCCAAGCGGCGTTTCGGGCACGGTCAAAAGCATCCATCGCGGCGCGGCGAAGCTCGAGGACGTGATTTGCGTGCTCGACGGCGATAACGGCGAGGAAATCAAGCTGACGATGCTGCAGAAGTGGCCTGTGCGCCGCGGACGGCCGTATCAGGAAAAGTTGTCGCCGCAATCGCCGATGATCACCGGGCAGCGCGTCATCGACACGTTTTTCCCGCTGGCATCGGGCGGCGTCGCCGCCGTGCCGGGGCCGTTCGGTTCGGGAAAAACGGTCGTGCAGCACCAGCTTGCCAAATGGGCGGACGCGGACATCATCGTCTACGTCGGCTGCGGCGAGCGCGGCAACGAAATGACCGACGTGCTCA